>CALBEV010000170.1 GCA_937891045.1 uncultured Burkholderiales bacterium | reverse complement strand
CAGGCCCCTGGAGCGACAGCGTGCCGATTTTTGCCACCCTGTTCCAGGCTGCCCTGGCCAATTTCCCCAACCCGCCTAATGGCCCACGCCGGGTCAACATCGAAGTGCCGCGCTGAATCTAGGATTTTATGGAACCGACCCGTATTTTGGCCATTCGCCACGGCGAAACCGCCTGGAACGTGGACACCCGTTTGCAGGGCCATCTGGACATCCCACTCAACGACGTGGGCCTGCGCCAAGCGCAGCACCTGGCCCAGGCGCTGGTGAAGCGCGATGCCATTGATGCGATTTACGCCAGCGACCTGTCACGCGCCCACACCACGGCCCAAGCCATTGCACAGGCCACAGGCCAGACGTTAAGCACACACCCCGGACTGAGGGAGCGCCATTTCGGTGCATTTCAGGGGCGCACTTTTGCCGAAATCGAAGTCGAGCTGCCCGAGCACGCCTGGCATTGGCGCAAACGCACACCCGACTGGAAGCCTCCAGAGGGCGGAGAATCCTTGATCAACTTGCGCGAACGGATCGTGGCCACTGTAGACGAACTCGCCGCCCGGCACCCCGGCCAGCAAGTCGTGATGGTCGCCCATGGTGGCGTGCTGGACATCCTGTACCGCGCTGCCACCCGCCTGGACCTGCAAGCACCGCGCACTTGGGCCCTGACCAACACGGCCGTCAACCGACTGCTGTGGACACCACAAGGCCTGTCGCTGGTGGGTTGGGGCGACACCACCCACCTGGACACATTGGCCAAAGACGAGTCGTCTTTATAAAGCGCTGTTTTGCAGCGCAGCGATGCGCTCCTCGATGGGCGGGTGGGTGCTGAACAACTGGCCAATGCCGCCCGCAATGCCCATGGCAGCCATGCTCTTGGGCAACTCAGCGGTGTGCACACCGCCCAAGCGGGCCAAGGCGTTGATCATGGGCTGCTTGCGGCCCATGAGTTGCGCAGCGCTGGCATCGGCACGGAACTCGCGCTGACGGCTGAACCAGGCCACGATGATCGCAGCGAGAACGCCCAGCAAAATGTCCATCACGATGGTGGTCACGTAGTAGCCGATGCCGGGGCCAGAGTTTTCGCTGTCACCCTTGCGCAAGAAGCTGTCCACCGCATAACCCACGACGCGGGAGATGAAGACAACGAAGGTGTTCATGACGCCCTGGATCAAGGTCATGGTGACCATGTCGCCGTTGGCGATGTGCGCGACTTCATGGGCGAGGACGGCCTCAATTTCTTCGTGCGTCATGTTCTGCAACAAGCCTGTTGACACCGCCACCAAAGCCGAGTCACGGAAAGCGCCCGTGGCAAAAGCATTGGGGTCACCCGGGAAGATGCCAACTTCAGGCATGCCGATACCGGCTTTGTCGGCCAATTTGCGGACGGTGTCCACAATCCAGGCTTCGTCGGCATTGGCCGGTTGGTCAATGACCTTGACCCCCGAGGACATCTTGGCAATCCATTTGCTCATGAGCAAAGAAATGATGGCGCCACCAAAGCCCATGATCAGCGCAAAGCCGAGCAAAGCGCCCAGGTTCAGGCCATTGGACGTCAGGAAGCGGTTCACGCCCAGCAAGTTGGCGACGATGCCCAACACCAGCACCACGGCCAAGTTGGTCACGACAAAAAGAAAAATGCGTTTCATGTTGAGTTTCACTTTCACCCGAAAGACGCGGGCACGTTGGGAGGGATATTAGGGTGTCAGACTCCAAAATCAAGCCAGGGGCGTGATTTCCGGATTGGCGTACGGTTTTTCTGCCAGGCGCGGGCTTCTGCAGGGCCGGAACACGCTGGCATCGGCGTAAAAAGCCGGGTCTTCGTTGGCCAGCCACCAGCCCGGCACCCCCAGCAAAGGCAAGGGGCTGAAGGGTTTGCGGGCCAATTTATCGGGCGTGAGGTCTTGCGCCAGCCAAGCGTCGAGGTCAGCTTGCACCACGCCTTGCGGCACGCGCCACAGGTGCACAGTGATCGATTTGTAGGGCTGCACCGCTTTTTCGAGCGCGGCATGGCCAAAGGCCAAAAGACATGTGTGCGCCCACTCACTGCGCAAAGTCACAAAGGCATCGATCCACCGATGCTCGGTCAAGGCGGACCACACGGCATCGGAGGTCTGGATCAGCAGCGCGTTTTCATCGAACACGGTGGCGGCGTCGCGCACCGGGCCGCGCACCTGCCCCACACCGGCGCGGGCGATTTCGCGGGCCTGCAACTCGTTCAGGCGCTTTTTGGCCAGCGGGTAATGCATCCAGCACAGCGCGTTGAAGAAGTCGTGCAAGCCTTCGCGGGTGGGCACCTGGGCCGTGGCAAAAATGAAGTATTCGTAAGCTTGGCCCTCGGGCAAGTCGGCTTGCGGCACAAAGCGCACGGGTACACGGCCCGCCGCGTTCAAGGCCTCAGGCTGGGCAACGCCTGCCGCCACTTGCCGTGCGATAGGCTCACCCACCCCACGCCAATCGGCCAACCAAGCCGCGTCCCAATCGATGTCGGACACGCCCAAGCTGGAGGCGGGCGCGCAGCGCTGCCCAGCCCCGTTGGGGCTCAGCCCGCCACCAGACGCCACGGCAGACTTTCTCCCGAACGCAGAGGCTTGAGTTCGGCCTCGCCAAAGGCAAAGCTCTCTGCGGGCGTCCAGCTTTCACGGCGCAGGGTGATCGTGCTGGTATTGCGTGGCAGGCCGTAAAAGTCAGCCCCAAAGAAGCTGGCAAAGCCTTCAAGCTTGTCCAGCGCGCCGGCCTGGTCAAAGGCTTCCGCATACATCTCGATGGCGGCGTGGGCGGTGTAGCAGCCTGCACAACCGCTGGCGTGTTCCTTGAGGTGCGCGGGGTGCGGGGCGCTGTCGGTGCCCAAGAAGAACCGGGCATTGCCACTGGTGGCTGCTTGCACCAGCGCCAGTCGGTGGGTTTCGCGCTTGAGCACCGGCAGGCAATAGTAATGCGGGCGCATGCCGCCCAAAAACAGGGCGTTGCGGTTGTACAGCA
>CALBEV010000169.1 GCA_937891045.1 uncultured Burkholderiales bacterium | reverse complement strand
CGAACTCCCCGAGCTGATGGAGATCAGCAAAGGCGGCCAGACCCTGATTGGCTTTCCCGCGCTGGTGGACATGCAAGACGCCGTCAGCATCGAGGTGTTTGACGAGCCCGATGTGGCCGCCAGCAAAAACCGCGCGGGCCTGCGCCGCCTGTTTGCGCTGCAAATCAAAGACGCGCTCAAGTACCTTGAGAAAAACATCCCCGACCTGCAAAAAATGGCCGTGGCCTACATGCCGCTGGGCACCGCCGACGAGCTGAAAGCCCAGATCATCGACGTGGCGCTGGACCGGGCCTTCTTGCTCGACCCGCTGCCCAACGATGAAATCACCTTCAAGCGCCGCATCGAAGAAGGCCGGGGCCGCCTGACCCTGATTGCCAACGAAGTGGCGCGGCTTGCGGGCACCATCTTGCTGGAGTTTGGCGCAGCCACCCGCAAGATCAAGGACACCAAAAACGCCCCTGACGCGACCGCAGACTGCACAGCGCAACTGCAACGCCTGATGCCCAAAAACTTCATGGCCGCCACCCCGTGGCCGCAGCTGCAGCATTACGCCCGCTACCTCAAGGCCATCACCCAGCGCTTGGACAAATACCGCGCAGACCCCGCCCGCGACGCCCAGCGCTTGACCGAGCTGAAACCGCAAGAACAACGCTACTGGCGTCTGGTGGCCGAACGCAAAGGCGCCCAAGACGCCCGCATGCTGGAGTTCCGCTGGTTACTGGAAGAGTTGCGCGTGAGCTTCTTCGCACAAGAGTTGCGCACCCCGCAGCCGGTCAGCATTAAGCGGCTGGATAAGGCTTGGGGGCAGTTGAACCATTGAGGGGTTTTGTGGGTGTATGACACTCAACCGATGCCACGCATGGTCAAAAACAGGACAATCCAGAAGCACTTGTGTCGCGCGCTGTAACTTTCCGGCTTGCCGCACGAATGCAATCATGAAGCCCAGTGTTTCATCAACCAACCAGGTCACTCCCATGAAACGACGCAACATGTTCAAAATCTTCTCAGCTTGGCTGGCCAGCGCCACGCTGCCCTTGAGCGCGGTGGCGGCCGCTTTCCCGCTGAAGAAAACCAAAGCCGAGTGGCGCAAGTGGGTCTCGCCGAGTGCGTATGAGGTGCTGTTTGAGCACGGCACCGAGCGCGCGGGCAGCAGCCCGCTCAATGCCGAGAAGCGGCCAGGCACCTTTGTGTGTGTGGCTTGTAATTTGCCCTTGTTCAGCGCGGCCCACAAATACGAGAGCGGCACAGGTTGGCCCAGTTTTTTTCAAGGCTTGCCTAATGCTTTGGGCACCACCACCGATTACAAGCTTATCTACCCGCGCACCGAATACCACTGTTCGCGCTGTGGCGGGCACCACGGCCATGTGTTTAATGACGGCCCCAAGCCCACGGGCAAGCGCTTTTGCAACAACGGTGTGGCCCTAACGTTTGTGCCAGAAGGCCAAACGCTCCCCGCTTTGAGGACATGATCATGAACAGACCCCCTGTTTTGAGGCCCCTGCGTTGGTTGGCCATGGCATGGGCCGTTGGCGCATTTTTGTTGACGGCTTGCACGCCCAGCCAGTCTTCCAGCGCGGGCCAAGCACCCGCTGCCCTGACCACGCCCACCGAGGTGGAAGCTGCACCCGTGGTCAACGGCAAGCCCATGGCTTACGCCTTGTTTGCCGGTGGCTGTTTCTGGTGCATCGAGGCCGACTTTGAAAAACTGGCCGGTGTGGTGGCCGTTGACTCGGGTTACACCGCAGGCAAAACACCCAAGCCCACGTATGCGCAAGTCAGCGCCGGTCACACGGGTCACACCGAGGCGGTGACGGTGCTGTACGACCCAAGCCAAGTGAGTTACACGCAGTTGGTCGACTACTTTTGGCGGCACATCGACCCGACCGTCAAAGACCAGCAATTTTGTGATGTGGGCCCTCAATACCGCAGCGGCATCTATTGGCAAAATGAGGCCGAACGCACCGTCGCCGAGGCCAGCCGTGACGCCCTGATCAGCAGTGGCCGCTTCACCACCATTCACACCGAATTGGCGCCCAGCTCGGCGTTTCATCTGGCCGAGGAGTACCACCAGGATTACTACAAAAAGAACGAACTGCGCTACAACTACTACCGATTGAGTTGTGGGCGGGACGCTCGGGTTAAAAAACTCTGGGGTTGAGGCCCCTGCGCAGGGTCAGTCGCCTTGGCCCTTGGATGACACACACCAGTCGCCCCACCGTGGGCGCATTTTTTTGGAACCACGGCATGGAAATCAAAGTCAACTTTCTCGACAAACTGCGCCTTGAGGCCAAGTTTGACGACTTCACCGTGCTGGCCGATCAGCCTATTCGCTACAAGGGCGATGGCTCTGCACCCGGGCCGTTCGATTATTTTTTGGCCTCGTCGGCTTTGTGTGCGGCGTATTTTGTGAAGCTGTATTGCGAGACGCGCGGCATCTCCACCGAGCACATCCGCCTGTCGCAAAACAACATCGTGGACCCCGAGGACCGCTATTTGCAGACCATCAAGATCCAGGTGGAGTTGCCGGCCGAGATGTCCGACAAAGACCGCCAAGGCATCTTGCGGTCCATCGACCGCTGCACGGTCAAAAAAGCGATCCAAGCGGGCCCCACCTTCATCGTTGAAGCGGTGGACAACCTCGACGCTGACGCACAGGCCTTGCTCACGCTCAACCCCGATGCGCAAGCGCAGACCTTTATTGCTGGCAAGGACTTGCCGCTGGAGCAG
>CALBEV010000168.1 GCA_937891045.1 uncultured Burkholderiales bacterium | reverse complement strand
TGAACTTGGTACATACTTTCGATCATAAGGAGACACACGATGAGCGTCAGTCGCAACCAGGACCACACCCTCCCGCCAAGCGCCGACCGCTATGCGGCCATTCACCAAGGTTTCGGTTGGAAAGTGCCCAAGCGCTTCAACATGGCGCAAGCTTGCTGCGGCCAGTGGGCTGCGCGGCCCGCCACGGCGAGGCGCACCGCCATCCGTGAACATGTGGCCGGGCAGGGCTTGGGCCAAAGCTGGACATTTGGCCAGTTGCAAAGCGCGGCCAACCGCCTGAGCCGGGTGCTGCAGGGCCAAGGCGTGCGGCGCGGTGACCGGGTGGCGATTGTGCTGCCCCAGCGCTTTGAGACGGCTGTGGCCTACATGGCGGTGCTGCAAATGGGCGCGGTGGCCATGCCGCTGTCCATGTTGTTCGGCCCCGAGGCGCTGTCCTTTCGCATCAACGACAGCCAGGCCCGTGTGGCCGTGTGCGACGAATCCACCATTCAGGCCTTGCAGCAGGCCCGCCCCGAATGCCCCGGCTTGCAAAGCCTGATCGGCGTGGGGCAGGCCGGGCCGCTGGCCGACCTGGATTACGCGCAAGCCGTGGCCAGCCAAGCCGCATCGTTCAAAGCCGTGAGCACCTTGGCCGACGACCCTGCCGTACTGATCTACACCAGCGGCACCACCGGCAACCCCAAGGGCGGACTCATCCCGCACCGGGCGTTGATTGGCAACTTGACGGGTTTTGTGTGCAGCCAAAACTGGTTTGGTTTTGACCCGGCGGATGCCAGTCGCCCGTCCAAAGCGGTGTTCTGGTCGCCTGCCGACTGGGCCTGGACGGGTGGCTTGATGGACGCCTTGCTGCCGAGCCTCTACTTTGGTCGGCCCATCGTGGCCTTCAACGGGCGCTTTTCACCCGAAGCGGCCTTCGAGATTTTGCAAAGCCACGGCGTGACACACACCTTTTTGTTCCCCACCGCGCTCAAAGCCATGATGAAGGCCGTGCCCGATGTCAAAGCCCGCTACCGCCTGAAGCTGCAAGCCATGATGAGCGCGGGCGAAGCGGTGGGCGATGCGGTCTTTGGTTACTGCCAAGCGCAACTGGGCGTCACGGTGAACGAGATGTTTGGCCAGACCGAGATCAACTACGTGGTGGGCAACTGCACCCGCCTGTGGCCGGCCAAGCCCGGCAGCATGGGCAAAGGCTATCCGGGTCACCAGGTCGCGGTCACCGACGACGCTGGGCATTTGTGCCCCGTCGGCACGCCGGGTGAAGTGGCGGTGAACCGCTTCGATGTGCACGGTCACCCAGACCCGGTGTTCTTTTTGGGCTATTGGAACAACGACAAGGCAACCGAAGCCAAATACACAGGCAACTGGTGCCGCACCGGCGACATGGCGGTGGCGGACGAGGATGGCTACCTTTGGTACCAAGGCCGCACCGACGACATGTTCAAAGCAGCCGGATACCGCATTGGCCCCGGCGAGATCGAGAACTGCCTGGTCAAACACCCGGCCGTGCAGAACGCCGCTGTGGTGCCCAAGCCCGACAAGGACAGGGGGGCGTTGGTCAAGGCCTATGTGGTGTTGTCACCCGACTGGCTGGCCCGCAGGCCCGTCGGGCCCGGCCAGGCCGGCTTTGACGACGAGGTGCGCCGCGAACTGCAGGCCCATGTGAAGGGTTTGCTGGCCCCTTATGAATACCCCAAAGAGATCGAGTTCATTGACCAACTGCCCATGACCACCACGGGCAAAGTGCAGCGCCGGGTGCTGCGCTTGCAAGAGGAGGCGAGAGCTTCGGCGACAAATAACTGAGCCCACCCGTGACAAAATAAGACCCAACTGGGCCAGCCCGAGTGCGGCTTGCCTTTCACCATTGCCAAATCCACAGGAAACACCATGAAAATCGTTCAACTCGGCCAGTCCGATTTGCAAGTCACCCCCATTTGCTTGGGCACCATGACCTTTGGCCAGCAGGTCAGCGAAGCCGACGCCCATGCCATCCTGGACCGCTCGCTGGAGGCTGGCATCAACTTCATTGACACGGCCGAGATGTACGCCGTTCCTGCTTCGGCTGAGACCTGCGGGGCGACCGAGACCTTCATTGGCAACTGGTTCGCCAAGCACCCCGGTGCCCGCGAAAAACTGGTGCTGGCCACCAAAGTGGCCGGCCCTTCGCGGGGCATGCCTTGGATCCGTGAGGGCACGGGCATGACCGGGCAAGACATCCTCAACGCTTGCGACGCGAGCCTGCGCCGCCTGCAAACCGATGTGATCGATTTGTACCAAATCCACTGGCCTGAGCGCCATGCGCCGGTGTTTGGCATGACGTATTTCGACCCGGCCAAGGACAAGCCAGGCACCTCGATCCACGAGCAGCTCGAAGCGCTGTCCAAGCTGGTTCAGGCGGGCAAGGTGCGCTACATCGGGCTGTCCAATGAAACGCCCTACGGCGTGCACGAATTTGTGCGCCTGGCCGAGCAGCACGGCTTGCCCCGTGTGGCCACGGTGCAAAACCCTTATGCCTTGGTGAGCCGCACTTACGACAACGGGCTGGACGAAACCTGCTACCGCCTGAACGTGTCGATGCTGGCCTATTCGCCATTGGCGTTTGGTCTGCTCACGGGCAAGTATGACCACGACGATTTGAAGGGCCCCTTGGTGCCCGATGGCGGCCGCATTGCCCGCTACGACTCGATGCGCAAGCAGCGCTGGGGCCGCCCGGAGGCCTTGGCCGCTGCCCGCCGTTACAACCAGTTGGCACGCGACAACGGCATGACACCCACCCAGATGGCGCTGGCGTTTTGCTACCACCGCTGGAGTGTGGCCAGCACCATCATCGGTGTGACGTCGCTGGCGCAGCTGAACGAAGACTTGGCCGCCTGGAGCACCCAGCTGACGCCCGAGGTGCTCAAGGCGATTGACGAGATCCGTTGGGAAATGCGCGACCCCGCTTTGTGATCTGAGGCGATGGCCAAAAAAGACAAGGTCAGCGAAACCCCAGCCACGGCACTCTTGCGCCAGCAGGGGGTGAGTTTCACCGAGCACCCCTACGAGTACCTGGAGCACGGCGGGGCCCAGCACAGCGCGCAGGTGTTGGGCATGGACCCTTTTACGGTCGTCAAAACCTTGATCATGCAAGACCAGGACGCCAAACCCTTGGTGGTCTTGATGCACGGCAACTGCAAGGTGTCCACCAAAAACCTGGCGCGGCAGATCGGTTTGAAATCGGTCGAGCCTTGTGCGCCCGAGGTGGCCAATCGGCTCAGCGGCTACTTGGTGGGCGGCACCTCGCCCTTCGCCACGCGACGTACCATGCCGGTTTTCATCGAAGAAACCATCCTCGCCTTGCCGCGCATTTGCATCAACGGCGGCAGGCGCGGTTATCTGGTGGGCATCGACCCCCAGGTGTGTGTGCGTTTGCTTGGCGCCCAGCCGGTGAACTGCGCACTGGCAGAATGACGCCCGTACAAGAACAAGGGAGCTTTGGATGGATGCGTTGATTCCGGTGGCCGTGGTGTTGGTCAGTTATGTGCTGGGTTCGCTCAGTTTTGCGGTGATTGTGAGCCGCCTGATGGGGCTGAACGACCCGCGCAGCTACGGCAGCAAAAATCCAGGGGCCACCAATGTGTTGCGCTCGGGCAGCAAAAAGGCCGCCATCTTGACCTTGCTGCTGGACGCCTTGAAAGGCTGGCTGCCCGTGGCGCTGGTGTTGGCCTATGG
>CALBEV010000167.1 GCA_937891045.1 uncultured Burkholderiales bacterium | reverse complement strand
CGTTGCAACAACTGCGCGTGCCGCGAACCGTAATACAAACCATTGGCCTGCCACGACATGGCGAACGCACCCTCTTCTTGCAATTGCAAAAATTCAGCGGTATCGACCGCTTCGTGATCTTCTCCGCCTGCCTTCGCCACACGCGTGATCGTGCGCTGTGCCCAGTGAACAGGGACATGGCTGGGCCAGTGTTCACGCATCCAACCGAGCACACTGTCCTTGCCCGCGCCCGACGGACCCATCACGTAAATCAGTGTGGGGTTCATGCCTGCAACGCCATGTGCTCCAACAGCTTGAAATCGCTGCCGGGAAGGGACTCGGTGAAAAGGGCCAAGTGAGAAAACCGGCAAACAGGCAAGCTCTCAAAATGCACTTGGGCCGCTTGCATCAATGCCGCTCTTTCTGCAGGGCGTAAAGCATTCAGCCGCCCGGTCAATGACATATGAAATTGAAAATGCGACAGCACCCAGGGATAGCCCCACTCCAGAAGCAAGCGGTCTTGCTCAGGGGTCAACGGGGCCAAACGACGGCGGCTCAATTCGGCCGCACTCAGAGGGGCCGACAGGGCTTGCAAGCGGGTCACACAAGCGGCAGCAACCGCATGGATTCGCGTGACATCGCCCACGGGTCGCAGAGCCAGAAAATCGCCTTGTGCGCTCACCCGCAACGCAGGCAAGTCAAAGGCCTGAAAGCTGGCGGCCACTTCACGCACGCGTGCACACAAAGTGTCCATTGTCTGATCAGCGGCGAGGATGAAAGGTGCTTTGAGCGTGGCGTGCCAGCCATAACGCCGAGGCTCGGCCGTGCAGGCCTCCAACACCAGGGAATCCACCCCGTCGATGTCCAATGCAGGCGTTCTGTCGCCACTGGCGGCACAACGGCCCAGCCATGTGCTGCCCGCATGCCACCAGAGACTTTCTGGGGCTGGTACAAAATAAACCGCACAGCGGTAAGGTGTGGACGTGGGTTCAAAGGCCATCGTGTTCTACCGTGAGGGTGACGCGGTCACCCGCAAACCAAGTCAGCGCATATTCAATGGGCACCTGCTGGGTGTCCACATTCACACTGCTGACCCGCAAGGCAGGCTGGGTGTGGGCTTGGCACAGCAAGGCAGCCACCTCTCGGCTGGGCAAACGCGCACTGATGCGGCTTTCTTTGCGCAAATAATCGGGAACGCCATGCTGGGCAAACGCTTGGGTGATGGAGCCGGTCTCTCGCACCACATCGGCCAGTTTTTCAAATCGCGGCAGCGGAAAGTAGCGATCGCTGACATGCAGCACTTGGCCTGCGCCTTCCCCTTGCACCTGCAAATACAACACAGGCGCACCCTCTGCCACCCTCAAAGCATCGGCCTGCGCGGCATCCGCCTGCAGGACACACGACTGCAGTACGCGCAAACCACCACGCAGACCTGCTTGGCTGAGGCTGTGTTGGTGTCGGGTGCGTTTGCCCAAAGCCAAGTCCACCGCAAATGCCTCAACGAAGCTGCCACTGCCTTGTGTGGAGCGCACCAAGCCGCGCTGCACCAAGCTGGCCAAAGAGCGGCGGATGGTGTGGCGATGGACCCCGAACTGCTGCGCCAAAGCATGTTCAGAGGGCAATCGTGCGCCTGGCGCATACACACCTTGTCCGATAGCCTCTGACAGCTGTTGGGCAATGCGCAACCAAAAGGGATTGCGCTCGGGCCACACGTCTTCAGACGTGACATTTGAAAAAGAAGAGTTCATGTTTGTCATGAAGGCTACACAAAGCTTGCCTAAGCTCACATTTGTATTTGATTTGTCTAGACAAGCAAGAGGTTGCCACACAGATGTTTCATTCTTTTGACAAAGCCCCAGAAAATCCGTCAACCACACGCGCCCAGTGGATGGCCTTGCTGGCAAGGGCGCCACACACCCTGATGCAACAGGCGTTGTTGCCGTTCACCACCAGTCCCCCCGTCTGGCTGCGCAAACCTGAAACGGGTTTGATGATGGTCCAAGGCCGTATAGGGGGCACAGGCGAACGCTTCAACCTGGGCGAAATGACAGTCACCCGTTGCGCATTGCGACTGACCCAAGCCAACGCGCCGACCGCAGTGGGTGTGTCGTATGTGATTGGACGAGACCACCGACAAGCCCGCTTGGCGGCCTTGGCCGATGCCTTGCTGCAAGACCCGACCCAATACCCCGACCTTGAAATCAGCTTGCTGAACCCGGTTCGAGAGTACTTGCTGCACTTGCAAGCCAAACGCCACCAACAGGCACAAAGCACCAAGGTGGATTTCCTCACCGTGGCGCGAGAGGCCGGCGGCGAAGACGAAGGAGATGAGGCATGAGCGCCCAAGAACTGAACAGTTTGGTGGCCGGTTTTGACGACGAGGCTTTGGGCAGTCAAGCGGTTTTTCGCGTGGCCCTGCAAGCCTTGTCCATGCCCGGGCGTGCACAGGAAGTGCCGCTGAAAAACGCGCTGCCCGACAAAGGCCACGGCGCTTCAGCGGCCTTGTTGTTGGCGTTGCTCGATGACGATGCTTCGCTGTGGCTTTCGCCTGTTTTGGCCCAAAGCCATGCGGGCGAGTGGCTCCGATTTCACACCGGTTGCCAATTGGTAGAGCACCCTGAAAAAGCGCAATTTTTGTGGATCGCCGCAGGCGAAATCATGCCCCACTTGGCCAGTTTGCGCCAAGGCACTGACGCGGACCCAGACCAGTCGGCCACCTGCGTGATCGAGGTGCACAGCGTTGACTCGAACACGCCAGCTTGGCGCTTGACCGGACCTGGCATCGCCCAAGCTTGCAGCTTGAATGTAGCGGGTCTGGCCAGAGACTTCACCGAACAGTGGGCGCAAAACCATGGCATTTTCCCGCGTGGCATCGATGTGTTTTTGACCACAACGACCCGGTCATTGGCCTGCCGCGCACCACTTGTATTTTGCCTGCAGGAAAGGACTGACATGTACGTTGCAGTCAAGGGCGGAGAGACCGCCATTCTCAACAGTTACCAGCGGGTGGCCGCGCAGCGGCGGGGAGACACCGCTGAGCCCGAACTCAGTGTGCGGCAGATCCAAGAGCAACTCAAACTGTCGGTCGACCGCGTCATGACCGAGGGCTCTGTGTACGACCCGGAGTTGGCCGCACTGGCGATCAAGCAAGCCAGTGGCGATTTGGTCGAAGCCATATTTTTATTGCGCGCTTACCGTGCCACCTTGCCGCGATGGGGCAGCACCCTACCGCTTCACACAGCGGACATGCAACTGGACCGCAGGATTTCGGCCACGTTCAAAGACTTACCCGGCGGCCAAGTCTTGGGCCCCACTTACGACTACACCCAGCGCTTGCTGGATTTCAGTTTGTTGGCCCAATCTCAAGCGGAAGACGGGCCGGACACCGGGGCCACGGGTCAGAGTGCAGACCTCCCCGCCTCGGTGCCGCGCGTGGTGGACTTGCTCAACCAAGAAGGGCTGATTGAACGTTTCGAACCCAAAAAAGACGACCCTGCCCCCATGGATTTGACGCGTGAACCCCTGCGATTTCCAGCAGGCCGCGCCACGCGATTGCAAAATTTGGCGCGTGGCGACGAGGGCTTCTTGCTGGCCATGGCCTACTCCACGCAACGCGGCTATTCGCACACCCACCCGTTCGTGGGCGAAATTCGGTTAGGCCAACTGGCGGTGGAGATCGAGCCGGAAGAGCTGGGCTTTGCCATCTCCATTGGAGACATCGAAATCACAGAGTGCGAAATGGTCAACCAATTCGCTGGCAGCCAAAGCGAGCCCCCCAAATTCACCCGCGGTTACGGACTGGCCTTTGGCTACAGTGAACGCAAAGCCATGGCCATGAGTTTGGTCGATCGGGCGCTGCGGGCCGAAGAATTGGGCGAACCCGTCGAGTCGGCCGCACAGATGCAGGAGTTTGTCCTGTCGCACAGCGACAACTTGGAGGCCTCGGGTTTTGTTCAGCACTTGAAGCTGCCGCACTACGTCGATTTCCAGTCCGAGCTGGAGTTGGTGCGCAAGATGCGCGCGCAGGCGTCCCAAGCAACCCACCCACCGACATCTGACTTGCCCCATGCACCCAAGGTGAACCTATGAGCACCCACGAAACAATGCCAGCGCCAGACACCCAGGCGCATCAGCCAGCACCAGCGGTCAATTTCGCCTATCTGGACGAACGCACCAAGCGCATGATTCGCCGCGCCATTCTCAAAGCCGTCGCCATCCCAGGCTACCAAGTCCCGTTTGGCTCGCGCGAGATGCCCTTGCCTTATGGCTGGGGCACAGGGGGTATCCAAGTCACCGCATCGGTGATCGGACCAGACGATGTGCTGAAGGTCATCGACCAAGGTGCCGACGACACGGTCAACGCGGTCAATATCCGGCGCTTTTTTGAACGCACAGCGGGTGTGGCCACCACCACCCGAACCCACGAAGCCACACTCATCCAAACACGCCACCGCATCCCAGAAAAGCCCTTGGTAGAAGGGCAGATCATCGTTTACCAAGTGCCGGTGCCCGAGCCCATGCAACGCTTGGAGCCGCGAGAGGTCGAAACGCGCACCTTGCACGCCTTGGCCGAATACGGCTTGATGCATGTGAAACTTTACGAAGACATTGCCCGCTATGGGCACATTGCCACCACCTACGACTACCCGGTGTTGGTGAACCAGCGCTACATCATGTCGCCATCGCCCATTCCAAAATTTGACAACCCCAAAATGCACATGAACCCGGCTTTGCAGCTGTTTGGTGCGGGCCGCGAGAAACGCATTTATGCGGTGCCGCCATACACACCGGTCGAGAGCTTGGCTTTTGAAGACCACCCATTTGAGGTCCAGAAGTGGCATACCGCTTGTGCGCTGTGCGGTGCGACCGATGCCTTTTTGGACGAAGTCATCACCGACGATGCCGGTCAACGGCTGCACATGTGCTCCGATTCAGACCATTGCCAATCGCGCCAAGAAGCGCCTACGACTGCCGCCGTCACGCCATGAATTTGCACATCCGAGAAGCCACAGAAACCGACCTTCCCGGGGTGCTGGCCCTGTATGCCCAGCCCGACATGGACAACGGCCAAGTCTTGAGCTTGGCAGATGCCAAACTGATTTGGACGCAATTTCGCTCGTACCCCGATTACCGCTTGTGGGTGGCCTGTGATGGAGACAGCGCGCAAGCAGTCGTGGGGACTTTTGCCTTGCTGGTCATGCACAACTTGGGGCACCAGGGCACACCATCGGCGATTGTCGAAGACGTGGTGGTGCATGAGGCCTGGCAACACCAAGGTGTGGGTCAGCAAATGATGCGCCATGCACAACAACTGGCGCGCGACAGCGGTTGCTACAAGCTGGTGCTGTCATCCAACCAGAAGCGCCAACGAGCGCATGCTTTTTACACCTCGCTGGGATTTCAACAGCATGGCTTGAGCTTTGTGATCGAGATTTGACATGGAAACCACTGAAAACACCCCCCCCTTGCTGCGCGTGCGTGGCCTACAAAAGCGCTATGGCGACCGGGTCGCACTGCAGGACGCCAGCTTCGACCTGTGGCCGGGCGAAGTCATGGCCGTGGTGGGCGAATCTGGTTCTGGAAAAACCACCTTGCTCAATGCGATTGCGGCCAGGTGCCAGCCCGATGCAGGCCAGGTGACTTACCTTGGCCGTGACGGACAAATGCAAGACATCTACGCCATGACCGAAGCCCAGCAACGCTTGTTGGCGCGCACCGATTGGGGGTTCGTTCACCAAAACGCGGCCGATGGGCTGCGCATGGACGTTTCTGCCGGGGCCAATGTGGGCGAACGGCTCATGGGCCTGGGCGAGCGGCACTATGGCCGCTTGCGCAGCACCGCCCAAGAATGGCTGCAGCGGGTCGAAATTGACACCGCCCGGATCGATGACACGCCCCGCACTTTTTCAGGCGGTATGCGCCAAAGACTCCAAATTGCCCGCAATTTGGTGACCAGCCCAAGGCTGGTGTTCATGGACGAGCCCACATCGGGTCTGGACGTTTCGGTCCAAGCCCGGGTGCTGGATTTGCTGCGCCAACTCAATCGCCAAATGCAATTGGCCGTGGTCATCGTCACCCATGATCTGGCAGTGGCCCGTTTGTTGGCCCACCGCATGATGGTGATGCAACGCGGCGAGGTGGTCGAAGCCGGTCTCACCGATCAGGTCTTGGACGATCCCCAACACCCTTACACCCAATTGTTGGTGTCTTCTGTGTTGCAAGCCTGAAACTCAAAGGACAAGACGATGTTGCAAATGAAACAGGTGTCCAAGCGCTTCACGCTGCACCACCAAAATGGCGCCCAGCTGCAGGTGTTGGACCAAGTCAATCTGTCGGTTCATGCCGGTGAGTGTGTGGTGTTGGATGGCCCATCCGGCATGGGCAAGAGCACATTGCTCAAGCTCATTTATGCCAACTACCGCGCCAGCAGTGGGCACATTGAGGTGCGCCAAGCCGATGGGAAAGTTT
>CALBEV010000166.1 GCA_937891045.1 uncultured Burkholderiales bacterium | reverse complement strand
CCGCCACTGAGAAAAGACAAAGGCGCTTGTTCGGCATGGGGCACGTGGGCGGTTAGCACCGCATAGGCCCACAGTGCTTCATCAATCTCCTGGCCGCCCCAGGTGCGGCGCAATAAGTAACGCACCACCGATGGACGCGACAACTGCTGAAACAAGAAGCGGCCCCACCAAGGGCCGGGGCGGCGCAAAAAGCGGTCGAAGCCAGCCATGAACATGGTGCTGCCTTCAGGTTGACGCAAAGACCGTCCGCCGCGAAAACCCGTGGGACTGACCAATGCCAAGGTGTTGAACAAGCCCGGTGACTGCTGGGCCACACGGGCTACAAACTCGCACGACAGCGACACGCCCACGACGTGAAGCGGCTGGCCTGGATGCCGCTCAGATACCCATTGCGCCACCAACTTGATGGCGTTGCACATGTCGGCCACGGTATAGGCACGGGGCAGTCGTTCAGACAAACCATAGCCCGGCAAATCGAGTGCATAAACGCTGTTGTCTTGGCCCAAGGCCTCAAACATTGGACGAACTTCAGCCGCTGAAGCCAGCGCATTGATGCTGTGAACCAAAAGCACGGGTGGGCCAGACCCTGCCGCGTAAACCGCAATGGCACCAGCGGTTCCATGGAGCGTGTGAACTTCGGCTTGCAGCGGTTGCGGTAAGGGGTGATTCATGACGTCATGTTAAGCGTGTTGATTAGTTTCACACGCCAGCTGATCCAAGGCATGGTTACATCATGAATTCACAGCTTTGAAGGAGGCCAAGCCTGGGAATCCCAAAGTATTCAGATACAGATTATCTTTTTCGAAAGTCCCAGGGCGCCACCGGCTGAAGGTCTGACCACAAACCCAATTTCTGGCTCTTGGCCGCCATCTCACTGGCGTGATAAGCATCACGATCATCTCTGGGTTGCTCGTCTTGGTATTTTTTGTAATGCCAAGCCAAGCCAGCCTTGATTTGCTGGTGGCAGATGTCTTGTCCACCCAGCAACACTTTGCCCACAATGCGTCCATACTTATCGCTCTTT
Organism: uncultured Burkholderiales bacterium; assembly: GCA_937891045.1. The sequence goes on along the minus strand of CALBEV010000166.1, from coordinate 2,892 downwards.
TCATACGAGATTTGCACGGTTTTGCCATGAACCAATTCGTAAAGAGCTTGCTTGGACTTGGTGCCGAAAGCCTGGGCTTTTTCCGGGGCGTCAATGCCCTGCAGTCTGATCTTGTGTTGGATTTTTTCAGCATCCAAAACCGTGATGGTGTCGCCATCCGCCACAGACACCACTTTTCCTTGGAGCATCTTTGACGCACTGGCGCTGCACACAGAAAAAATCAACAAAATTGACAGCAAAAACTTCATAAACGAAGTTTGCCACATCAAATGTGAATTTTATTAATTTCCCAGGGTCACTGATCCCGCAACCCACCGGCCCCCGTTGCCAGATTAGCCCTCTAAAAAAGAGATCTGCAGTGCTGCCTCCACCGCTTCAACTGAATCACGCCACCACTTTGACGCCCTTCCAAAAGGCCACGCGGCCACGGATGTTCTCGGCTTCGGGTTTGGGGTCGGCGTAATACCAAACCGCATCGCTGTTCAATTCCCCATTCACCAGCAGCGAGTAATAGCTGGCCTGCCCTTTCCATCCACACACGGTTTTGTGGTTGCTGTTGGACACAAAGTTTTGATTCAATGCATCCGCAGGGAAGTAATGGTTGCCTTCAACCAAAACGGTGTCGTCGCTCTCGGCAACCACGGTGTCGTTCCAAATGGCTTTCATGTTCAGTGCTCCTGTGTGTGAGGGATGTTCAGCCAAAGCAGGCCAAATTGGTGTTGCGGGTCGGTCCAGTACGCACCGGCTTGCAATCCTGCTGCCAGCGCAGCCTGTTCTACACCAGCGATGGTGAACTTGTGCGAGTACTCGGTGTGCAAGGTTTCGCCTTGCTCAAACGCATAGGCCACGCCATTCAAGTGCACGGTCTGCGCTTGCAAACTGAGCAAGTGCATTTCAATGCGTTGCAAAGGCGCGTTGTAAAAAGCGCTGTGTGCAAACCTGGTCAGGTCGAAATCGCAGCCCAGCTCGCGGTTGGCGCGGGTCAACAGGTTGAGATTGAAGGCAGCCGTCACGCCTTGGGCATCGTTATAGGCGGCATGCAAAACATCAGGTGACTTGATCAGGTCCACACCCAGCAGCAATGCGCCACCCGACAAATTTCGAGCACAGTTTTTAAAAAAAGCATGGGCTTGTGCGGGTGGAAAATTGCCAATGGTCGAGCCCGGAAAAAACGCCACGCGCTTGCCCGCATGGGGAAGCGCTGCTGGCAGTTGCCAGTCTTGGGTGTAATCAGCCACGAGGGGTTGAACCCGCAGGTGTGGAAATTCTTGTTGCAAGGTCAGGCTGGCTGCCTCTAAATGCACGCCCGAAATATCCATAGGCAGATAGCGGGCTGGTTGCTGAGCCGTCTTCAACAACAACCTGATTTTTTGCAACGAGCCCGCACCGAATTCAATGATGTCTGCGTGTTCACCCATGCATTGGCCGATGTCCGTCGCGTGGGTTTGCAACAGCGCCAACTCGGTGCGCGTGGGGTAGTACTCGGGCAATGCACAGATGCGGTCAAACAAGGCCGAACCAGCTTGGTCGTAAAAATATTTCGGTGAAATGCTTTTGGGCGATTGCGACAGTGCGGTTTGCATGTCCTGCATGAACTGCAAGTGTTCTAAGTGATCGATCATGAGGCTGGGCTTTGCAGGTCTTTGGCCAAACGCAAGCCGCTGAACTGCCAGCGTGCCGAGGCAGGGAAAAAGTTGCGGTATGTGTGGCGGCTGTGATGTGCGGGCGTGGCAAAGCTGCTGCCACGCAAGACCTGTTGGCCGACCATGAATTTGCCGTTGTACTCGCGCACCGCCCCACTGACGGGCACAAAACCGGGGTAGGGTTCGTAGGCCGAGCGGGTCCACTGCCACACCTGGCCATGCAGGTCGTGCATGTGCGAGTGCGCACTGGCCAGCTCCCATTCAAACTCGGTGGGCAAGCGGGCACCAGCCCATTGCGCAAATGCAGCCGCTTCGTAAAAACTCAAATTGCATACCGGGGCTTGCGGGTCGAGGGCTTGCACGCCGTTCAATCCAAACACCTGCCATTGGTCTGAGGGAGCGCGAGGATCGTGTGGGGCCAACCAATACAGGGGAGATTGCCAAGCGTTGTTCAGCACATGGGCACGGCCTTCCGACAGCCACAGGTCGGCGTTGTCGTAGCCACCGTCTTGAATGAAGGCCAGGTACTCGCCACAGTTCACCAAGCGACTGGCGATTTGAAAACCTTGCACAAAGCGCTGGTGCTTTGGTGTTTCGTTGTCGAAAGCAAAGTCTGGTTCATCCATGGCTCGACCAAAACTGTGCAATCCCTCTGGATAGGACAGCCAATGCATCTCGCCAACATGCGCCTTGGAATTTGACATGCTGCTGTCATAAGAAGGCAGCAAGGGATGACAAGACAACAAATGCAGGGCATCGGTCAGCAACAACTCTTGGTGTTGTTGCTCGTGGTTCAAACCCAATTCAATCAAGGCCAGGGCTTGCGGGTTCAAGCCTGCGGGATGGCTCAACAGGTGTTGCATCGCTGCATCGACGTGTTGGCGAAACGCCATCACCTCATTCAATCCAGGGCGCGTGAGCAAGCCGCGTTCTGGTCGGGGATGGCGCGGCCCCAGTGCTTCGTAATAGGAGTTGAACAAAAACGCAAATGCCTCATCAAAAACTTGATAGTTTTGAGAAAAAGGCTTGAGAACCAAGCTTTCAAAGAACCAACTGGTGTGGGCCAGGTGCCATTTGGTGGGGCTGGTGTCTGGCATGGACTGAACACATTGGTCCTCGGCGCTCAGTGGCGCAGCCAGTTGCAACGTGTGATGACGCAGTTCGGAGTAACGAGTAAATAACGAAGAAGGCATGTTTGGTGGATTCAAGCACGAAGTGCAACTTTGAATAACTGATGGTTGGGTGGCTG
>CALBEV010000165.1 GCA_937891045.1 uncultured Burkholderiales bacterium | reverse complement strand
CCTGAAAGCACACGGCCATCGCGTACCGTAATGCGTTGGCGGCGAAACAGCAGCTCTGCAGCGCGCCACACCCAAGCGTCCTGAACATCGGCCAGAACATTGCATACGATGGCTTGCACCACCAAGTCGATGAACAGGGGCGGCAGCTGGATGTTGCCGCTCTGGATCCAGCCCATGTAGGCCGCTTCGAGTGAGCCTGCGCTTTCCACTTCATCGCGAAAGCGCAGAAACAGTTTGTAATTTTCACGGACATCGTCGTCCTTGAAATGTTTGTAGTCTGCAGGGGTGACCTGCATGTTGGGCATCTTGGTCAGGGCGGCATGCAAACGCTTTTCGGCCTTGCACGATTCGGGCACCAACGCCAGCTCGGGGCGCTGCAGCCACAAGCGCCAATAGTCGGGGCTCGCGCTGAGCCAGCCGCGTGCATTGAGGGTCAGGTGTTGGTGGCCACAGGCCGTCCAGAAAGTGTGCATGGCTTGGGCCTTAAGGGGCGCTGCGCGATGGCCGAGTATGGCCTGGCGCATTGTCGGCTGATGGATGATGGTCAAGGGCGTGTGATTGCGTCATGCCCACACCACCCGGTCGCACAGTTCGTTGGAAGGCGCTTGCCCCACTGGGAGCGGGCAGTGCTGGACCAGCAGTGCCGAGACCTCTTCGAGGGCCTGGGTCAGGCCATTTTCAAAATCAGACTGACGCAGTTGCGTGCCCAATTGCCGCACCACGTTTTGCCAATGGCCATCTGGCACATGGCGGTTGATGCCCCGGTCGGCGACGATCTCTACCCTGCGCTCAGCCAGCTGCAAGTAGATCAGCACGCCGTTGTTGTGCTCGGTGTCCCACACACGCAGTTTGCCGAACCAGGCCAAGGCGCGTTCGCGCACCACCGCCTCCACTGGGGCCACGCGCACAGCACGAAACAAGTAGCTGTTGGGCAGTGCCCCTTCGATGCACAACACCACTTGGCCTGTGTGGCGCGCCTCGCTGGCCATCACACGCGCCTGCAGCCGCTCGGCCATGGCGGGCGGCACGGCGTGTTCGGCAGCACGCTCAGGCGTCCAGCGGTGACGCCACCAACGCAGCCATCGGCGTCCGATTGCTTCTTGTGCTTGCATCACCAGCTCCCGGAGGCGCCGCCGCCCCCAAAATTACCGCCACCGCCCGACGAGAAACCACCGCCGCCCGAGCCACCCCAGCCACCATGCGATCCCCGGCCCCAACCACCCGAACCGGCGGTGTTGCCGGCCCCGCCTCGATGTCGACTGCGGCTGACCGACGCGCTGGACAAAGCCTGCATGAACAGTGCGGTCATCAAGCCGGCCATGCCCGCCAGCCCCGCCAACCACAACAAGCCGGTCATGTTCCAGGCCAAAAAACCGGCTGCCCCAGCTGCAGCCATGGACCCCAGCCGGTTGCCCAAGATGCTGCGCAGCACGCTGGCCACCAAGGGCACGGCAACGAGCAAGAGAACGGTCAGGTCCAGCCAATCCACGCCACCCGTGTCGACACGCTGCGTGCTTGCTGCAGGCAGGGGCAAAGCCTCGCCTTCAATGCGGGCTTGCAAATGCGCCAAGCCTGCACGCAGACCACCGGCCACATCGCCCTGACGAAACGCGGGCGTGATCACTTGATCGATGATGCGCTTGGCGGCCAAGTCGGGCACCGCGCCTTCGAGCGCTTTGGCTGGCGCAATGCGCAAGCGCCGGTCATTCAGGGCCACCACCAGCAACAGGCCGTCGCCGACCTCCTGGCGACCAATCTTCCAGTTGTCACCCAGTCGTTGGGTGAAATCGGCAATGTCTTCAGGTGCTGTGCTGGGCACCAGCAAGACCACGATTTGTGTGCCGCGCTGCTGCTCAAAGGCCAGCAGCTGCTGCTCAAGTGCGGCCACATCAGCGGCAGCCAAGGTGCCGGTTTGGTCCATCACCCGCGCAGTGAGGGCGGGGACGGGCAGCAAGGCTTGCGCCCATGCAGGCGACAAGGCTGCGGCCCCAAGCGCCACGCACAGCGACAACATGGCCCAAGTCCGGGACCAAGCAGGCCAGGCCGCTTGCTGGCGCATGTGCGCCTGCGTCACTTGCCGAAATCCACTTTGGGTGGCGCACTGAGCGCCGCTTCATTGGCCACCGTGAAATTGGCCTTGGGCGCGTAGCCAAACACCTTGGCGGTCAGGTTGCTAGGAAAGCTGCGGGCCAACACGTTGTAGTCTTTCACGGCAGCGATGTAGCGGTTGCGCGCCACGGTGACGCGGTTTTCGGTGCCTTCGAGCTGCACGCGCAAATCGGCAAAGCCCTGGTTGGCTTTGAGGTTGGGGTATTGCTCGGACACCACCATCAGGCGGGACAGGGCGCTGGACAATTCTCCTTGCATGGCCTGAAATTGTTGCAGCGCCTGGGGGTTGGTCAGCACCTCGGGGGTGATCTGGAAACTGGTGGCTTTGGCTCGGGCCTCGATCACTTGGGTGAGGGTTTCTTGCTCGAAATTGGCCTCGCCTTTGACGGTGGCCACGATGTTGGGCACCAGATCGGCACGGCGTTGGTATTGGTTGAGCACCTCGGACCACGCGGATGTCGTCTGCTCATCCAGGCGCTGGAAATCGTTGTAGCCGCAGCCTGTCAGGCTGAGCGCCAAGGCCGCTGTGGCCATCCAGGCGCTGGCGCGGATCGCGAATCGGTTCATGGTCAAATTCTCCAAGCTGTGTGACAAACGAAAAGCTTACACCATGAGTACGTGTACGCACATGCGTGTGGGTCAACAAACCACGCATTGGCTAGGGCTGCGGCCTGCGCCCTGGCACACGGCCTCAGAGCCGACGTCAGAGGTTGGGCGCGAGCAAGCGCTGCAGGTCTTTGACCTGCACACCGCTGCGCTGGGCCAGATCTTTCACTTGGTCGTCGCCCACTTTGCCGACGCTGAAATACTGCGCTTCGGGGTGAGCGATGTAAAAACCACTCACGCTGGCCGCAGGCGTCATGGCCAAGCTCTCGGTCAGGCCCATGCCAATGTCCTGGCACTGCAGCAAGTCAAACATGGCTTGTTTGGCGCTGTGGTCGGGGCAGGCAGGGTAGCCAGGCGCAGGGCGGATGCCCTGGTATTTTTCGGCGATCAACTCTGGGTGGCTGAGCGCCTCGCCTGCGGCGTAACCCCACAAGTCGGTGCGCACTTTTTGGTGCAAACACTCGGCCAGCGCTTCAGCCAAACGGTCAGCCAGAGACTTGAGCATGATGGCGCTGTAGTCGTCATGCGCGGCCTCAAAAGCCTCGGCGCGTTTGTCAGCACCAATGCCCGCGGTGACAGCGAACACACCGACATGGTCTGCCACCACGCCATGCGGGGCGACAAAGTCCGCCAGGCAGCGGCTGGGGCGCATCACGCCTTCAATGCGTTGCTTTTCAGTCTGCTGACGCAGGCCGCGCCAGGTCATGGCAACTTGACTGCGCGACTCGTCGGTGTAAAGCGCGATGTCATCGTCGTTCACGCTGTTAGCGGGATACAGGCCCAGTACCGCGTTGGCCGTGACCCAACGACCATCGATGATTTTTTTGAGCATGGCCTGGCCATCGGCCAACACCTTGCGCGCCTGATCGCCCACCACTTCGTCATCCAGGATGGCGGGGAAAGGCCCCGCCAAATCCCAAGTCTGGAAGAACGGACCCCAGTCGATGTACTGCGCGATTTCGGCCAGGTCGTAGTTTTTGAACACGCGTCGGCCTATGAACTTGGGCGCAGCGGGCACGCCTTGGGTCCAGTCGATGGGCGTCTTGTTGGCGCGGGCTTGCGCCAACGTCCACATCGGCGTTTGCTTTTTGTTAGCGTGCAGCTCGCGCACCTTGTCGTAATCGGCGCTCAGGTCAGCGATGAATTTGGCGGCTTGCTCAGACAACAAGCCTTGCGCAACACCCACGCTGCGCGAAGCGTCGGGCACATAGACCACCGGGCCACTGTAATGTGGCGCGATCTTTACGGCGGTGTGCACGCGGCTGCAGGTGGCACCACCAATGAGCAGCGGCATCTGGCGCTCGCGGAAGTACGGGTCTTTTTCCATCTCACTGGCCACGTACTGCATCTCTTCGAGGCTGGGCGTGATCAGGCCCGACAGGCCAATGATGTCGGCGTTTTCTGCTTTGGCTTTGGCCAGAATTTCGTGACAGGGCACCATCACGCCCATGTTGACCACTTCAAAGTTGTTGCACTGCAAGACCACGGTAACGATGTTTTTGCCGATGTCGTGCACATCGCCCTTAACAGTAGCAATCACGATCTTGCCCTTGGCTTTGACGTCTTGGCCCGCCGCTTCTTGCGCGAGTTTTTCAGCCTCGATGTAGGGCAGCAAATGCGCCACGGCCTGCTTCATCACGCGAGCGCTTTTGACGACCTGCGGCAAGAACATCTTGCCTTGGCCGAACAGGTCACCGACCATGTTCATGCCGTCCATCAACGGGCCTTCGATCACATGCAGCGGACGACCGCCCTTGGCCAAAATCTCTTGGTAGGCCTCTTCAGTGTCGTCGCTGATGAAGTCGGTGATGCCATGCACCAGCGAATGGCTCAAACGCTGCGCCACGCGCACAGGTGCATCGGGCGTGCCGCGCCAGGCCAGCTTGGTGCTCTCGTCTTTGGCCGCGCCCTTGGCACTGTCGGCCACTTCCACCAAGCGCTCGCCCGCATCAGGGCGGCGGTTCAGCACCACGTCTTCGACACGCTCGCGTAAGTTCGGCTCCAGATCGTCGTACACGCCAACCATGCCCGCGTTGACGATGCCCATGTCCATGCCCGCCTGGATGGCGTGGTACAGGAATACGGTGTGGATCGCTTCACGCACCGGGTCGTTGCCACGGAATGAAAAGCTCACGTTCGACACACCGCCCGACACCTTGGCACCCGGCAGGTTGGTTTTGATCCAGCGCGTGGCATTGATGAAGTCCACCGCGTAGTTGTTGTGCTCTTCGATGCCGGTGGCGATGGCAAAAATGTTGGGGTCAAAAATGATGTCTTCTGGCGGGAAGCCCACCTCGTCCACCAGCACGCGGTAAGCGCGCTCGCAAATCTCGATTTTGCGTTCGTAGATGTCGGCCTGGCCTTTTTCGTCGAACGCCATGACCACGGCGGCAGCACCGTAGCGCTTGACCAACTTGGCTTGGCGCTTGAATTCGTCTACGCCCTCTTTCATGCTGATCGAGTTGACGATGCCCTTGCCCTGAATGCAGCGCAGACCGGCTTCGATCACCGTCCATTTGGACGAATCCACCATCACCGGCACACGGGCGATGTCGGGCTCACCGGCCATCAGGTTCAAAAATCGCACCATGGCCGCCTGACTGTCGAGCATGGCTTCGTCCATGTTGACATCGATCACCTGCGCGCCGTTCTCGACCTGTTGGCGCGCCACGGCCAAGGCCTGCTCGTACTCGCCGTTCAGGATCATGCGGGCAAAGGCCTTGGAGCCGGTCACGTTGGTGCGCTCGCCCACGTTGACAAACAGCGACCCGGTGCCGATGGAGACAGGCTCCAGACCGGACAACTTCATGGGGGGAACGGAAAGGATTTCTGGGGCAACAACAGACACGGACTCACCTTGGGCTAACAGGTGAGCGTGGTTGTGCACAATGTTTCTGGATCAGAACAGCCCCAAGCCTGACCTGCTGCGCCTTGGCGGCGGCGGGCTGCAACGCTCCTTGGGGAAGTGCAGATTTTAACCGGGCCACCCATCACTTTTGGATATGCGAGTTTTGTAAGCAAGGCCTGCGCGAAGTGCTCGTGGCTTGGCAACGGCCCCGTCATCCTCTTCACCAGGAAAGCCTTACTGTTCTGCGTTCTCTTCGGTGACCTTGAGTTGGCTCAAATCCACACCTTGGCATTGGCTGATGAGTTCGGCACTGGTGTTGATTTGGAACTTTTGGTAGATGGTGGCGCGGTGTTTTTTGGCCGTACCCGGCTGTATTCCAGTGACTTCGGCAATGCCTTTGTTGGTGAGCCCCTGAACAATCAGCATGAAGATTTCCTGCTCTCGCGCTGACAATGTCTCAAAAGAACGCCTGAGCACATCGGTCTTGACGAACTCATGGTTCCTTTGACGGTCCATTTCAAGCGCCTTGTCCACCACCTGACACAGCTTTTCACGGTTGAACGGCTTGAGCAGAAAATCCACTGCGCCCATGCGAAAGGCTTCAATGATTTCGTCCTTGTCGCTTTCCCCACTGATGAAAATGATCGGCGTTTTGCGGCACAAAGACTCCATGCGCAGCTGCAACTCCAAGCCGTTGATGCCTGGCATGCGCATGTCCAACAACAAAACCGCCGGCGAGATGTCCATCGCGTTGTCGAGAAACGCATTTGCATTGTCAAAAGTGTCAACGGTATAACCCAACATGATCAACATGTCGCTGAGGTAAAAGCGCATGTCGTGGTTGTCGTCGACCAAAAATATGTGGCCCAGTCGTTTTTTCATAAAGTATCAATTTGGAATTTACCAAATAATTTATCAAATATGCCAATTTATGTAATTACCCAATTGGGTAATTTATGCAGAACTTTTACAACCTCTCGAAAGACTCTAAAGATGTCAGGCGTGTTCCGCCAAGTCGCACTGTGCCTGCGTGGCTGATATTTTCAAGCCCAGAACTTGAGCAGCCACGCTTTCTTCAAGCTTGCTCAGGCCTGAAAAAGTGGCTGAAATCTTGGCGCAAAAAAGCGGGTGGCCTTCCCGGCACGCGCAAGTGCCGGGTGGCTCTATCAACTGGCTTTACACGATGCGGGCAGGTATTTGAGCGGCAAACCGTTGCTGGTGGAGGGGCCGCAGCGCCAGCTGGCAATCGGCTTGCCACCGTCGGTGCTGCCGCTGACCGGGGTGCTAGCCGTTTGCAGGGGCGTTAAAGAAATGCTGTTAGCAGAAGCACTGGTGCTGCCGCGCAGGGCTTCGTGGTTGCCGACCACGGTGATCACGCCATTCGCATCGGCGCTGATCTGGATGACATATTGGCTGGTTTGGCTCTCGCAAACTTTGGGCAAAGTGGCAGACACATCGGCTTGGGACGCCGAGCTGATGGCCTCGTTGACCGCTGTCTTGCACCCCCCAGCCGCCAGCAGCATTTCAGACGCTTTGGCGCGAATGCTGTAATCCTGATAAGCCGGAAGCGCCAAGGCACCCAAAATGCCAATGATCGCAATGACGATCATCAGCTCAATCAAAGTCAAACCTTGCTGTCTTGTGTACATGGAATTCTCCCCCTGTTATTTGGGTATCGATGGTAATCCATGCATTCCCCAAAACGCCAGTGACAATTGCGCACCAACGCCTGATGGGCGTCAGGCGGCTTCCTGTGCCGAGGGTCGGCGCGCCATGATGAACTTGCCCAGAGCCAGCACCAGCAAAGCACCGGCCACACCCATGCCGTAACCCCAGACTTTGTCTTGCGGTAAATAAGCCACCAAGCCCGGATCGGTTTGCGTCATGGTGCCCGCAATCCAGCCCAGCAGCATGCCGCCGGCGGTGATGATCATCGGGAACCGGTCCATCAACTTGAGCACCAACTGGCTACCCCAGACAATGATCGGGATGCTGACCAGCAAACCGAAGATGACCAGAGGCATCTGGTGGTCGGCGTTGCCCGAAGTCTGGGCAGCACCGGCGATGGCGATCACGTTGTCCACGCTCATGACCAAGTCGGCAATGATCACGGTTTTGACCGCGCCCCAGAGCTTGTCACTGCCTTGGATGTTGCTGTGGTCATCGTCTGCATCAGGGGTGAGAAGCTTGACCCCAATCCAGATGAGCAAAAGCGCCCCCACAAACTTGAGGAAGGGGATCGCCAGCAAGGTGAGCGCGAAAAAGATCAGGATCACGCGCAACACGATGGCACCGGCCGTGCCCCACAAAATCCCTTTGGTCCGCTGGTGTTCAGGCAGCTGGCGGCAAGCCAGCGCGATCACAACCGCGTTGTCACCCCCCAGCAAAATGTCGATCATGATGATCTGGCCAACAGCAAACCAGAAATGGGCGGTAAGAAATTCTTCCACGGCGATACCTTTCACCCACGGCAAGGCGGGCCTATATACGAATACCAAAAATGAAGCCGGATTTTCCCTCAGAAAATCCGGCTTTTGTATTGTGGCAAACCACACCCCACCTGCGGGCAGGGTTGCTCACCTGGCTTTGAAGGCGTTTACTTCAGCTGAGCCTTGAGCAATTTGCCCAATTCAGACGGGTTGCGTGTGACGATGAAGCCGCACTCTTCCATGATGGCCAGCTTGGCATCGGCCGTGTCGGCGCCGCCAGAAATCAAAGCACCTGCATGGCCCATGCGCTTGCCGGGAGGGGCAGTCACACCGGCGATGAAGCCCACAACAGGCTTCTTCATGTTGGCTTTGCACCACATGGCGGCTTCGGCTTCGTCTGGACCGCCGATTTCGCCAATCATGATGACGGCGTCGGTGTCTGGATCGTCGTTGAAAGCTTGCATGACTTCGATGTGCTTCAAACCGTTGATCGGGTCGCCACCGATACCGACGGCGCTGGACTGGCCCAAACCCACTTCGGTCAACATCGCCACGGCTTCATAAGTCAAGGTACCCGAGCGGGACACCACGCCAATCCGGCCTTTGCGGTGGATGTGACCGGGCATGATGCCGATCTTGATTTCGTCGGGGGTGATCAAACCGGGGCAGTTGGGGCCGAGCAACAAAGTGCGCTTG
>CALBEV010000164.1 GCA_937891045.1 uncultured Burkholderiales bacterium | reverse complement strand
TGCAACCCGAAGTGGCCAATAAGGTCAAAGAGTGGTTTTCTGTGCGCACCAACCACGACGGCACGACCAGCGAAGGCTTGGGCGACTGGGACATCTCGCGAGACGCGCCTTACTTTGGCATCGAGATCCCCGACGCTCCGAGCAAGTACTTTTATGTCTGGCTCGACGCGCCTGTGGGCTACCTGGCGTCGCTCAAGAACCTGCTGGACAAGCGCGGCGAAGATTACAACGCCTACATGGCCAACCCGAATCTGGAGCAGATCCACTTCATCGGCAAAGACATCGTGACCTTCCACACGCTGTTTTGGCCCGCCATGCTGCACTTTTCGGGGCGCAAGACGCCCAACAAGGTCAACGTGCACGGCTTCCTGACAGTGAACAACGGCGAGAAGATGAGCAAGAGCCGTGGCACGGGCCTGGACCCGCTCAAGTATTTGAGCCTGGGCATGAACCCGGAGTGGCTGCGTTACTACCTCGCGGCCAAGCTATCAGCCCGCAACGAGGACATCGACTTCAACGCCGAAGACTTCATGGCGCGGGTCAATTCTGACCTGATTGGCAAGTTCATCAACATTGCCTCGCGCTCGGCGGGTTTCATTGCCAAACGATTTGACGGGAAACTGGGCACTGTGAGCGCCGACGGTCAGGAACTTCTGACCGCCCTGCAAAGCACCACACCCACGATTGCCGCCTTTTACGAAGAGCGCGAATACGCCAAAGCCCTGCGCGAAGTCATGCTGCTGGCCGACAAGATCAACAGCTATGTGGACCAAAATAAACCTTGGGATCTGGCCAAAAAAGAAGGCCAGAACGTCCGCCTGCACGACGTGTGCTCCGCTTGCATTGAAGCCTTCCGCCTGCTTTCGCTGCAGCTCAAGCCCGTGCTGCCCGCATTGGCCGCACAAGTCGAGGCCTTCTTGAACGTGACGCCCTTCACCTTTGCCCAAGCCCAAAACCTGCTGGGTGCGGGTCACACCATCAACGCCTACCAGCACCTAATGCAACGCGTCACCCCCGAGCAACTCGAAGCCCTGTTCGAGCCGCCTGCCGTGGTCGAAGAAAAAGTCATCCCCGGCGGTGAAGAGATCGCCCCCACCATCGGCATTGACGACTTCGCCAAGGTGGACCTGCGTATCGCCCAGATCGTGAACTGCGAACCTGTTGAAGGCTCGGTCAAGCTGCTACGCCTGACGCTGGATGTCGGTGAAGGTCGCATGCGCAACGTCTTCAGTGGTATCGCCAGCATGTACAAGCCCGAAGACCTGATTGGCAAGCTCACTGTGATGGTGGCCAACTTGGCCCCATGCAAGATGAAGTTTGGCGTGTCTGAGGGCATGGTGCTGGCCGCCAGCCACGCGGACGAAAAAGCCAAACCTGGCATCCATGTGCTGCACCCCTGGCCTGGGGCCAGGCCTGGCATGCGCATCCACTGACCTCTGACACCCAGAAAGCTGCACATGTTTCCCCTGATTCGAGGTTGGACCGATGTGCAGCGTAGCCCCAAGGCCAATTTGCGTTTGGGGCTGGTGCTGACTTTTGTAGCGGGTGCCACCAACGCCGGGGGCTTTTTGGCGGTGGGTCGGTACACCTCGCACATGACGGGCATTGTCTCTTCGATGGCAGACGACTTGGTGTTGGGCAACATCACACTGGTGTTGGCTGGAGTGATCTGTTTGCTGGCATTCATGGCGGGGGCCATGTGCACAGCCGTCTTGGTCAACTGGGGGCTGCGTCGCCACCTGCGCAGCAGCTACAGCTTGCCGCTCCTGCTCGAATCCGGGGCCTTGCTGGTGTTCGGTTTGTTTGGCGCTGCCATTGCGGCCTGGTCACAGCTGTGGGTCCCGGTGACGGTGGTCTTGCTGTGTTTCATCATGGGCTTGCAAAACGCCGTGATCACCAAAATTTCCAAAGCCGAAATCCGCACCACCCACATCACCGGGCTGGTCACCGACTTGGGCATCGAACTGGGCAAACTGTTTTACATGAACCGGGGCCAGCCCGCCACTCCGGTGCTCGCCAACCGCCAACGCCTGCAGGTGCATGCCTCTTTGGTGCTGGGCTTCATGCTGGGTGGCCTGGTCGGGGCCCTGGGCTTCAAGCACTGGGGTTACATCACCACCGTGCCGCTGGCCGCCTTGCTCTGGGTTTTGTGCCTGCGCCCCCTGCTGACCGATCTGCGCTGGCGTGCCGCATAATTTGCCTATAAAAATAAACACGAGACACCCATGAACTGGCTGCAGGCCACGCATTTTTTTCGCCCTCGTTTGCTCGACAGCTTGCACGGCTACAACCGCATGCGCTTCACCCAAGACGTGGGCGCTGGCCTGACCGTCGGCGTGGTGGCCTTGCCCCTGGCCATGGCCTTTGCCATCGCCTCAGGCCTCAAACCCGAAGCGGGTCTGTTCACCGCCATCATTGCAGGCTTTTTGATCTCGGCCTTGGGCGGCAGTCGGGTGCAAATCGGTGGGCCGGCCGGGGCCTTCATCGTCATTGTTTACGGCATCGTTGAGCGCTATGGCTTGGCCAACCTGATTTTGGCCACCGCCATGTCGGGCGTGCTGCTGTTTTTGATGGGGCTGTTCCGATTGGGCAGCTTGATCCGGTTCATCCCGGTCACCGTGGTCATCGGCTTTACCAACGGCATCGCGGTGCTGATCATGCTGTCGCAAATCAAG
>CALBEV010000163.1 GCA_937891045.1 uncultured Burkholderiales bacterium | reverse complement strand
GTGGGTGAAGAAGAACTGCGCGGCGTGGACACCAAGCCTTTGGTCGGTCACTTGGCGGCATGGAACTATTTTCAATCCATCAAGAACCCGACCAACGATGCGTTCATCAAAAAATGGTCGGACTACGCCAAAGCCAAGGGTATTGCAGGTCACAAAGACAAGCCTTTGACCAACGACCCGATGGAAGCCACTTACATCGGCATCCACATGTGGAAGCAGGCGGTTGAAAAAGCCAAGACCACCGATGTCGACAAAGTCATCGCTGCCATGGCCGGTCAAACTTTCAAAGCACCAAGCGGCATCACCAGCAAGATGGATGAGAAAAACCACCACTTGCACAAGTCGGTGTTCATTGGCGAAATCAAAGCGGATGGTCAGTTCAATGTGGTTTGGAAAACACCAGGCCCTGTCAAAGCCAAGCCTTGGAGCCCTTACATCGTTGGGAACGATAAAAAGCCTGACGAACCTGTCAAGAAGTAATCGCAGCTGTTGAGCGAGATGCACAGGGGAGGGGCGTCAAGTCACTCCCCTGTTTTTTGAAACAGAGACAAAGAGCAGGTATGAAACGGATTGGATGGGTTGGAAGTGCGTTGTGCTGGATGCTGTGGCTGAGTCCCGTTCAAGCACTGACCACGGCGCAAGTGCAAGAGATGGTGCTGGGTGAAACAGATGCCCGTATCACGGGCTTGCAAAAAGCCTTGGCCCAAGCCGATGCGCAAACCGCTGTATTCCTTCAAGCCTTGGCCGATGACGCCGTGATGGTGGCGGGCGAGAGCGTGGTGCTGGTGCGTAACGGTCAAGCCCTCGACCCCGTGACCAACGCCGAAGTGAAGATGCCCGAGAACGCCGAAAGCGTGATCAGCAACAACCGAATGCGCGGCGAGGTGGATGCCGCCTTGGCCGCCTTGCAATTGCTCAGCCCCGATGACGCGCAACGCATGAAAGCCGCGCAAGCCTTGGTGTCCGAACCGGATGCCAGCAAATTGCCCTTGCTTGAAAAAGCCTTGGCCGCTGAAAAAAATGAAGCCATTGCCAAGCTGTTGCGATTGGCTAATGCTGCGATTGATATTGCCAACCCCGATGCCGCCAAACGCTTGCAAGCGGCACGTGCATTGGCCGAAAGCAAAACACCCAACACCCAGCTGTTGTTGAACCAACAACTGACGGTGGAAACCAACCCGCAAGTCAAAGCCCAACTCGTGGCCTCCTTGGCCGACATCAAAGCCACGTTGGCTTGGGGTGAACGACTCGGGGCCTTGTTCACGGGCATCAGCTTGGGCTCTATTTTGTTGTTGGTGGCGCTGGGTTTGGCCATCACCTATGGCTTGATGGGCGTGATCAACATGGCCCATGGCGAGTTGATGATGGTGGGGGCTTATGCAACTTATGTGGTGCAGGCTTTGGTGCGCAGTCATGCCCCGGGCTTGTTCGATTACTACTTGGCCTTGGCGATTCCCATGGCCTTCTTGACTGCTGCTTTGGTGGGGGTGGTGATGGAGCGTGTGGTCTTGCGCCATTTGTATGGCCGACCCTTGGAAACTTTGTTGGCCACCTGGGGCATCAGTTTGATCTTGATGCAAGCCGTGCGCAGCGTGTTCGGGGCGCAAAACGTGGCGGTGGAAAACCCGTCTTGGATGAGTGGCGGCATTCAAGTGTTGGCCAACCTGAGCCTGCCTTGGAACCGTGTCTTGATTGTGGTGTTTGCCTTGATGGTGTTGGCCGCTGTGGCATTGCTGATCAGCCAAACGCGCTTGGGTTTGTTTGTGCGTGGCGTCACCCAAAACCGCGCCATGGCGTCGTGCATGGGCGTCAACACTGCGCGTATCGACACCTATGCGTTTGCGCTGGGTTCGGGCATTGCGGGGTTGGCTGGTTGCGCTTTGAGTCAAATTGGCAACGTCGGCCCCGATCTGGGCCAAGGCTACATCGTGGACGCCTTCATGGTGGTGGTCTTGGGTGGTGTGGGCCAATTGGCCGGTACGGTTTATGCAGCCCTGGGCTTGGGCGTCTTGAATAAATTGCTCGAAGGTTGGACCGGCGCGGTGCTGGCCAAAATTGCCGTCTTGGTGTTCATCATTGTCTTCATCCAAAAACGACCCCAAGGTTTGTTTGCGATGAAGGGCAGAAGTGCGGAGGCCTGAGATGAACAAGCTTGAAATGCCTGCTGCCCCGCGTTTGCTCTCTTCAAAGGGATGGACCGTCTTCGCCGTCTTGTTGGTGTTGCTGACGGTTTTAGCGCCCGTGCTGAATCTGGTGCTGCCTGCCGATCATCCTTTGCACTTGAGTGATTTCGCCGTGTCCCTGATCGGCAAGATCATGTGCTTCGCCATTTGTGCCTTGGCCATGGATTTGATCTGGGGCTATACCGGCATCTTGTCACTTGGTCATGGTTTGTTTTTCGCGCTGGGTGCCTATGCCATGGGCATGTACCTGATGCGTCAAATTGGTTTGGATGGCAATTACAAATCCGAGTTGCCCGACTTCATGGTCTTCCTCGATTGGAAAACCCTGCCTTGGCACTGGTACTTCAGCGACAGCTTTGTCGCCACCTTGTTGTTGGTGGTGTTGGCACCCGGTGTGTTGGCCTTGGTGTTTGGCTACTTCGCGTTTCGCTCGCGCATCAAAGGGGTGTATTTCTCCATCATCACGCAGGCCATGACCTTTGCCTTCATGCTCTTGTTCTTCCGCAATGAAACCGGTTTTGGCGGCAACAACGGCTTCACCGATTTCAAACGCATTTTGGACATGCCCTTGGCCACACCGCACATGCGCATGGTTTTGTTTGTATTGAGCGCTTTGTGTTTGTTGGGATTTTTCTTGGCCGCGCGTTGGTTGGTGCAAAGCAAATACGGCCGCGTTTTGCAAGCCATCCGCGACGCCGAAAGCCGGGTCATGTTTTCAGGCTATTCCCCATTGCCCTACAAACTCAGCATTTGGGTCATCTCGGCTGTCATGTGTGGCGTGGCTGGTGCTTTGTATGTGCCGCAGGTGGGCATCATCAACCCCAGTGAAATGAGCCCAGCCAATTCGATCGAGATTGCCATCTGGGCAGCCGTTGGTGGCCGTGGCAGCCTGATTGGCCCGATTGTGGGTGCCTTCATGGTGAATGGTGCCAAGAGTTGGTTGACCGTGGTGGCACCCGAGTATTGGTTGTATGTGTTGGGTGCCTTGTTCATCCTGGTCACGCTCTACATGCCGCAAGGTTTGGTGGGCTTGGTGAAAACCATCCGCAACAAGTGGCAAAAATCTGGAGCTGCATCATGACCCCCGATTTGATGGAAGCCAATGCACAGCGCTTGGACGACTTCAAGTTCAAACAAGTGCAAGCACCGGCCTCGGGTGGACGCCATGCAGCCTTTTCAAGATTGCACACACCAGGCGAATTGGACTTGGCACACGGTCGTATTTTGTATTTGGAAGATGTGAACGTGAGCTTCGATGGTTTCAAGGCCATCCACAATTTGTCGCTTGACATTGGCGTGGGTGAGCTGCGTTGCATCATTGGCCCCAATGGCGCGGGCAAGACCACCATGATGGACATCATCACCGGCAAAACCAAACCAGATTCGGGGCGGGTGTTCTTTGGCAGCACCATCGACTTGCTGCGCCACAACGAACCGGAAATTGCCCAGATGGGCATTGGTCGCAAGTTTCAAAAACCCACGGTGTTTGAACACCTGAGCGTGTTTGAAAACCTGGAATTGGCTTTGAAAACCCACAAAGGTGTGGCGGCCTCGATGTTCTTCAAATTGAACGGCGAGCAAAACGACCGCTTGGCCGAGGTGTTGCACACCATCCATTTAGAAGGCGCGTTCACACGCCAAGCTGGCAACCTGAGCCATGGTCAAAAACAATGGTTGGAGATTGGCATGCTGCTGATGCAAGACCCGAAGTTGTTGTTGCTGGATGAACCCGTGGCGGGTATGACCGACCAAGAAACCGAGCGCACCGCCGAATTGTTCTTGCGCTTGAAGGGCAAGCATTCCCTGATGGTGGTGGAGCACGACATGGCCTTCATTCGCCAAATTTCTGACATCGTCACGGTCTTGTGTGATGGCGCGGTGTTGGCTCAGGGCAGCTTGGATGTGGTGCAAGCAGACGAACGCGTCATTGACGTTTATTTGGGGCGCTGATCATGTTGGCCATGGAACATATTCACCAGTACTACGGCGGCTCGCACATCCTGCGAGACATCAGTTTGACGGCGAAAGCTGGGCAAATCACGGTCTTGTTGGGTCGCAACGGCGTGGGCAAAACCACCTTGTTGAAAGCCTTGATGGGCTTGGTGCCGGTGCGCCAAGGTCACATCAGCTTTGAAGGCCACACCATCACCAACGCCACGCCCTACGAGCGGGCACGGGCCGGCATTGGCTATGTGCCCCAAGGCCGCGACATCTTCAACCGACTCACTGTTGAAGACAACCTGCGCATGGGTTTGGCCACCCAACCCGGTTCTGCGGACATTCCGCAAGAGCTGTTCGCCTTGTTTCCCATTCTGGAACAAATGCGGCAGCGGCGGGGTGGCGATTTGTCAGGTGGGCAACAACAGCAGTTGGCCATTGCACGTGCACTCGCTGGCAAGCCCAAGTTGTTGGTTTTGGATGAACCGACCGAAGGCATTCAGCCCAGCATCATCAAAGACATTGGCCGCGTCATCCAACAATTGGCCAAGCGTGGCGACATGGCCATCTTGTTGTGCGAGCAGTACTACGACTTTGCCGAAGAACTGGCCGATGAGTATGTGGTGATGGAGCGCGGTGAAGTGATTGCGCAAGGACCTGGTTCTGAAATGAAAGACAAAGGCATCCGCAAGCTCGTCTCGATCTGACCCCTTGCTCACATGGCCCAAATGCGCGGTGCCACTGCAGGCATGCCCCACACTTGGCTGCGCCACTGCAGCCAGACCTTTTTCAGCAAGTCCACCGCGGGCTCGAGTTGATCGGACAAGACCCGCAGCACCACCACACGCGGGTTGGGCGAGCTGACCCCGGCTTGCAAACGCAGACTGTGCGCTTCACAGACATCACGCGCCATGTGCAGAACCCGGGCGCGTTCATCGTCGGCCATGTCGCTGCCTTGCGCCAACCACAAAGTGGCTTGGCCACTGTGGCCATTCAGTCCCAAAGGGCTGTGCAGCAAACGCTGGTCGTCGGCACGAATGCAGCCGCGTTCCAACCAAACCCCTTCAATTTCCAAATGCTGTTGAAACTGGCCTTGCACAAAAGGCTGATGGGCATGCGGCAAGCCCAGTGCCGTGATGTCCCAGGCGATCAATTGGCTGTGCGGCGCAAGCTTGAACACCACCTGGTTGTGCGCTTGGCAACCGCTGTAGGCCAGGGCTTCCAAGGGCAGCCATTCCAAACGTGCGTGGTCGGCCAAAGTGGCCTGCACCTGTTGCGAGGCGGTGAGGCCGTCCGAACCGTAAAAACGCGTCGCCCCAGGCGTGGTGATCAAGGCGTGGGCATGGGCTTGCAGGTTCAAACCAATGCGCAGTTCGTCACCCCCCACCAAGCCACTGGGCGGGTGCAACAAGATGTTGTGGCACACCGCATCGCCTTCGGGGTAGAGGCTTTTCAGAATCCGCAGTGGGCCTTCGTGCAGATGGCGGGCGACGCAACGCTGGTCTTCAACGCTGTAATCCACATCAAGTTTGGCCAGCCAAGACATTCAGCGTTTCATTCCAATAATTTAAAACCCACGGCGCAGACAAATCCCACCAGGGTGGAAAAGCCCGCCATGTTGGGCGTGGACAAGTGGGCAGCTTCGGGCAACATGGCCGAGCCAATCATGGTCAGCATGGCCCCTGCAGCAATGCCTTCCACCACGATCATGGCGCTGTGCGGAATCGACTCACCCACATAGGCACCAAAGGCCGCACCCAAAGCGCAAATCACGGTCAGCACCGACCACAACATGATGATTTTGAAAGTGGTGAATCCCTGGTGCTTCATGTTGACACTGGCAGACAAGGCCTCAGGAAAATTGGCCAAGAACAACGCGCCGACCAAGGTCAGGGGCATCACTTCCATGAAAGTCAGCGGCACACCCGCAGCGGTTTTGGCCGCCACGATGGACAGCATGACCGTGCCAATCACAAAACTCTCGGGGATCACGTCCAACAAATTGCCCAGCCAAATCGCCATACCGGCATTGTTGTGTTCGTCTTTCATGCTGCTCAGGTCGGTGGGCGTGGGCAAGGTGCTGCCGTTGCTGCGCAAGGCTTGAATCGCCAAGTCGGCCCATTCTTGTTTCGCATGGGTGGCTTCGTCCACTTGGCGTCGGTTTTCTGAAATGCGTTGGCTGGCCAATTCGCGCACCGAGGCTGCGAACTCGGGGTGGTTGCGGGCAAACGCCTCGTACTGGGATTTGTGCAAGACCAACAACTCGGCCGGGCCATGTTCGGCAACGGCGATGGTGCTGTGGGCTTGGTGTCCCAAGAACGAGACCTCGCCAATCAGGTCGCCACGGTCCGCAGCGTGGCCCGTGCCGTCGCTGTGCGACAAACGCAAGCTGCCGTTGCGCACGATGTAGAGCTCGTTGGAAGCGTCACCGATGTTGAACAGGGTTTCGCCTTCCACCAAAAACTTGGGGTGCAGCAACTTGATCAACTCCTGCATCAAGGCCGGTGACATGCTGTTGAAAAACGAGGAACTGCCAATCGACTGGATCAGCTCGACTTGTTGTTGGTGTTTGTTATTCGTGTGCTGGGCCAGCACATAAGCGCCTTTGCGCAAATAGCCGCCATGGGCACTCAGGAGTTGGTCGAGCAGCAGGAACAGCAAACCGCCGCCCATCATGCCCAGCAGCATCGCCACCATGTGACCCATTTCAGCACTCCGTTGGGACGGCTCGGCATTGGACAGGGCTTGCACCGTGGGCGCCACCAGTTCAATGGCCAGCGCAGAAATGAGGGCCCCGGCACCAAAACCGGCCATGGCCCCCACGGTGTTGTTTGACATCGGCGTGGTGATGCCGACAATCGCCCCCAACACCATGGAGCCCGCTGCAATCGCGCCCAACAGGGCGGCCCACAGAATCAATGTTGTGCTCATGTCGTTCATGGCTGTCTCCGGTGGGGTCAAGGACCTTGTTCTGGGCGAACCATGTTCTGGTTGGAGCGCCTATTGTCAGCTATGCAAATAAGCGGGCAATTTCGCCCCACACTTGTGGCAGTGAACAGCTGACGGCATGTGACCCTCGGTCAAGCATTCATGGCAACTGCGGGTGGTGACATGGTCCGACAAATGTTCGCCCCGGTAGTGCAGCGCCATCTCGGCCGTCACAATGCCGGTGGGCACGGCTAGGGTGCCCCAACCGATCAACATCATGATGGACGCGACGAACCTGCCCAAGTCAGTTTTGGCGGTGATGTCACCAAACCCCACCGTGGTCACGGTGGTGATGGCCCAGTAAATCGAGGTGGGAATGCTGGTGAAGCCATTTTCTGGCCCCTCAATCACATACATCAAACTGCCAACGATGATCACCAGCAACATGACAAAGGACAGGAAAACCATGATTTTTCTGCGGCTGTCGCCCAAAGCCAGCACCAACCATTGGTACTCGGCCACATAGCCGGGCATCTTCAGCACCCTGAAGATGCGCAACAAGCGCATCACCCGCACGTCCATCAGCGCATAGAGTTCAGGAAAAAACAGCGCCAAGTAGGTGGGCATCAAGGCCAGCAAATCAATCACGCCAAAAAAACTGCGTGCATAAAGCCACGGCCTCGGATGGCACGTCAGGCGAATCACATACTCGACAGTGAACAAGATGGTGAAGAACCATTCTGCAATCAAAAAGGGCGTTCGAAAACCGTTGTGCAGTCCCTGAACGCTGTCAGCCATGACAATCAAAACGCTCAAGAAAATGCACCAGATCAAAGCAATGTCAAAACGCCGCCCCCATGGCGTGTCCGCTTCAAAAATGATGGTGTAGGCGTGAAGACGCCAACCGCTCAGGGCCGTGGTTTGTGAATCTGTTTGCATGCGAATGTTCTCAGTGATGAAACAGGGCAAGCCCGAAGCTTGCCCAGAAGATGACTTGATTGGTTCAGATCAATCGAGGATCTTGGAATTGAACATGGTCAAGTCCAAGGGGTAGTCCATGTCTTTGATGATCATCAACAAGCCTTGGAAGACAAAGATCACCAGCAGCTGCACAAACAAACCCGTGATGCCCGGCGTGGCCATCATGACCAACACAAAATACAGGTTGGCCAGCAAACCCAACCAGCCATAAAAAGCCGCAGGAAAGGTGATTTGCGTGGTGGTCAGCAGACCCGACACCCGCTGCACCAGCACCGCGTGAAACGGCACATCCATGCTGGGTCGTGTTTTGACCACGGCGCGGACTTGGCTGAGGAATTGCGAGGCGCTGTCTTTCATGGCGGCATAGCTCAGATGGCCTTCGACGAAGGTGGCAATGTCTTTGCGGAAGGTGCCAAAAATGGCGGTGCGTTGCTCTGGGGTGACGTTTTCAAACACATCCTTGAAATCGCGCTCAAAGTTGTCCACCGCATCCATGGTGGTTCTGTGCATTTCCGTGATCGCATCGCGCTTGCGGTTGACCACACCAAAGGTGATGGCCAATGCAATGCCCACGGCCGAACCCACAGCGGTGACCGCCAACAACAAAATGGGGCGCTCAATGTATTGGTAAATATTGAGTTGCAGGGTCTTATCCACCGAGCTCACCAACACCCGCAAACCCAAGTGGGCCGCCATGTTGCCAAACACCAAGCTGAAGACAGAGATGCCTAAAATTTCGGTCAGCAAACTGCTCATGCGCAACAGCTGCAGGACCCGCAAAAGGCGGAACAAGCGCAGCAAGCCCAAAATCTCCAGGTGCTGCTCTGGCATCAAACCCCAATAGGCCATCACCACCAAGGCTGACGGCACAATGGCCAGCAAATCAAACACCAGCAAGATGAAATTCTTGGCGTCTGTCAGTGGTTGGGTCGCCACACGAAGCAAGAAATCAATAGAAAACACCACCAAGAAAAACAGCTCAAACCACATCACCCAGGTTTGGCTGTAATGAAAGGCTTGTGGCAACTCCAGACTGAAAAACAAAAACAAGACTGAAACCACAATGGTGAACAGCACCAATGACAAGTACTGCTTGCCCAGCGGGGTGGTGGGGTGTTGCAATTCGTCTCTGAGATTGACAGCCATGTTGGTACTCCTTGGTGTGTATCAGGGTTGACGAGGCGGGGGAACGGGAATGAGTTTGTTCATCAGCGTGACATACAAACTGGTGGGGCAAATCAAACGCGCCACCCAAGTGGCGCCAAAGCTCATCATCAGCATGGCCAGAATGTGGTCGTACATGCCGGTCATCTCCACCACCACCAAGGTGGCGGTCAAGGGTGCTTGAATGACCCCGGCCAAGAAAGCCGCCATACCGGCCGCAATCAAAAACACGCGGTCGTTGCCACCGACGAAATAAACAGACAGGTCTTGACCAATGCCAGCACCGACGGACAGGGACGGAGCCAAGATGCCGCCGGGTATGCCTGTGGCAAAGCTCAAAGTGGTTGACAACCATTTCATCAACCCAAAGCCCATGGTGTTGGCGTGTTCAGGGCTGAGGTTGAGCATTTGGTAAGCCATATCATTGCCACTGCCCAAGGTCAGGCCTTGGCAGGCGATGGCCAAGATGGCGAGCAACAAACCCACGACAGCTGCCAAACCTGCTGCTTGCAAAGGGGTGCGCGTGGTCGGCAGGATGCGCGGCAAACCCGTGCCCATGAGCCAAGTCATGGCGCCTGCCAATACACCACAGACCATGCAAGCGAGCAACAACACCCCCGCGGTTGGCAGACTTGGCTCGGGGACATTCAATTTCAAGGGTGAATAGCCATCAAACAAGCGATAGCTGATCAAAGCGGAGGCGATGATGCACAACAGGGCAAAGGAACGCGAGCGGAAGTAGCGGCGTGAACCGAGTTCTTCAAAGGCGTACATCGCCCCGGCCAGCGGCGTGGTGAAGGCCGATGCCAAACCCGCTGCCCCGCCAATGATGACCAAGGTGCGGGGGTCTATCCGCACACGCCGCACCGCCTTCATGCCCCAGCCAGCCATGATGGCCGCACCAATTTGCACCGCCGGGCCCTCGCGGCCAATGGAGGCACCACACAACATGCCCAGAATCACCAAAATGGCTTTGATCACCGCTTGCACAGGCGAGATCAGGGTTTTCAGAAAGGACCGAACCCGTCCCATGTGAATCACCGCCATGGCTTGGGGAATGCCACTGCCGCCTGCTTGCGGCGCCAGCTTCATGGTGGCGTAGCGAATGAGCGCAAAACCGACCGGCATGACCAGCAACAACCAATAGGGGTTGTGTTCGAACAGCACGCGGTTCCAAGACAGCGCCCAGGCCTCACCTCTGGTCAAGGCATACATGGCCACAGCCACCCACAATGGACCCAAGGCCAGCAGGCCGTAGTCTAGGAGGCGACGTAAAAATCGAGGTTTCATGTGAGCTTTTAAATGGGCTTAGTTTTTGGAATCGGCCACGCGTTTTTCATCTTCCATTTGCGCCACCAGGGCAGCCGCTTGGTCATCGGACATGCCAAATTTGGCTTGCAAGGCTTTCAGGTGTTCTTGTTCTTCCTCGGTCACCACGCCATCGGCCAGCACCTCGCGCAGCTCCATTTCGTAAAGCGCTTCGCGGCGCTCGACTTGGGCGGTGTAAGCAGAGGCGACCACACCGGTCAAGATGGCGGCCAAGGCGATCGATAAAATTTGGGTGCAAATCACCAGGACGGTGCCAAAGTAAGTCACGGGTTCCACATTGCCCCAACCTGCAAAGATGGTGACCGAAAACCAGTGCATGGCTGCAGGAATCGATGGGAACACCTCGGGTTGGGCATGGCCTTCGACGATGTAAATCAGCGAGGAGAACAACATGCAGCTGATGAACAGCAAAAACACAGCCGATGAAAAAGAGTCGCGTTCGGCTTTGACGGCGGCCACGATGTCCTCAAAAGCGCTGTTGTAGCGCGAGAGTTTGAAAATACGCAGCAAACGGAACAAGCGAAGCACACGCAGATCGGCCGCTGGGAACAAGAGTTGCAAATAAAACGGCACGGTGCTGACGAAGTCAACGATGCCGTAAAAGCTGAACACGTATTCTTTTCGACCGCGCCAACTGCCAGGGGCTTGGCCGTTGGGGGTGGCTGGTTTGCCAACATCGTATTTGGCGCCGCAAGACCAAACCCGCAGCAGGTATTCCAAGGTGAACACCGCGACGCTGAAAACATCAAAGGCATGAAAAGCAGCCGCATGGGGCTGCAGAATTTCAGGCACGGATTCCAAAATGATGGCGATCACGTTGGCCACCACCAGGGTGGACACAAACACCTCGATGGAACGGCTGTACTTGTCAACCA
Organism: uncultured Burkholderiales bacterium; assembly: GCA_937891045.1. Next base: position 4,549 of record CALBEV010000163.1, on the reverse strand, counting down.
CAGCGCCTTCCATGATTTCATAGGCGCGGCGTCTCACGCGTTGGTAGGGGGTCAGGTGGAGGCGAGATTGGGGCATGGCGAGGGTCATCCCTTGGATGCGGATTTATTTTGCGCACGCAACAACATGGCTTGCACTTGCTCATCGGTCAAGCGGTATTGGGTTTGCAGACGTTTCAGACTGGCTTCTTCGGCATCGGACATAAACCCATCTTCAAACACCTCACGCAATTGGGCTTCAAAAGCGGCCTTTTTGCGGGCCACTTGGTTGGCAAACGCCGAGGCCACGATACCGGTCATGATGGCGGCCATGCACACACCAATGAAGCCGGTGACCAGTGCAATGACTTCGCCCGCTTTGGTCAAGGGCTCCACATTGCCGTAGCCCGAGGTGATGCTGACAATGGCCCAGTAGATTGAATGCGGAATGGTGCCGAAGTCTTTCGGATTGAGACGACCTTCGGCCACATGCATCAAGGAGGCAGACACGATGGTGGCGATCGTGATCAAGAACACCGCCGAGCCAAAGGCCTTGCGCTCTGAATACACCGCCCGAAACAAGTCTTGCAGGGCTGTGTTGTATTTGGTGAGCTTCAAAAGCCGCAACAAACGAAGCACACGCAAGATGCGCAAATCAATATAGGGAAAGAAGAAATGCAGGTAGTAGGGCATGGTGGCAAAGAAGTCCACCAAACCATACGTGCTGAAGATGTACTGAAATCGGCCTTTCCAAGCGCCGCCTTCGGTGGGAGCGTACTTGGCACCCAAGGACCAGACACGAGACAGGTATTCAGCAGTGAAAAACATCACACTCCAAAACTCGAGGGTGTGAAAGAAGGCTTGGTATTTGGCGTGGATTTCAGGAACCGAATCAAGAACCACGGCCGTGCAATTGATCAGCACAACCGCAGTGATGAGCCATTCCACATAACGGCTGGCCGTGTGCTTGGGTGAACCGTCCAAAATTTCCATCAGACGGGTTTGGAAGGAAGCTTTGACTGGCGATGACATCGATGAATTCATGGGCAATGCAGGATTGTCAGACAAAAAAGAAGCAATCTCGAAAGATTGCTTCTTTAAAACCCTGCATGAAGGGGAAATTACATGGCGAATATGGAGTCTGCTATGCGGTTTTGATTGGCATCAATCTTCTCGCGCAGCTTGACCAGTTCGTCGCGCTGCTCGTTGGCATTGTCTTGCAGTTCACCCAAGGATTCCGCCAAGTCGGCACTGTGTGCTTCCACTTGTTGAATCGTTTTGCGGTTTTCCAAGGCATTGGTGCGCAAACCGGTGACCAGATCGTAGTTTTCCATGGCCCGCGCATCATTGTTGGTGGTGTTGGCAGCATGCATGAGTTGCAGCAGTTCACCGTCAAACCATTGGGCGTTTTTGTCGGCCATTTCATCGGCATGCTCTTGCATGCGCTCGCAAATGGAGTGGTAGTTGGCAGCCACGGCTTGCAACTGCTTGATGGCTTCGATCATGCTTTCGGAGGCTTTGAGCATCTCGCGGTTCATGCGAGAGCGGTTTTCCAAGTATTCCAAACGCACGCGGTTGGTCATGGTGCGCTGGAACAATTCTTCGGAATCCGAAGCTGGCTTGAGTGTTTCCAGCATCGCCAAGCGGTTGCGGTACACATCGTCCAAAGTGCGCATGACCAACTCACGGTTGCCAGAGGCTGTGATGGTGTAGGCCTGCATTGCATCAGTGACGTTTTCTTCCACCCGACTGCGGGTGGATTGAACTTGGGCTGTGTTGAACTGAACATAGGCTTCAGCATCAAAAATCAGACGTTTGTTGCGCTGAATACGGTTTTTGACTTCTTCGCTCATGGATGACTCCTTGTTGGGGTGGCAGTTGATCGCCTGAAAAATGTTTGAATGGACTTGCTGTGGTGTTGGCGTTAGCTGACTGCTTCGTACTGCAGATCGGCTGGCATCACATTGGGTGAGGAGCGGATCAATCGGTTGACCGAAATCACACCCATGCCGGGCTGGTTCAAATTGAACTCTTCGTAGATGAATTTGTAGATGTAGTCGGCCTGGTCGGCAGAAACCACAGCATGCAAGACTTCAGTTTTGGGCATTTCAGGCAAGTCACCCGCCAATGAGGCGCGGCCAATCGGGTTGCCGCGCACGTTGTAGTAATAGGCTTCATTCACGCCTTTGTGGTGCAGTTCCTCCAACACCTTTTCCGCGCCACCTTCATAAAGAATGCAGGTGAGCATGCGGGTGTAGGTGATGTTGGGAATCACCACAGGCTTGTCTTCAAGCACGGCTTCTTCTGTGTGTTCGTTGCTCATGTCAGTTCAACTCCTGTGGTGTTGCTCAGTCGTTGAGCAAATGCGGCGGGATGTAGGTGGCGGCTTGCAGCAAAGGCGTGACAAAAATGTAGCCATTGCCAGGGATGTCCAGATGGGCAGCCAAGAAAATCCGTTCGAAGATGCGATCGACTTGGTCCATCGGGACCAGCACGCTCATGATTTCGCGCTCAACGTCCACCGCAATACCCAAGATGCCCATGCGCTCGCGCACACCGGTGCCCACGCCGTAATGCACGGTGGCACCCTGGACGCCGACATCCAACAAAGAAGCGTTGACGCCATCGGCCAAGCCTTTTTGAATCACACATGTGATGTTCGCAACCTCGGTCAAATTTGTAACCTTGCGTTTGGTAGCCATGAAATTCCCCTTTGACTATTTCTAAGAATGTTTGTTTGGATGGGTTGTCAAGCAGCTTGTGCTTTGGACAACTCGCGTTTTGTTTTCCACTCGACGTACACGCCCAAGGCGAGCACCGAGCAAATAGGTGAAATCGAGGCAGCAGCCAAGATACCAAAGCCTTCCAAAGCGCCGACCGCTTTGCCAAAGCCCAAGCCCATGGCCAGCACCAAAGGCACGGTCACCGGTCCGGTGGTCACACCCGCGCTGTCCCAACCCACGTTCACGAAAGCTTCTGATGACACCAAGGTCAAGACCAAAGCAAGGACATAACCAGGAATCAAGATGTACAACAAGTTGAAATCAAAGATCAGTTTCAACACACCCAACATGATGCCGGTGGCCACGCCCAAGGCGACGGCATACATCAACATGGATTTCTTGAAAGAACCGTTGGTCAGGTTTTGCACCGTCACGCCCAAGGCGTTCAACGCAGGCTCGGCCATGGTGGCGGCATAGCCCAAGAACCAGGCGAAGGCGGCAGCCAAGAACATGCCCACAGCAGCTGGGTACAAGGCTGGGGAGCCATCCAAGCTGATGAAAGCGATGGGGATGAGTGAGCCAGTTTGTGAGCCCAAGGCGGCCAAACCGTAGGTCAAGCCGACGTTGAAGGTGCACATGCCCAATACGCACATGATCAAACCGGCAACGATGATGAAGGCGTTGGGCAGTTTTTCACGCAAAACCACAAACAACACGATCAACAAAAACAGCACCAAAGGCACGATGGCTTGGATGCCCATCTTGATGTCCAAGCCAGGAGAGGCTTCGTACCATGCGGGGTTGGTGGCTGCGGCTGCAGCGGCTTTGGAGGCTTCAGCCGCGGCCAAAATGTCAGCCACAGGCAAGGTGAACTTGAGGTAGATGCCCAAGCTCAACACCGCCACGATCGGGAAAATGGAGGCCAAAGTCACAATGCCAAAACCAGACAACTGACCGCTGCTTTTGCCACCCGAGTTGGCCACGCCAATGCCCAGCGCCAGAACCAATGGCACAGTCACTGGACCGGTGGTCACAGCACCGCAGTCCCATGCCAAGCCAACGATGGTGGCGAGTTCGGGGTCCATGGCGCAATAGGCGGTCAACAGCACGCCAGGTGTCAAGGCGATGAAGATCAGAGGCTTGAGTGACCAGTCATAAAGGAAACGAACCGTGCCCAAAACCGCGGCCACGCCCACACCCAGGCCCACCAACAAAACGGTATAGGGGGCATGTGCATTCAGCATGGTGTAGAGGTAAGGCGCTTTGGTGGGGTCCACAATCGACCCAGCCACTTGCAAGGTGCCAATGGCGGGTTCGGCGTAGGTACAGCCAATGCCCAGCAAGAAGGCAATGGTCAACACGCCCGGCAGAGGGAGTTTCTGCGGCAATTTGCTACCGATGATGTCCCCGAAAGGCATCAGGCCCAGCTTCAAACCTTCCATGAAGATCATCAAGCCAATCATGACGGCGATCAAACCACCGCCAATCAACGTGGCATCTTGGATGGAGCGTTGGAGCACGATGTACTGGAACAAGGCCAAAAACAGGGCCAGGGGCACCACTGCGCGGGCTTGCTCCATGAAGCGGGTGTTGAAATAGGGTTTCAACACATTCATCACGTCCGCACCGGAGAGCTTGAGCTTTTCCGGTTTGCTGGTGATTTCCTTGCCGTTTTTGTCAAGTCTAGGTTTGGGCATCAGCTTGTCATAGCTGATGGTGTTCGAGTCGACAGTGACAGCCTGTACATACTCTCCAAATCGGATGTTCTTCGCCATGGGCTTATTCCCCTTTGAATTGATAAAATCGAACGGCATGATAGAACAATTAAAAATGAAAAAGGGTCACTATTT
>CALBEV010000162.1 GCA_937891045.1 uncultured Burkholderiales bacterium | reverse complement strand
GGTGGTCATCCCCAGCGAAGCCCGCTGGGTGGTGTGCCGCTTGGCCGAGCTGCTCAACTGGCCTATGGACCAACTGCTGCAAAGCCCTGCACCACAAGACCCGTCAATTTGATTCTGCTGTCGCTCTGACAGCTTGAAATCGGCCACTTCAAAGCCCTTCATCCCGCGCTTGGTCTTGATCAGCGGGGGCGTGCGGCCAAACAAAACGCGGTTTTTGAGCCAGGGGCTGGCAAACGGCCCCCGATGCTTTGGCCATTGCTCTGGACGCCAATGCTAGGACATCCCTAGGCGTTCCTCACGCCAAAGCCGTCTGGTTATTTCACCTCAAGCAAGGGTAATTACCAAGATCAAAAACACCCTCAGACAAGCACAATATGATTATCAATAATAACCTTTTTGACCGATCGGTCATGTCTTTCAAGCGACGCCCCCATGACAAATTTGAATCAGCCCATCCTTGACCGCGCCCTGGCCAACGGCATCGCCCTAGAGATGCAGGGCGATGTGGCCGTGGTGCGTTTGTGCCGTCCAGCCAAACGAAACGCCCTCAACGACGGCTTGATTGAAGCCTTGCGCGATGTCTTTCAGAACTTGCCGGCCGAAGCCCGTGCCGCCGTCATCCACGGCGAAGGCGATCACTTTTGCGCCGGGCTGGATTTGTCAGAGCTCAAGGAGCGTGACGCCAGTGAAGGCATTTTCCATTCGCGTGGCTGGCATGTGGCCTTGAACGCGGTCGAGCAAGGCCGGGTGCCTGTGGTGGCCGCCTTGCACGGCGCGGTGGTGGGCGGTGGCCTGGAGTTGGCGTCTGCGGCACACATCCGCGTGGCCGATGAAAGCACTTTTTACGCGCTGCCCGAAGGCACACGCGGTATTTTTGTGGGTGGTGGCGGCGGCTCGGTGCGCGTGCCCAAGCTGATCGGCGCCGCCCGCATGACCGACATGATGCTCACCGGCCGCGTCTACAACGCCGTAGATGGCGAGCGTGTGGGCTTGGCCCAATACCTGGTGCCCAACGGCGGTGCCTTGGCCAAGGCCATAGAGCTGGCCAGCCGCATCGCCACCAACGCCCCCATGACCAACTTCGCCCTGACCCACGCCCTGCCCCGCATCGCCGAGCAGCCGGCAGACCACGGGCTGTTCACCGAAGCCTTGGTCGCCTCCATCGCCCAAGCCGCCCCAGAAGCCAAAGCCCGCGTGCGCGCCTTCTTGGAAGGCAAGGCCGCCAAAGTCCAAAAAGCCGACTGAACCGGCTGGAGGAGACAAAAAATGACCGCCCCCCAATTTCGTCCCCTGAAGTTCGGTGTCACCCGTGTCACCGTGCACGATGGCGCACCCGGCACGCGCTACCTTAAAGCCGAGCAGCCTCTGCAGCCCTTTGCCGAACGCATGACCGACCGGCTGCAGCACTGGGCCCAAACCAAACCAGACCACAGCTTCATGGCGCGCCGCGTAAAGCAGGCAGACGGCACCCCAGGCGAGTGGCAGCACATCACGTATGCGCAAGCTTGGCAGACAGCGCGCTGCATTGCGCAAGGCTTGATCGACCGGGGCCTGAGCGCCGAGCGGCCCGTGGTCATCCTGAGCGAAAACAGCTTGGAACACGCACTGCTTTCATTGGGCGCCATGGTGGCGGGTGTGCCGTTTGTGCCCACCTCGCCGCCCTACTCGCTGGTGAGCGTGGACTACGACAAGCTCAAGCATGTGCTGCGCACCGTGACCCCCGGTCTGGTATTCGCCTCCGACGTCCGGTACGCCAAAGCGATTGCGGCCACGGTCAGTGACGACATGGAAGTGGTGATGTGTGAAGGCGGTGTGGATGGCCGCAAGGTGACCGCCTTTGAGAGCCTGTGCGCCACCCCCGCTACAGCGGCCGTGGACGCGGCCATGGCCGCCACCGGGCCCGACACCATCGTCAAATTTCTGTTCACCAGCGGCTCCACCAAGTTGCCCAAAGCGGTCATCAACACCCAGCGCCTGTGGTGTGCCAACCAGCAGCAAATGGCGCAGTCCATGCCCGTGCTGGCAGAGCAAGAACTGGTGCTGGTCGACTGGCTGCCATGGCACCACACCTTCGGCGGCAACCACAACGTGGGCATGACGATCTACCACGGCGGCACGCTGTACATCGACGACGGCAAGCCCACACCGGCACTGATTGGCGAGACGCTGCGCAACCTGCGCGAGATCGCGCCCACCGTTTACTTCAACGTGCCCACGGGTTTTGAGGCGATTGCCAACGCCATGAAAACCGATGACGCCTTGCGCCAAACCCTGTTGTCGCGGGTGCAAATGTTTTTCTACGCCGGTGCCGCGCTGGCCCAACCGATTTGGGACAGCCTGTACGAATCACAAGAGCGCGAAATCGGCGAGCGCATCGTCATGGGCACGGGCCTGGGGATGACCGAATCTGGGCCGTTTGGCATTTTTGTGACCAACCCCTTGGTGCAAGCCGGCGATTTGGGTGTGCCCACCCCCGGCCTGGAGCTCAAGCTGGTGGACACGCAAGGCAAAACCGAGGTGCGCTACCGGGGCCCCAACATCTCCCCCGGCTACTGGCGCAACCCGGAAGAAACCACGGGCGCATTCGATGAAGAAGGCTTCTTCAAAACCGGTGACGCGGTCAAATGGATCGACGAGACCGACGTGCACCTGGGCTTGAAATTTGATGGCCGCATCGCCGAAGACTTCAAGCTGGCCACCGGCACCTTTGTGAGCGTGGGGCCTTTGCGCGCCAAGATCATTGCCGCGGGCGCACCGTTCATCCAAGACGTGGTGCTGACCGGCATCAACCTCAAAGAAGTCGGGGCCATGGTGTTCCCGACACCGGCCGTGCGCGCGTTGAGCGGCCTGGCGGCCGATGCGCCGCTGGCCGACGTGCTGGCCAGCGCACCGGTGCAAGCCAAATTTCAGGCCATCGTCAACGCGCTGGCCCAAACCGCCACCGGCAGCGCCAGCCGCATCGCCCGCTTGTGCCTGCTGAGCGAGCCGCCCACCATCGACAAGGGCGAGATCACCGACAAGGGCTCGATCAACCAGCGCTCGGTGCTGGCCCACCGCGCGGGCACCGTGGCCGCGCTGCACGAAGGCACGCTGCCACACATCCTCCAACCTCAATGATGACAAAGCCTCGGATCGGCGCAGCTTTTAGGAACGGCCTATGGCCGCGATCCGCTCACACCGTCACACAAACATCAGCGACACCCAACCCCATCGCGGTCAGAGACCGCTCCCACAAAAAATCGAAAGAACAAACATGAGCTCCAAAGGATTTTTCAACGCGTTTGCCGATGTGTGGATGCACGAAGGCGTGCGCACGCCCATGGTCGATTACTGCGGCGCGTTGGGTCACATCTCGCCCACCGACTTGGGCATCAAGGCCGCACGCGAAGCTTTGAAGCGCGCAGGCATCGCCGCCAGCGAGATCGGCTCGGTCATCACCGGCAACATGGCCCCTGGCGACTTCGACCAGTTTGTGCTGCCGCGCCACATTGGCCTGTACGCAGGCGTCCCGCAAGAGGTGCCCGCCATCATGGTGCAGCGCATTTGCGGCACTGGCTTTGAGCTGTTTCGCCAAGCGGGCGAGCAGATCGAAGCGGGCGTTTGTGAGGCCGCGCTGGTGGTCGGCACCGAGAGCATGACGCGCAACCCGATTGCCGCCTTTGACCACCGCACCGGCTTCAAGCTCGGCGCACCCGTCGGCTTCAAGGACTTCATGTGGGAAGCCCTGAAAGACCCGGCCGCAGGCATCAACATGATCCAGACCGCCGAGAACCTCGCCAAAAAATACAGCATCACCCGCGAAGAGGTGGACCAGTTCGCCTCTGAATCTTTCGCCAAGGCCGTGGCCGCGCAACAAGCCGGTTTTCATGCGGGCGAGATCGTGCCGGTGGTCACTGAAAAATTTGAGCTCGAAGGTTACGTTTCCCGGGGCATCAAGCTGCAAGGCAAAGTGACGGAGGTCAGCGCCGACACGCACCCGCGCATCTCGCCAGCCGAGGTGCTGGGCAAGCTCCGGTCGGTGTACGAAGGCGGCGTGCAAACCGGTGGCAACAGCTCGGCTTTGGTCGATGCGGCGGCGGCTTGTGTGGTCACATCCGGCGAGTTCGCAAAGAAATTGGCCAAAGCCCAAGGCAAAAAACCCATTGCCCGCGTGGTCGCCGCTGCGGCCGTGGGCGTGCCGCCCGAAATCATGGGCATTGGTCCTGCGCCTGCGATCCGCTTGTTGCTGGAGCGCACGGGCCTGAAGCTGTCGGACATCGGACGCTTTGAGATCAACGAAGCGCAAGGCGCGCAAACGCTGGCTGTGGCGAAAGAGCTGGGTCTGGATGTGTCCAAGCTCAACGTCAACGGCGGTGCGATTGCGCTCGGCCACCCCCTGGCCGCCACCGGCGTACGCCTGACCATCACGCTGGCGCGTGAACTGCAGCGCTCGGGCTTGCGTTATGGCATCTCCAGCGCTTGTGTGGGCGGCGGGCAAGGCATTGCGCTGTTGATCGAAAACCCCGAAGCCGCATGACCCGAATTTGTAGGTCGGTGGCTTTAGCCCCGACACCCCACCGAAACGACGGACCCGAAGGTTCGACCTCTGACAAAAAGGAACTGACATGAACATCCAAGGACAAGCAGCATTGGTCACCGGCGGTGGCTCTGGTTTGGGCGAAGCCACAGCGCGCGAACTGGCCCGTCTGGGCGCCAAGGTCGCGGTGCTCGACCTGAACATGGCCAACGCAGAGCGCGTGGCAGCTGACATTGGCGGCGTTGCAGTGCACTGCAATGTGAGCGATGCAGACAGCATGCAGCATGCCATCGAGACAGCCGCCGCGGCTCACGGCCCCGCCCGCATCTTGATGCAGATCGCTGGCATTGGCACTGCCAAGCGCGTGGTCGGCAAGGACGGCAAGGCCGCACCGCTGGAGGAGTTTGCCAAGGTCATCAACGTGAACCTGATCGGCACCTACAACGCAGCGCGTTTGTTTGCCGAGGCCTGCAGCAAGCTCGACCCGATGGAAAAAGATGGTGAGACTGACGGTGCCCGTGGCGTGATGGTCTTCACCGCCTCGGTCGCAGCCTTCGACGGCCAGGTGGGCCAGCAGGCCTACAGCGCGTCCAAAGCGGGCGTGGTGGGCATGACGCTGCCCATGGCGCGCGACTTGGCGCAGCACGGCATCCGCGTGTGCACCATCGCGCCCGGCCTGTTCAAGACCCCTTTGTTGGCCAGCCTGCCAGAACCGGTGCAGCAATCATTGGCCGCCAGCATCCCCTTCCCCGCCCGCCTGGGCAAGCCCAGCGAATTTGCCGAACTGGCCTGCCACATCGTGCACAACGACCACCTGAACGGCGAAGTCATTCGCCTCGATGGCGCGTTGCGCATGGCCCCCCGCTGAAAGCCGAACATGAGCAAAACCGTTGTTTACGAAGTGCAAGTGGTGTTCGGCGACTGCGACCCCGCAGGCATTGTCTTCTTCCCCAATTTCTCCAAATGGATGGACGCTTCATCGCTGAACTTCTTCATGAAGTGCAGCATCTTGCCTTGGCGCGAACTGGTCAAGACGCGCGGCATCATCGGCACGCCGCTCTTGGAGATCAACACCAAGTTCATCCGCCCCGCCACCTATGGCGAAACCCTGCAGGTGCACACCAGCGTGCAGGAATGGCGTGAGAAAGTGTTTGTGCACAAGCATGTGGTCATGCGCGGCGATACCGTCCTGTGCGAAGGCACCGAAGTGCGCGCCTTTTGCATCAAGCACCCCGAAGACCCGGACCGCATCAAATCCATCCCTGTGCCTGAGGACATCAAGGCCCTGTGCAGCTGAAAGACTGAAAACCCCATGAACGCCTACCAACCCCGCACCGAAGAGATGCAGTTTTTGTTGTCCCGCGTTTTGAACGCGCCCGCCCAACTGCAAACCCTGCCCGCCTTTGCCGAGGTGGACGCCGAGCTGATGCAGCAAGTACTTCAGGAGGCTGGCAAGTTCGTGGGCGAAGTCATCGCCCCGCTCAACCGTGATGGCGACGAAACAGGTGCACAGTGGAAGGACGGCGCAGTCACCATGCCGCCGGGCTTCAAGGATGCGTACCAGTCCTTTTGGCAATCGGGCTGGCCCGCCCTGGCCGCCAGCACCGAAGACGGCGGTCAAGGCCTGCCCACCGTGCTCGAAGCCATGCTCTACGAAATGCTGAGCGCCGCCAACCACGGTTGGACCATGGCGCCGGGCTTGTTGCATGGCGCTTACGAGTGCATCAAACACCACGCCAGCGACGAACTCAAAGCGCACTATTTAGAGAAAGTGGCCACCGGCGAATGGCTTGCCACCATGTGCCTGACCGAGCCGCATGCCGGTTCTGACCTCGGCTTGGCCACAACCAAAGCCGTTCCCCTGCCCGATGGGCGGTACGCGGTCAGCGGCACCAAAATTTTCATCTCGGGCGGCGAGCACGACCTGAGCGACAACATCGTGCACTTGGTGCTGGCCCGCCTGCCCGATGCGCCGCCCGGCCCCAAAGGCCTGTCGCTGTTTCTCGTGCCCAAGTTCTACCCCGATGGCTCGCGCAGCCGTGTGCACTGCGACCGCATCGAAGAAAAGATGGGCCTGCACGGCAGCCCCACCTGCGTGATGCGTTTTGACGAAGCAGTCTCTTCAATAGTGGGCGAACCCGGCAAGGGCCTGAACGCGATGTTCGTGATGATGAACGCAGCTCGCCTGCATGTGGCTTTGCAAGGCATTGGCCTGCTGGACGCCGCTTGGCAAAAGGCCGACGCCTATTCACAAGAGCGCCGCCAGATGCGTGCGCCGGGCAAAGGCAAAAGCGCGGGCGAAGCGGATTTGATTGGTGAGCACCCGGCCATGCGCCGCATCTTGGACACGCAGCGCGCCTGGGTCGACGCCGGTCGTGTGCTGGCTTACCGCACCGCGCTCGAACTCGACCTGATCAAACACAGCCCCGATGCCAACACGCAAGCCGCCGCCCAGCGCTGGTGCGCGCTGGTCACACCGGTCATGAAATCGGTCTTCACCCACCAAGCCTTTCATGGCGGCAGTGACTGCCTGCAGGTGTTGGGCGGCCACGGTTATGTGCGTGAATGGGGCATTGAGCAAATCG
>CALBEV010000161.1 GCA_937891045.1 uncultured Burkholderiales bacterium | reverse complement strand
TGAGCGAAAGACCAGAAAAATGAGTCCCCATGGCGGGCGGCTCAAGCGTGACTTTCAGGGAAGAAATTAATTGGAATCTGACCCCCATTTCCTCCATTCTTCAACGCCAAAACAATTGGAATCTGACCCCAATTACCAATTACCAATTGTTTGAGCGGGTGATACAAAAAAACGGCAAAACCTTGAATTCATGTATCATAAAAACGGCTGCAAGCCCCTTCCCTAATGACCACTCCCTCAAAACAAGCCTTTTGAGGCACCCACAAAAAAGCCCGCCGAAGCGGGCTTTTCACATCCTGCCAACCGAAGTTGGCAAGAACCAAGCTTACTTGCCTTCAGCAGGCGCAGCAGCAGGGGCCTCGGCAGGTGCGCTGACCGCAGGCGGTGTGTCAACAACCGCTGGGGCCGCCACACTGCCGCCGTGGAAATGCATCATCACGGGCACGATCAGCAGCGCCACGATGTTGATGATCTTGATCAAGGGGTTGATCGCAGGGCCAGCCGTGTCCTTGTAGGGGTCGCCGACGGTGTCGCCCGTGACGGCGGCCTTGTGGGTTTCAGAGCCTTTGCCGCCGTGGTGTCCATCTTCGATGTACTTTTTGGCGTTGTCCCAGGCACCGCCGCCGGTGCACATGGAAATCGCCACGAACAAGCCGGTGATGATGGTTCCCATCAGCAAACCGCCCAAAGCCGCTGGGCCGAGGATCAGACCGACCAAGATGGGTGCCACCACAGGCAACAAGCTGGGGATCATCATTTCTTTGATGGCGGCTGTCGTCAGCATGTCAACCGCCGTGTCGTACTCGGGCTTGCCGGTACCGTCCATGATGCCCTTGATCTCCTTGAACTGGCGGCGCACTTCCACCACCACCGCACCGGCGGCGCGGCCCACGGCCTCCATCGCCATCGCGCCAAAGAGGTAAGGAATCAGACCACCGATGAACAAGCCAATGATGACGTTGGGGTCGCTCAAGTCAAACTTGATTTGTGCGCCAAAGGCTTCGAGCTTGTGGGTGTAGTCGGCAAACAGCACCAGTGCGGCCAAACCGGCGGAGCCAATGGCATAGCCTTTGGTCACGGCCTTGGTGGTGTTGCCCACCGCGTCCAGCGGGTCGGTGATGTCACGCACGCTGGCAGGCAGCTCGGCCATTTCGGCAATGCCACCGGCGTTGTCGGTGATCGGGCCGTAGGCGTCCAAGGCGACCACGATACCGGCCATGCTGAGCATGGCTGTGGCAGCGATGGCGATGCCGTACAAGCCGCCCAGGTCGTAGGCGCTGTAGATGGCGGCGCAGACGAACAGGACAGGCCAAGCGGTGGAGCGCATGGACACGCCCAAGCCAGCAATGATGTTGGTGCCGTGACCGGTGGTGGATGCTTGTGCGATGTGCTGCACAGGCGCGTACTGGGTGCCGGTGTAGTACTCGGTGATCCAGACCAGCGCACCAGTCAAGATCAAACCAATGGCACAGGCGCCAAACAGTCCGCTGGCGCTCAAGGCCGTGCCATCGGGCAAGGCCATGGCGGTTGGGAACATGGACTGGGTGACAAAGTAAAACGCAATCAAGGACAATATGCCCGAGACCGCCAAGCCTTTGTAAAGCGCAGGCATCACGTTGGTCATGCCGGGGCTGGCCTTCACAAAGAAGCAACCAATGATGGAGGCCACGATGGACACACCACCCAACACCAGCGGATACAGCACCAAGTTCGGGCCACCGGCACCGGCCAGCAAAGCGCCCAGCACCATGGTGGCAATCAGGGTGACCGCATAGGTTTCAAACAAATCGGCGGCCATGCCAGCGCAGTCGCCGACGTTGTCACCGACGTTGTCGGCAATCACCGCAGGGTTGCGCGGGTCGTCTTCGGGGATACCGGCTTCAACTTTGCCCACCAAGTCCGCGCCAACGTCAGCGCCTTTGGTGAAAATGCCGCCGCCCAGACGGGCAAAAATGGAGATCAGCGAAGAGCCAAAGGCAAAACCGATCAGCGGATTGAGCAAACCGGCCAGCGCTTTGCCGTCAGCAGGCACGCCAGCGCGGGTGAGGAACCAGTAAAAACCGGTCACGCCCAAAAGGCCCAAGCCCACCACCAGCATGCCGGTGATGGCGCCGCCGCGAAATGCGACATCCAGCGCGGGGCCAATGCCTTTGGTGGCTGCTTGTGCTGTACGGACATTGGCTTTCACGGACACGTTCATGCCGATGAAGCCGCAAGCGCCAGACAACACAGCGCCCAGTACAAAGCCCACGGCACTCAAGGGGTCCAACACCCAGGCAATCAGGATGGCCAAGACCACGCCGACCATGGCGATGGTTTTGTATTGGCGAGCCAAATAAGCTGCTGCACCGGTTTGGATCGCCGCTGCAATTTCCTGCATGCGGGCATTGCCTGCATCTTGGTAAAGAATCCAGCTGCGGGCCCAAAACCCGTAAATCACGGCGATGAAGCCGCAGATGAGCGCAAATACAAGCGCTGTAGAACCAGTCATAAGATCTCCTTGGATAGTTTCGCGATGAGGTGGGGCCACGCAACCGGTTGTTTGACACCACCTTTGCGTTGCTTCCTCACACACTCACACCGAGGTTGATTGGCCAACTCGGCGAATGTAAGGGATTCGAATGACGGCTTTCCCAGAAACAGCCTGAACGTGTCAGAAAAATCAGGGTAATTACTGACAAAATAGGGCGGTTTTTCATTTCCCTTTTCATTTCAAGAGATTTTCAACATGTCCCTCGACAACGTCACCCCTGGCAAGAACGCACCGCATGAATTCAACGTGATCATCGAAATCCCGATGAACGCCGACCCGATCAAGTACGAAGTGGACAAAGAAACCGGTGCCATCTTCGTGGACCGCTTCATGAGCACGGCCATGCACTACCCGACCAACTACGGCTATGTGCCCAAAACCATCAGCGGTGACGGCGACCCGGTGGACGTCTTGGTCATCACGCCCGTGCCGCTCATTCCAGGCGTCGTCGTGCCATGCCGCCCCATCGGCATTTTGAAAATGGAAGACGAAGCGGGCATGGACGGCAAGGTCTTGGCCGTGCCCACCGACAAAATTTTGTCCATCTACACCCAATGGCAAAAACCCGAAGACTTGAACCCGATGCGTTTGAAAACCATCGCGCATTTCTTTGAGCACTACAAAGACTTGGAGATCGGCAAATGGGTGAAGATTTTGGGCTGGGAAGGCCCCGAGGCCGCACGTCAAGAGGTGCAGGACGGCATGAGCAATTACCAAAAAATCAAAGGCTGATCAGTCAGGGCGCTTGAACGGATTGCGTTCGTCCAAGTGCGCCATGTAGTTGTCCACACCGCGGCCTTCGCGTTCTAAAAATTCCGCCACCGCCTGCGCAAAGCGGTGGTCGGCCAACCAGTGGCCACTGTGGGTGCTGGTGGGCATCAAGGCCCGCGCCATCTTGTGCTCGCCCTGGGCACCACCTTCAAAGCGCTGCACCCCATGCTGCATGCACCATTGCAAGGGTTGGTAATAGCAAGCCTCGAAGTGCAAACAATCGACGCGCTCGAGTGCTCCCCAATAACGGCCATAGGCCACGGCGTCGGCTTCGCCCAGATGATGGATGCCAATCAAACTGCTGGCCATGGGCACGCCGTCGCGCTCAGCGATGAACAACAACCAGTTGTGCGCCATGTCGGTTTGCATGCTTTGGAAAAACGCAGGTGTCAGGTAGGGCGCATTGCCATGTTCCAGGTAGGTGCGCTCGTAGCATTCGTAAAAGAAGCGCCAATCGCTTGAAGAAATAGCTGCACCCAAAGACCATCTGAAGGTGACGCCTGCTTCAGCCACTTTGCGCCGCTCTTGCCGGATTTTTTTGCGCTTCTCTTGGTTCAAGCTCGCCAAGAAGGCTTCAAAGTCAGGCCAGGCTTGGTTGTGCCAATGGAACTGCACGGTTTGGCGCTGCAGCAATTCTTCGGCTTCGCAAGCCGCCATGTCGGCGGGGCTGCCAAACAACAAATGCAGTGATGACAGTTTTTCTTGGGCGCACCAAGCAATGACCGCTTGCAACAAGCGCTGCCGCTTGGGCGCATCCACGGCCAGCAAACGCGAACCCGGCACGGGTGTGAACGGCACAGCAATCAAGGCCTTGGGGTAGTACGGCAAGCCGTGTTGTTGATAGGCATTCGCCCAAGCCCAGTCAAACACGTACTCGCCATAGGAGTGTTTTTTCAAATACAAGGGGCATGCGGCCACCAGTGCATCGTTCAACCACAGGGTGATGAAGCGCGGCGTCCAGCCGCTGTCGAGCGTGGCGCTGCCACTCTCGTGCATGGCTTGCAGGTAAGCGTGTTGCATGAAGGGGG
>CALBEV010000160.1 GCA_937891045.1 uncultured Burkholderiales bacterium | reverse complement strand
GCATGAGCATGCAACGACGTCAATGGATGAAGCTGGGTTTGGGCTTGGGGCTCGGTGGCGCAGCGGCTTTGGCAAGAGCTGAGCAGGGCAACTTGGTCTGGCACGAACGCGCCTTGATCGGCTTTGGCACCACGCTGTGGCTGCGTGCAGGCCACGCCAATGTGGCGCAGCTTGATGCCGCCTTGGACGCCGCCGTGAAAGCACTGCGCGATGTGGAAACCGAGATGAGTTTGTTCAACCCCGACAGCGCCGTGTCGCGCTTGAACGCCACGGGTGTGTTGCACAAACCAAGTGCGCATCTGCGTTCTGTATTGAGTTTGTCGGCTCAGGTGTCGCGCCGCAGTGCCGGGGCGTTCGATATTTCCATGCAGCCCTTGTGGAAGGTGTGGGCCGAGGCGCAAGCCGCACAACAACTGCCTGCCAAGCGTGCCGTCATGCAAGCGCAAAAACGCGTGAACTGGCAGGCGGTGGAAGTGACCCCAGATGCCGTGCATTTGAACCTCAAAGGCATGGGCGTGTCACTCAATGGCATCGCGCAAGGCTACGCCGCTGAGGTGGTGAAAGCGGTGTTGCAAGCGCATGGCATGGCACATGCGCAAATTGATGCGGGTGAAACCGCGTTGCTGGGTCAAGCGCCTGGCGGCAAACCCTGGACCTTAGCTGTGGAGGGTGTGGCGCTGACCCACAAGACCATGCAAGTTCAACCGCGAAGGTCTACATCAAGCGATCAGCTGCATCTTGCGAACAAAGAGGCCCTGTTGAATCAACCCGTTGTGCAAATGGATGGCCGCGCCATCGCCACATCTTCAGATGCCCACACCGCCTTCAGCGCGGACCATCTGCACCACCACATCCTGAACCCGCACACCGGCTATTCACCAGCGCATTGGGCTTCGGTGTCCGTGCTGGCTCCCAGCTGCGTGCTGGCCGATGCCCTCACCAAAGTTTTCTTCATGCAGTCGCCGCAGCAATTGCAGGCCACCGCCAAAGCCTGGGGTGTGGATGTGCTGGCGCAGCGCAAAAGCGGGGAGTGGGTCGCGACGGCGGGTGTGCCCTTGGTCAAGCCAATTTCTAACAGTTGATGCCTTTGGATATACAATTAAAATATGTATATCATGAGAGGTGCAACATGCAAATTTCCAAATGGGGTAATTCATTGGCAGTCAGATTTCCTGCCAGTCTGGTCTCAGCGCTTGATTTGAAAGAGGGTGAAGAAATCGAACTTCACATGGTTGGCGAAAGAAGTTTTGAAGTGAAGAAAAAACCGACTCCTCAGCAACTGCTTGATCGACTTCGCGGTTTGCGTGGCAAATTGCCAGCTGACTTTTATTTTGACCGTGATGAAGCGAACGAGCGTGGGTAAGACGCATGAGTCAAGCATTTTTGGACAGTAATGTGGTTTTGTACTTGCTGTCTGGTGATGAAGCCAAAGCTGAGAGAGCAGAAGCTTTGTTGAAAACAAACCCTATCGTCAGTGTTCAAGTTCTGAATGAAGTGACATCGGTTTGTCGCCGAAAACTCAAACTAGAGTGGATTGAAATACAAACCTTGCTAGACGCCATCAAGTCTTATTGCAGTGTCGTCGCGTTGACCGAGGAGTCACATGCCAAAGCAATTCAATTGGCGCAGGTCCATCAACTGTCTTTTTACGATGCGCACATCCTGTCTTCTGCCGTTCTATCGGCCAACATTTTGATGACTGAAGACTTGGCTGCAGGGTCTGTATTGAATGGGGTTCTTATTCAAAACCCCTTCGTTGCTTAGCAAGTCAAGGCCGAATGCCACACACCAACACGCCCGGGTCGTTGTGCGCAATCTCTTGGGTGTTTTTCGCGTAAGCCACATCCATGTCGCGCGGCAGGGGCACGCCGTTTTTCACGGCCAACACCTCGGCCATGATGCTCACCGCAATTTCCGCTGGCGTTTTGCTGCCAATGTAAATGCCAATCGGGCCGCGCAAACGCTCCAGCTCTTCTTCGGTTTTATCCAAATGCTCGATCATGCGTTGTCGACGCGCATCATTGTTGCGGCGTGAACCAATCGCGCCCACATAAAACGCATCCGTCTCCAGCGCCTCTAGCAGCGCCAAGTCGTCCAGTTTGGGGTCGTGCGTCAAGGCAATCACGCAGCTGCGGCGATCGGGCTTGAAGCTGATCACCACATCGTCGGGCATGTCTTTGGTCAGCGCCACATTGGGCACGCCCCAAGCGCCGCTGTATTCCTCGCGCGGGTCGCAGACCGTGACAGCAAAGCCATTGAACAAGGCCATGGTGGCCAGGTACTCGGTGAGCTGCCCCGCACCAATGAGCAACATGCGGTACTCGGGGCCAAAGGTATTCACCAACTGCACATCGTCAATGCTCAGTTCGGTGGGCGTGTCGCTGGGGTGTTGTGACACCGCGCCCGTGTCCAGCACCGTGGTGCGTTGCATCAGCTGGCCGGTTTCCAAGGACTTCACCAAGCCGTCAAGCATTGGCGCGTCGGGGTCGAACTCCAACAGCAGTTCCAAGGTGCCGCCACAAGGCAGACCAAAGCGGTGTGCTTCGTCGGCGGTGATGCCGTATTTCACGCGCTGCGGTGCGCCGCTGGGGATGGTGGTTTCTTGGTCGGGTTGCGCGGCTTGGCCCACGGCATAGGCTTGGGTGAAGCGGTAAATCAAATCGTCTTCGATGCAACCACCCGACACCGAGCCCACCACCGCACCTGTTTCGCACAAGGCCATGATGGAACCAATGGGGCGCGGCGACGAACCCCAGGTGCGAACAACCGTGGCCAACAAAGCCCGTTTGCCCTCTTGCCGCCAGTTGCGCAGTGTGCGCAATACCATGACATCGATGTTTTCCATAAGCGCTACTTTAACGGCTTGCAGGGCGCAGCGACCCGCATGCTAAAGTTTGCAACCCTTTGAAACAAACCCCCTATGAAAATGCTTCTCACTGGTGGCACCGGCTACATCGGCAGCCACACCGCTGTGGTCTTGTCGCAAGCCGGACACGAGGTGGTCTTGCTGGACAACTTCAGCAACAGCAAACAGGCTGTGTTAGGTCGGCTTGAAACCATCTTGGGCCACGCCTTGGCCTTTGTGCAAGCCGATGTGCGCGATACATCACAAGTGACACAAGCATTGCAAACGCATGGCATCCAAGCCGTGGTGCATTTCGCGGGCTTGAAAGCCGTGGGCGAGTCGGTGGCACAACCTCTGAACTATTTTGCAAACAATCTGCAGGGCACACTGTCCTTGTTGCAAGCCATGCAAGCCGCACAGGTGCACCAGCTCGTCTTCAGCAGCAGCGCCACCGTGTATGGCGAACCGCAATACCTGCCTTTGGATGAACAGCACCCCACCTCGGCCACCAACCCCTATGGCCGCACCAAACTGCACATTGAAGAAATGCTGCACGACCTGTCTGCCTCCAACCCAACTTGGCGCATCGCGTGTTTGCGTTACTTCAACCCGGTGGGTGCGCACGACAGCGGCTTGATTGGCGAAGATCCGAACGGCATCCCCAACAACCTCATGCCCTTTGTGGCGCAAGTTGCTGCTGGCCTTCGACCTGCAGTGCAAGTGTTTGGCAACGACTACGACACGCCCGACGGCACCGGTGTGCGGGACTACATCCACGTCATGGACCTGGCGCAAGGCCACCTGGCCGCCTTGCACTTTTTACAAGCACAAACCGGCTGGCATGCCATCAACTTGGGCACTGGCCAAGGCCACAGCGTGCTGGAAATGGTGAAAGCCTTCGAGGCTGCCAGTGGCAAACCCGTGGCCTTCAACATCGTGCCCCGCCGACCCGGTGATGTGGCGAGTTGTTATGCCAAGGTGGACAAGGCCCAAACCTTGCTCAATTGGCAAGCCAGTCGGGGCTTGCCACAAATGTGCGAAGACGCCTGGCGAGCGCAGCAACGCAACATGCCATCAACCAATTGAAGTTGGCCGTTTGAAATCCATCAGTTTTCCCGACCTGCTGTTTTCCCAAGGCTTTGGCACCCGCCGCATTTGCGCGGGCCTGGTGCAACAAGGCTTGGTGAAATGCGACAGGGGCGATGGCCTGCAACTTGTTGACGACAGCGAATCCATCGAGCCCACCGATGGCATGGCGTTTCAAGTGCAAGGCGTGGATTGGCAATACCACGCCAAAGCCTATGTGTTGTTGCACAAACCAGCAGGCACCGAGTGCTCGCACAAACCCTCCACCTGGCCCAGCGTCTACAGCTTGTTGCCATCTCCTTTGCGCCATCGTCCCGCCAAAACAGGTTTGCAAGGTGTGCAAGCCGTGGGCCGCTTGGACCAAGACACCACCGGCATGTTGTTGTTGAGTGACGATGGGCAATTCATTCACCGCATGAGTTCGCCCAAACACCATGTGCCCAAGGTCTATGAGCTCATCACCGAAGACCCCTTGAGCGAGCAAGCCGTTCAAAAACTTTTGCAAGGCGTGGTGTTGAACGACGACCCCAATCCCGTGATAGCCGCGGCCTGTGTGTTGACCGGCAGCCACCAGATGCAACTCACCCTGACCGAAGGCAAGTACCACCAGGTCAAGCGCATGTTGGCCGCTGTGGGCCACAAAGTGGTGGGTTTGCACCGCGCCCGCATGGGGGGCTTGAGCCTGCCACCCGACTTGGCACCGGGCCAGTGGCGCTGGTTGTCAGCGGCGGATTTGATGCAAATAAACGCCATTAATTGATACAAAAAAGGCTTTTTATGCTAAATTGAGGCATGTCTAAGTCATCCGCTCACAACAATTTTTTGCCGCCACAGGCGCTCCAAGCCATGCAAGCTTTGGGCGCCGATTTGGCTTTGGCCCGCAAACGCCGCAAGCAATCCTTGCGCGAATGGGCCGCTCGGATGGGCGTGTCGGTGCGCACCGTGCAACGCATGGAGCAGGGTGACCCAGGCGTGGGCATGGGCATCTACGCACTGGCGTTGTGGTTGATGGGCCGCTCGTCGGCGTTGTCGCAATTGGCCTTGCCCGAACTCGACATGGCCGCCCTGGATCAAGACATTGCCTTGGCCCTACAGCGCGGCCAAAAACGCAAGGCGTTCGCATGAGACCCGCTGCCTTGCCCGACATCCTGTACTTGTGGTGGTTGGCCAACCCTACTCAGCCGCAGTGGGTGGGCACTTTGCGATCGGTGCGCAAAGCGCAGCAGCAAGTGGCTGGCGTTTCCTTGCGCTACAGCCCGCATTGGTTGCAGCACGGCATGGCCTTGAGTGAAGACCTGCCTTTGCGCGATGTCGAGTTTTTGCCGCAGCTTCCCGATAGCGCGGTGGGTGCGGTAGATGATGCTCGCCCGGACCGCTGGGGCGAACGCGTGATTCGCTTCCTCATCAACCCGCAGCGTTTGTCCACCTTGGACCATTTGTATTTCGCAGGTGATGATCGGTTTGGCGCTTTGGGTGTTTCTCTTTCCAGCGACAGCTACCAAGCCTTTCAGCATGGCAGCATGGCGCAACTGGCCGATGTACAGCAACTGCACGAATTGATTCGGCAAATCGAAGCAGGCGTCACGCCACCAGCGCATCTTGCTCGGTTGGTGTCACCGGGTGCAACGCTGGGCGGTGCCAAGCCCAAGGCTTTGATGACCATGGACGGTGCGCCATGGGTGCTGAAATTCAGTGAAGCCCACGACACCTTGGATGCCGGATTGGTCGAACACGCTTGCATGTTGTTGGCCGCCAAAGCAGGCATCAGGGTGTGTGAAACAAAGCCTTTGCCTTACGCCTTAGGCAGCCAACGCCAGCACGCGTTGGCCGTGAAGCGCTTTGACCGGGCAGGCCCGCAACGTTGGCATGCAGTCTCTGCCCATGTGGCGCTGCCAGCCGCAGGCATGCCGCATGGCTACCCCGAGATGGCGCTGTGGTTGCGTCGTCATGGAGAAGCGTCTGCGATTGCACAAAATGCGAAAGAGGTGTTCAAACGCATGGTGTTCAACATCTTGATGGACAACACGGATGACCATGAAAAAAACCATGCGTTTGTGTGGCGGGCAGGTGCTTGGCATTTGGCCCCAGCGTTTGATGTGTTGCCCACCAACCTGGGGCTGGCTTATCAATCCATGCGGGTGGGGCAAGAGGGCGCCGACGCCACCTTGAGCAATGCCTTGTCCGACCACCGCGCATTTGGCGTGAACTTGCAAGAAGCCAAGCAATGGGTGTCAGAGGTGCAAGCCGTGACGCAACACTGGGCCAAGCATTTTGCCAAGCAAAGTGTTCGCGATGCAGACATTCAGCGCTTGGCGCAGTTCATCGACCTCAAGGCCCGTCTTTTAAAAACACCTTGACGAGTTCTTGGCTCATCTCAGCCTGCTCGCGGTAAGGCGAATGCCCACAGGCTTGCAACACTTCGCGTTGCTCCGAGCCTGCGGTGCGCAAGTCGTCAATGTGCCGCATGCTGCCGTAAGCATCATCCACGCCTTGCATGGCCAGCACGGGGGCGGTGATGTTCAAGCAATCTGCATGAATGTCAAAGTGGCTGAACGGTTCGGACAACCAGACATCGTTCCATTGCCAAAACGCGCAATCCACATCCTTGTGAAAGCGCTTGAGGCGCTCGCGCAAATCGGTGGTTTCATACGCCACCCGCGCAGCTTGAATGGCCTTCACCGACTTGTCTTCCACCATGAGATGCGGAGCCATCACGATGCATGCTGTCACCTCAAACCGCGCCGCATGCAGCAGCGCGATGCTGCCGCCATCCGAATGCCCCAACAACACGGGCTTGTGCACACCCCATTGGTCAAGCAGCGCGGGCAACACGGCCCAAGCCTCTTGCTGCATGTAGTCGGCTGCCAAGCGGTTGACGCTGCGCACATCGGGGATGCTGTCGGATTGGCCATAGCCGCGCCGGGAATACACCCAGCCAGCGCGGCCCGTGGCTTGGCAGACTTTTTCGGGCCAGTGGCCCGCGCGGGTTTGCCACATCGCCACCGACCCCAAGCCCTCATGCAAAAAAACGATGGGTGCCAAGTCCGCAGACCCCGGGATCTGCTGAACCTCCAACGCCACGCCGTTGACCACACATGTTTTCATGCGGTGATGTTAAGGGCCGTATCAACGCACTATGAACCCAAAGGTTCATATTTCTGCCATCTATCCTAAAGAAAACCAGCATAGACTCACACTTGCACATGAAGTATATTTTTTGATTTTGAAACCCGATTAACCCATGGATGAGCCGGTTCGAGACGATGCTGCCCATTTGAAAAGCCTGCGCTTGGCCGCAGACTTGGACCACGCACAACTGGCCTTGATGGTCAATTTGTCGGCGGCACAAGTGCGGCAACTCGAAGAAGATGGCGACTCGCTGTTTTATTCGCCGCAAATCAAAGCCCAGTCTTTGCGTCGCGTCATCCGCACCTTGGAAAACGCCTCGCAAGAACCCCAGACCGTGGCTTCCATCGAGCCGCCTGCGCCGCGCAGTTCTGCCAGTGTCATCGACGACATCATTCGCTTGTCTGAAAAAAACCTGAAGAGCCAAGTGGTGCATTCCGACGTGCGCCGTCCTGGCGGTTCTTGGCCCAAGCTGCTGGGCACCTGGGGTTTGGCCGCCTTGTTGTTGGGGCTGGGCCTGTGGCAATACAACCGCCACAACAGCCAAGCGCTTTACGAAGAATGGGTGGAGCCCATCACCGGCAAAGTGTTGCCCGCACCGCCAACCGCCACAACAGAAGAAGTTCCTGCGGTGGTGCCTGAGGTCATCGCTGCTGCGCCTGCTCCAACGCAGGCGGTTGTCGTCCCCCCATCTGCCAAAGAGACAACGGCCAAAGAAACAGCAGCCAAAGAAACAGCAGCTACCAAAAACCCAGCAGCTGCAAGCACAGCAAGTGCTGCTGATTGCGCCAACATCACCACAGCACCCGTCACCGTCACATCCGTCTCGCCCAACAAACCTGGCAGCTATGTCTACTTGGTGGCCAACAAAACCACCACGGTGTGTGTGGACGATGGCAAAAACAAACGGAACTTGGTCACACTCACGCCGGGCGCTGGTCGCAGCATCCATGGATCACCCCCTTGGACCATTGCGACTTCAGAGTTGAAATCGGTACAGGTCTATTTTCAAGGCGCCAAGGTGTGGGTGCCGCCCGAAGCGGGCTCGCGTATTTATTTGAAAGAACTGCCGATATCACCCTGAAGTTTTGACACAATACACCGCTTGCAACACTCGCCCGAGTGGTGAAATTGGTAGACACAGCGGACTTAAAATCCGCCGCTTTCGTGAATAACGGGCGTACCGGTTCGATTCCGGTCTCG
>CALBEV010000159.1 GCA_937891045.1 uncultured Burkholderiales bacterium | reverse complement strand
AGCACATAGGTGACCATGTAGAACATGGCCGAGCTGTAGGCGTTGGCTGCGGACAAGGTATTGCCATTGGTGACGCCCGACAACATGCCAATGAACACAAAACCCATTTGTGCAATGGTGGAAAAAGCCAGCATGCGTTTCAAATTGGTTTGTGCAATGGCCGTGAAATTGCCGACCAACAGGGTGGCCAAGGCCAAGACGCCCAACATTTGCTGCCAATCAATGGCCAGTGGCAACAAGCCGTCAACCAGCAAGCGCATCATCAAGGCAAAGGCCGCCAATTTCGGGGCGCCCGCAATCATCAAGGTGACGGCCGTTGGGGCACCTTGGTAGACATCGGGTACCCACATGTGAAATGGCGCTGCTCCAAATTTGAATGCAATGCCACAGACCACGAACACCAAACCCAAAACCAACACTTGGTGCTTGATGTGGCCACTGCCCACGGCGGCAAACACGCCGGTCAAGTCCAAGGTTCCTGTGGCGCCGTACAGCATGGACAAGCCATACAGCAAGAAGCCACTGGCCAAGGCGCCCAACACAAAATACTTCATGGCCGCTTCGGTGGCGTTGCCGTTGTCACGCCGCAAAGCCACCAAGGCGTAACTGGACAAGGTGAGCAACTCCAGACCCAAGTAAATGACCAAGAAGTTGTTGCCGGAGATCATGACAAACATGCCGAGCAAAGACAGCAAGCTCAGGGTGAACAATTCACCACCATCCAACATGCCTCGTTCGGCCGCATAGGGGCGCCCGTACACCAAAGTGACCATCACCGCCAGCGTGGCAAAACACTTGAGCCAATTGCCCATGGCGTCGGAGACCACCATGTGGCCAAAGCCGTAAAGGGTTTCACCAGTGGTGGCCAAATAGGCTTGCATCAGCGCCACCACGCCCAAGGTGATCATGCTCAAACCATAGGTCAGACTGCGCTTCGGACTGGTCACCCACAGGTCCACCAGGGCGATGACACAGGTCATGACCAGCAACACGATTTCGGGATAAGCCGTCACCCAGTTGTAGTTGTCCATCATTCTTGAATTCCAAAGTAGGTCATCGGGCAGATCATTGCGGCAACTTGCTGGTGGCCACATGTGCCAACAACTGATCGACAGAGACATTCATCACATCGGTGAAAGGCTTGGGATAGATGCCCATCCACAGCACAGCCAAGGCCAACAAGCTGAGCATCAAAAATTCGCGGGCGTTGATGTCTTTCAGGGCGCGGACATCGTCATTGGTGACGGGGCCCAAATACACCCGCTTGACCATCCACAAGGTATAAGCCGCGCCAAAGATGAGGGCGGATGCGGCCAAAAGACCCAGCCAGAAATTGAATTTGACGGTGGCCAAAATCACCATCCATTCACCGACAAACCCAGCGGTGCCGGGCAAGCCGCAATTGGCCATGGCGAAAAACAAAGCAAAAGCGGCGAACTTGGGCATGGTGTTGACCACGCCGCCATAGCTGGCAATTTCACGCGAATGGACGCGGTCATACAAGACGCCAATGCACAAGAACATGGCGGCTGACACAAAGCCGTGGGCAATCATTTGCACGATGCCACCACTCACGCCCAAGCTGCTGAACACAAAGAAGCCCAAGGTGACGAAGCCCATGTGCGCCACCGACGAATACGCCACGAGTTTTTTCATGTCTTGCTGCACCACGGCCACCAGACCGACATACACCACGGCAATCAAAGACAAGGCGATCATCAGCCAAGCCCATTCTTGTGATGCATCAGGTGTGATCGGCAAGGAGAAACGCAAGAAACCATAAGCGCCCAACTTCAGCATGATGGCGGCCAAGACGGCCGAGCCACCGGTGGGGGCTTCCACGTGCACATCGGGCAACCAAGTGTGCACCGGCCACATCGGCACCTTCACCGCGAAGGCGGCAAAGAAGGCGAAGAACAACAAGGTTTGTGGTTTCGCTGCCAACGGCAGTTGTTGCCAAGTGGCCAGATCAAAACTGCCCTCTGACGCGATATACAGGTAGATCAGGGCCACCAGCATCAACAAGGAACCGAGCAAGGTGTAGAGGAAAAACTTGAACGCTGCGTAGATTTTGTTCGGTCCACCCCATACACCGATGATCAAGTACATGGGAATCAAAGTGGCTTCAAAGAAGACATAGAACAACATGCCGTCCAAGGCGCAAAACACCCCAATCATCACGCCGCTCAGCACCAAGAATGCGCCCATGTATTGGTTCACGCGTTCGGTGATGACTTCCCATCCAGCAATCACCACGATGATGGTGATGAAGGCGGTGAGCAACACAAACCACAAGGAGATGCCGTCCACACCCAAGTGGTAATGCATATTGAAGCGCAGGATCCAAGGCATTTTTTCAACAAACTGCATGGCTCCGCTTGCAACGTCAAATGCGGTGTACAAAGGCAAGGTCACCAAGAAACTGATGACTGCAGCGAATAGTGCCACCCAACGCACCAACTTGGCATGCTCATCACGGCCAAAAGCCAACAACAACACGCCAAAAAAAATGGGGGTCCAAATGGCCAGGCTCAGGATTCCCATGGCGACTCTCTCATGTCAAAGTGGATCATTTCTGTCATCGTTCTCATCGCTTGATCCACACAAAATAAGTGATCAGAGTAAACATGCCCAAAATCATCAGCAAGGCATAGTGGTAGAGATAGCCAGTTTGCAAACGACGTGCAAAACGAGCAATCCGTCCAACCAGTTGCCAAGAACCGTTGACCACAAAACCATCGATCACGCCTTGGTCGCCACCCTTCCACAAACCAGTGGCCAGCAAGCGGGTACCGCGGGCCAACACTTGCTCGTTGAAAGCGTCTAGGTAGTATTTGTTGACCAACAAGGTGTGCACGGGCATGAACATGCGCTCAATGGCAGCGGGTACACGCGGGTTGATCATGTACATGTAATAGGCCACAACAACACCCGCCAAAGCCAATATGAAGGGCCAAGTACTCAAACCATGTTCAGCCATGGCCAAAGCACCGTGGAATTTGTCACCCAACTCGCTCATGGCAGGGTGCAAGCCATGGTTGACGGCGATGGCATCATTGAAAAAGTCGCCAAACAGCATGGGCTCGATGGTGAAGTAGCCAATCAATACCGATGGAATGGCCAACAACACCAAAGGCAGCGTCACCACCCAAGGGGACTCGTGCGGTGCGTTGTGTTCATCGTGGCCATGACCGTGGTCGTGGTGGGCATCTGGGTTTTGGTCAAAACGTTCTTTGCCGTGGAACACCAAGAAATACATGCGGAAGGAATAGAAGGCGGTGATGAAAACACCTGCCAACACTGCCAAGTGCGCCCAAGACGCGGCAGGCAAATGGCTGGCCGCCACCGCTTCGATGATGCTGTCTTTGGAATAAAAGCCGGAGAACAACGGTGTGCCGATCAGGGCCAAGGAACCCAGCAAAGACGTGATCCAGGTGATGGGCATGTACTTGCGCACACCGCCCATCCAACGGATGTCTTGGTTGTGGTGCATGCCCATGATGACCGAGCCCGCCCCCAAGAACAACAAGGCTTTGAAAAAGGCATGGGTCATCAGGTGGAACACCGCCACCGAATAAGCCGAAGCGCCAAGCGCCACCGTCATGTAACCCAACTGGGACAAGGTGGAATAAGCCACCACCCGCTTGATGTCGTTTTGCACAATGCCCAAGAAACCCATGAAGAGCGCGGTGATGGACCCGACCACCAAGATCAGGTTCAAGGCGGTGTCAGACAACTCGAACAAGGGCGACATGCGAGCGACCATGAAGATGCCTGCCGTCACCATGGTGGCGGCGTGAATCAAAGCAGAAATGGGTGTCGGGCCTTCCATGGAATCGGGCAACCACACATGCAGTGGGAACTGCGCTGACTTGCCCATGGCACCCACAAACAAGCAAATGCAAATGACCGTCACCAACATCCATTCAGTGCCCGGCAATTGCAGTGCGCCCAACTCGGCCGCTTTGCCAAACACCTCGGTGTAATTCAGTGAGCCTGCATAGGCGGCAATCAAGCCAATGCCCAAGATGAAGCCAAAGTCACCCACGCGGTTGACCAAAAAAGCTTTCATGTTGGCAAACACGGCACTTGGTTTGTTGAACCAAAAACCAATGAGCAAATAAGACACCAAGCCCACGGCTTCCCAGCCAAAGAAAAGTTGCAACAAATTGTTGCTCATCACCAGCATCAGCATGGAGAAGGTGAACAAGGAGATGTAGGCGAAGAAGCGGTTGTAGCCCTTGTCTTCTTCCATGTAACCGATGGTGTAGATGTGAACCATCAAAGACACGAAGGTCACGACGCACATCATCATGGCGGTCAGGCCATCGACCTTGAAGCCAATTTCCATTTTCAAACCACCCACTTCCATCCAGGTGTAGAGGGTTTCATTGAAACGTGCGCCTTCGGTCACCACGCTGTAGAGCGTTTGCGCGGACAAGACAAAGGACACCAGCACGCCCAAGATGGTGAGCGTGTGGGACATGCGACGGCTCAGGTGTGCGCCGCCCAATTGCGTGCCCAAAATACCAGCCAACAGTGCGCCGACCAACGGGGCCAGGGCGACGGTGAGCAGGGTGGAAGCTTGAATGGTTTGGTTCATGAATCAGGTCAGCCCTTGAGGACATTGAGTTCGTCCACATTGACGCTGGAACGGTTTCGGAACAACAAGACCAAGATGGCCAAACCAATGGCCGACTCAGCTGCTGCGACTGTCATGATGAAGAACACAAAAATTTGACCTTGCATGTCACCCAAGTAATGCGAGAAGGCCACGAAATTGGTGTTGACTGCCAGCAGCATCAGTTCGATGGCCATCAACAACACAATGAGATTTTTGCGATTCAAAAAGATGCCAATGACCGACAAGGCAAACAGCACGGCGCTGAGGGTCAGATAGTGGCCAAGAGTGACAGTCATGCTTTGGGCTCCTCAGGGGCGGGGGGAGGCACCAAGGCTTGGTGCACAGGATCGACTTTGACCATGCGCAAGCGGTCTGCCGGTTTGACCTTGATTTGTTCTGCGGGGTCTTGCAATTTATTGTCTTGGCGCTTGCGCATGGTGAGCGCAATCGCTGCAATGATGGCCACCAACAAAATAACAGCGGCTACTTCCAGCGGATAAAGATAATCGGTGTAGAGGGCGATACCCAATTCTTTGGTGTTTGAAATCGTGCCGCCATTGGCATCAAGCACAGGTGCAGGGGCAGGTGCCGAGCGGAATCCGCCCATCAGTACCGACGCCAATTCAAGGGCCAGCACCGCGCCAATCGAAGCGGCCAAAGGGAAGTTGTTCCAAAACCCTTGTTTGAGCTTTTCAAGATTGACGTCAATCATCATCACCACAAACAAGAACAACACCATCACCGCACCCACGTAGACCAGCACCAAGGTGATGGACAAGAACTCGGCATGCAACAACATCCAAATACCAGCGGCTTGAAAAAACGCCAAGATCAGGTAGAGGGCGGCGTGCACGGGGTTGCGCACCGTGATGACACGCACGGCGGCAAACAGCAGCACAGCGGCAAAAGCGTAGAACAGAACTGATTTGACGTCCATGTTGCTATCTTTCCAAGGGGTTAACGGTACTTGGCATCGGCTGCCTTGTTGGCTGCAATTTGCGGCTCATATCGGTCGCCCACGGCCAGCAACATGTCTTTGGTGAAGTACAGGTCGCCACGTTTTTCACCGTGGTATTCGAAGATGTGGGTTTCAACAATCGAATCGACAGGGCAACTTTCTTCGCAAAAGCCGCAAAAAATGCATTTGGTCAGATCAATGTCATAGCGGGTGGTGCGCCGCTGGCCATCGGCACGCACATCGGATTCGATGGTGATGGCCATGGCGGGACACACGGCCTCGCACAATTTGCAGGCGATGCAACGCTCTTCGCCGTTTTCGTAGCGGCGCAAAGCATGCAGACCGCGAAAACGCGGGCTCAGCGGTGTTTTTTCTTCAGGAAATTGCACCGTGATCTTGCGGGCAAACATATAGCGACCGGTGATGGCAAAGCCTTTGAAAAACTCCAACAGCAAAAAGCTGGAGAAGAAATCAAGCCAAGAAAACGGCGCGACAGCAGTGGTGGAAGGGCGGTTCATGCGTATGGCCTCAATTCCAAATATTCCAAGGGGTTTGCATCCAGATGCCAATCACCACCAACCACACCAAGGTGAGGGGGATGAAAACTTTCCATCCCAAACGCATCAATTGGTCGTAGCGGTAGCGTGGGAAAGTGGCGCGTACCCACAAAAACATGGTGACGACACAGAAGGTTTTAATGGCCATCCATATCCAACCGGGCACCCAGGCCAACCAAGCAACATCAACCGGTGGCAACCAACCACCCAAAAACAGCACAACGGCAATGGTGGACACCAAAATCATGTTGGCGTATTCGCCCAAGAAGAACATGGCAAAGGACATGCCCGAGTACTCGATCATGTGGCCGGCAACAATCTCGGACTCACCTTCGACCACGTCAAACGGATGGCGGTTGGTTTCGGCCAAACTGGCGATGAAGAAGATGATGAAAATGGGCAGCAAGGGCAACCAGTTCCATGACAAAAAGCCCCAACCTTGTTCGGCAAACATGCCTTTGTTTTGTCCCAAAACAATGTCCGACATGTTCAAACTGCCCGACACCATCAGCACCACGACCAAGCAAAAGCCCATCGCGATTTCGTAACTGACCATTTGTGCGGAGGCACGAAGTGCACCCAAGAAAGCGTATTTGGAATTCGAGGCCCAGCCGGCAATGATGATGCCGTAGACCTCAAGCGAGGTGATCGCCATCAAAAACAACAAGCCCGCGTTGATATCGGCCAACACCACCTCGGGTCCAAAAGGCACCACAGCCCAAGCGGCCAGCACCGGCATCATGGTCATGACGGGGCCCAGGTAGAACAGGCCCGAACTGGCTTTGGTGGGCAGGATGATTTCTTTGGTCAGAATCTTCAGCGCATCAGCAATCGGTTGCAGCAAGCCGTAGGGGCCCACACGGTTGGGGCCGACACGAATTTGGGTAAAGCCAATCGCTTTGCGTTCCCACAAGGTCAGATAAGCCACACACAAAAGCAAGGGCAGCACCACGCCGATGATTTTCACCAGCGTCCAGACCACCGGCCAGCCCATGTCCGTCCACCAAGTGCCTGCAAACAAGGAGGCGCCGGTATTGAACATCCAATCAACCATGCGCCACCTCTGCGTCAGCGGTGTGTTGCAAGGCCGGGGCTCGGCGCACCAAGCCATCGAGTTGATAGATGGACGCTGTGACGGGCGCTTGGGTGGCAGGTGTCAGGTCAATGGCTTGGTTGCAAGCGTTGGACAAACGCGCAGCCATGTCGGTGGGCAGCGCTTGCGCCCTCACCTCTTCAATGCTGTCAAAACCAAAGCCGGGAAGGTTCAACAAACTGCCCAACACACGCCAGACTTTCCATGCGGGTCGTGTCTCACCCAGGGGCCGCACCACGCCGTGGAAACTTTGCGCACGTCCTTCGGTGTTGACAAAGGTGCCTGCGGTTTCGGTGAAAGGTGAAATGGGCAACAGCACATCGCTGATGTCCAAATTGGTTTTGAACGGCGACAGGGTGACCACCATGGCGGTGCGACCCAAATGCGCCATGGCCGCTTGGCCACCCGCGCAGTCTTGGGCAGGTTCGATATTCAACAAGAACAAAGCTTTCAAGGCATCGGCTTGCAACATGTGCGCCGTGTTCATGCCGCCTTGCACAGGCTGGGCTTTCACCAACTGGGCACCCACGGTGTTGGCGGCTTCACCCAGGTAACCCACGCTGGCACCGGTTTGTGCAGCAATCCAGTTGGCCAAACTCAGCAAGCTGCTGGCTTTGGCATGGTGGGCGGCTGCATTGCCCAACAAGATGGCCTTGCGTTCACCACTCAGCAAGGACGTGGCAATGGCTTGTGCCGTGGCGTCATCTGCGTTGCCCGACACAGGGGCCGCCACCGAGGTTTGTTTGGCGATGGCCGCCGCGATATTGGCCAAACTTTGCACCCATGTAGCGCTGGGCGACGTGAGGCTTTGGGTCACAGGCATGGCCCAGTCCATCACCTTGTCGTTCAAGGCATGCACTTGGGCACCACGCCGCGCTGCTTGGCGAATGCGTTGGGCGAGTAATGGATGGTCTTTGCGCAAGTTGCTGCCCACCACCAACACACGCTCCAGTGTGGACAAGGACGCCACTGAAGTGCCCAACCAACGCACCTGACCATCGGTTGGGAATTCAGCAGCACGCAATCGGCTGTCGATGTTGTCGCTGCCCAAGCCGCGCATGAATTGCGTGGCCAGGTGCAGTTCTTCCAAGGTGCTGTGCGGACTGGCCAAACAACCCAGTGCTTGGGCACCATGGTCTTGTTTGATTTGTTTGACGCCGTTGGCCACGTATTCAAGCGCCGTGGTCCAGTCGACCGTGATCCACTGACCGTCTTGCTTGAGCATGGGTTGGGTCAGGCGGTCGGGGCCGTTCAAGGCTTCGTAGCTGAAGCGGTCGCGGTCGGCAATCCAACATTCATTCACGTCTTCGTTGTCCAAGGGCACCACACGCATCACCTGGTTGTTCTTCACTTGGATGATGAGGTTGGCACCGGTCGCGTCATGCGGGCTGATGGACTTGCGTCGGCTCAGCTCCCAAGTGCGGGCTTGGTAACGGAAGGGTTTGCTGGTGAGCGCACCCACGGGGCAGATATCGATCATGTTGCCCGAGAGTTCGGAGTCCACGGTGTGGCCAACAAAGGTTTCGATTTCAGAATGCTCGCCACGGTGCGACATGCCCAGCTCCATGCTGCCAGCAATCTCTTGGCCAAAGCGCACACAGCGGGTGCAATGGATGCAGCGGCTCATCTCTTCCATGCTGATGAGTGGCCCGACATCTTTGTGGAACACCACGCGTTTTTCTTCGTCGTAACGCGAGGCGCCACCGCCGTAGCCTACCGCCAGGTCTTGCAACTGGCATTCACCACCTTGGTCACAGATGGGGCAATCCAGCGGATGGTTGATGAGCAGGAATTCCATCACCGACTTTTGTGCCTTGATGGCACGCTCGGATTTGGTGTGCACCACCATGCCTTGCGTCACCGGTGTGGCGCAAGCAGGCATGGGCTTGGGGGCTTTCTCCACGTCCACCAAACACATGCGGCAGTTGGCGGCGATGCTCAGCTTTTTGTGATAACAAAAATGCGGAATGAAGGTGCCCGCTAGCTCGGCCGCCTGAATCACCACGCTACCCGGCGCAACCTCTACCTTCTTACCGTCAATCTCAATTTCTACCATGGTGTGCAGCCTGCTTAAACGTAGGACGAGACCATGCAGGTCTTGTGCGTGATGTGGTGTTCAAACTCGGGACGGAAATGCTTGAGCATGCCGCGTACCGGCATGGCTGCAGCGTCACCCAAAGCGCAAATGGTGCGCCCCATGATGTTCTCGGCCACGTTGTCCAGCAAGTCCATGTCGCTGGGACGGCCCTGCCCGGTTTCAATCCGGTCGACCATGCGCGACAACCAGCCCGTGCCTTCGCGGCAAGGGGTGCATTGACCGCAAGACTCGTGCATGTAAAAAGCTGACAAACGTTGCAAACTCTTGACCATGCAACGCGTGTCGTCCAAAACGATGACCGCACCGGAGCCCAACATGGAACCCGCTTTGGCAATCGCGTCGTAGTCCATGGTGATGTCCATCATGATGGACGCTGGCAACACGGGTGCCGATGAACCACCAGGGATCACGGCCTTCAGCGTGCGGCCACCGCGCATGCCACCGGCCAACTCGAGCAGCTTGGCGAATGGTGTCCCCATGGGCACTTCATAGTTGCCAGGGCGCTCGACATCGCCACTGACCGAGAAAATTTTCGTGCCACCGTTGTTGGGCTTGCCGCAAGCCAAGTAGGCGGCACCCCCATTGCGAATGATCCACGGCACGGCCGCAAAGGTTTCGGTGTTGTTGATCGTGGTGGGCTTGCCATACACGCCAAAGCTGGCGGGAAAGGGCGGCTTGAAGCGTGGCTGGCCTTTTTTACCTTCCAAGGATTCAAGCAAGGCGGTTTCTTCGCCGCAGATGTAAGCGCCAAACCCGTGAGTTGCATGAAGTTCAAAGCTGAAGTCGCTGCCCAAAATCTTGTCACCCAAATAGCCAGCGGCTCGGGCTTCTTCCAACGCCGCTTCAAAGCGTTCGTAGGTTTTGAAAATTTCGCCGTGGATGTAGTTGTAGCCCACGCTGATGCCCATGGCGTAGGCTGCAATCGCCATGCCTTCGATGACGATGTGCGGGTTGAACTCGAGGATGTCGCGGTCTTTGCAGGTGCCCGGCTCGCCTTCGTCCGAGTTGCAGACCAAATATTTTTGACCAAAAAACTGGCGTGGCATGAAGCTCCACTTCAAGCCGGTGGGAAAGCCCGCACCACCACGGCCACGCAAACCCGATTCTTTGACGATGGCAATCACCTCGTCTTGCGTGAGGGCCGCCGCACCATTCAAACCCAACACAGTGCGCAGCGCTTGGTAGCCACCTCTCGCCACATAGTCTGGCAGACTCCAGTTTTGGCCGTTCAAACCTGCGTAAATTTGCGGGTTGATATGGCGGTCATGGAAACAGGATTCCAGGCCAGTGGCTTGGTATTTGTGGAGGAGTTGTTCAAGGTTCATGCTGGCCCCTTGCTGGCACGCAGTTCGTCAATCATCTGGTTGATTTTGTCGGTGCTCATGAAACTGCACATGTGGCGATCGTTCACCAAGAGGACCGGCGCATCGGCACAAGCGCCCATGCATTCGCCAGGTTGCACGGTGAACAGGCCATCCGCGGTGGTGCCGCCCACGTCCACGCCCAACTTTTTGCAAACGTATTGCAGGGTTTGATGACCAGCACGCAATTGGCAAGGCAGGTTGGTGCAGACATTGATTTTGAAGCGACCCACCGGCTTCACATTGAACATGTTGTAGAAGGTGAAGACCTCATGCACGCCCATGACGGGCATCTCGAGGTAATGCGCCAAGGCCTGCTCGTGGGCAGGCGACACATGGCCGTTTTCTTCTTGCAAGATGGACAAGCAAGCAATCACAGCGGACTGTTTTTGCTCGGCGGGGTACTTGGCCACTTCACGCGCAAAGCGTTGCAAGGTGGCGTCTGAGAATTCAACCGCTTCCATGGTTTGGCTGTGTGCTTGGTTCATCGATCAATTTCCCCGAACACGATGTCCATGGTGCCAATGATGGCCACGGTATCGGAAATCATGTGGCCCTTGGCCATTTCGTCCATGGCGGCCAAGTGTGCAAACCCAGGCGGGCGGATTTTCATGCGGTAAGGTTTGTTGGCGCCATCGGACACCAGGTAAATCCCAAACTCACCTTTGGGATGCTCAACAGCAGCATAGGCCTCGCCTTCAGGCACATGGAAACCTTCGGTGAAGAGTTTGAAATGGTGGATCAACTCTTCCATGCTGGTCTTCATGGCTTCACGGTGGGGTGGTGCCACCTTGTGGTTGTCGGTGATGACCGGTCCGGGGTTGGCTCGCAACCAATCGACGCACTGTTTGATGAGGCGGTTGGATTGACGCAGTTCGGCCACCCGCACCAGGTAACGGTCGTAGCAATCGCCGGCGGTGCCCACAGGAATATCAAAGTCCATTTGGTCGTACACGTCATAGGGCTGCTGCTTGCGCAAGTCCCAGGCAATGCCCGAGCCGCGCAGCATGGGGCCGGTGAAGCCCATGTTTTTGGCGCGCTCTGGCGACACCACACCAATGCCCACGGTGCGCTGTTTCCAAATCCGGTTGTCTGTGAGCAAGGTTTCGTACTCGTCCACGTACTTGGGGAAGCGCTTGGTGAAGTCGTCGATGAAGTCGAGCAAAGAACCCTGGCGGTTCTCGTTCAAACGCGCAATGGTGCGGGCGTTTTTGATTTTGCTGACCTGGTACTGCGGCATGGTGTCGGGCAGATCGCGGTAGACGCCACCGGGTCGAAAGTAGGCGGCGTGCATGCGGGCACCAGACACAGCTTCGTACATGTCGTACAAGTCTTCGCGTTCACGGAAGCAATAAATGAGGATGTTCATCGCGCCGCAATCGAAACCATGCGCACCCAACCACATCAAGTGGTTCAGCATGCGTGTGATTTCGGCATACATGACGCGGATGTATTGGGCGCGGATGGGCACGTCCAAGCCCATGAGTTTCTCGATGGCCAAGCAGTAGGCGTGCTCGTTGCACATCATGGACACATAGTCGAGGCGGTCCATGTAGGGCAAGGTTTGCAAATAGGTTTTGCTCTCGGCCAGTTTCTCGGTGGCCCGGTGCAACAAGCCAATGTGCGGGTCGGCGCGTTGCACCACCTCACCATCCAACTCGAGCACCAAGCGCAAAACGCCGTGGGCTGCAGGATGTTGGGGGCCCAAATTCAGGGTGTAATTTTTAATATCGGCCATGGTGTTTCAGTGCAAGCCGCCGTAGTTGTCTTCGCGCACGATGCGCGGCGTGATTTCACGCGGCTCGATGGTGACCGGTTGGTAGATGACGCGTTTTTGCTCAGCGTCATAGCGCATTTCGACATGACCGCTGGTGGGGAAGTCTTTGCGAAAGGGATGACCAATGAAACCGTAATCGGTGAGGATGCGGCGCAAATCAGTGTGGTCTTCAAACAAGAAGCCGAACAAATCGAAAGCTTCGCGCTCGAACCAATTGGCCGAATTCCAAATGGGCGTGATGCTGGCCACTTGCGGCATGTCTTCATGGGGTGCGAACACGCGCAGACGCAAACGCCGGTTGTGGGTGAGGGACAGCAAGTGGCTGACCACGGCAAAACGCGGGCTGTGGCTGTAGCGTGATTCAGCGCCGTCTTTGTAGCCGCTGTAGTCCATGCCGCACAAATCAAGGAGTTGCTCGAAGGCCAGATCGGGGTGGTCACGCAAGCTGTGCGCGACTTGCAAATAATCCTTGGCTGACACGGTGAGGGTGAGCTCGCCCAAAGCCAAATCGAGCTGTTGAATGCGCTCACCCAACACCGCCTTCAACGCGGTTTGCAAGGTGTCAATGGAAACGGTCAGGGTCATGGCTTCAACGGGCGATCGTGTTTTCGCGGCGGATTTTGTTTTGCAATTGCAAGATGCCGTAGAGCAAGGCCTCGGCTGTGGGTGGGCAGCCCGGCACGTAAACATCCACCGGCACGATGCGGTCACAGCCGCGCACCACCGAATAGCTGTAGTGGTAGTAGCCGCCGCCGTTGGCGCATGAACCCATGGACAGCACCCAACGTGGCTCGGCCATTTGGTCGTAAACCTTGCGCAAGGCAGGCGCCATTTTGTTGCACAAGGTACCGGCCACGATCATCAAATCGGATTGACGTGGGCTGGGGCGAAACAACATGCCAAAACGGTCGATGTCGTAGCGGGACGCACCGGCATGCATCATTTCCACCGCGCAGCAGGCCAGACCAAAGGTCATGGGCCACAAGGAACCGGTTTTGGCCCAATTGACCACCGAGTCATAGGACGTGGTGATGAAGCCTTCTTTGAAAACGCCTTCAAGTGACATGGTTCATTCCCAATCGAGGGCGCCTTTTTTCCATTCGTAGACAAAGCCCACGACCAAAATGCCCAAAAAAATCATCATGGCGATGAAGCCGGTGAAACCAATTTCATTGAGCGACACCGCCCAAGGAAATAAAAACGCGATTTCGAGGTCAAAAAGAATGAACAAAATAGCGACCAGGTAGTAGCGCACGTCGAATTTGATGCGGGCGTCTTCGAAGGCTTCGAAGCCGCATTCATAGGGGGCATTTTTTTCAGCATCTGGTTTTTGAGGGCCCAACAAATAACCAATGAGCTGCGGCGCGACACCGACAGCCAAGCCAACCAGGATGAATAAAAGGACGGGCAGGTACTGCTCAAGGCTCATGTGATTCTCGTTTTGATGGTGCCGTCGGCGAGACTCGAACTCGCACAGCTTTCGCCACTACCCCCTCAAGATAGCGTGTCTACCAATTTCACCACGACGGCAGGTCTTGACCCCCCTTGGCACGCACTGTCGTCGCACCCCAGAGAGCCATCCATCTTAACCTTAAATCACGCCCATCCTGCTCTGAAGAATCGATTTTCCAGAGGAGAAATCAATTCCCAGGGATTTGATTGGCAGGGCTTGCAGGTGCCACGGGAGCGGGCACGGCAGGAGGGACTGCATTGCTGGCAGGCGCGGGAGTTGCTGGGGTTGCTGAAACGCTGTTAGCGGCTGGATTGACACCAGGGATGCTGTCACTCACGGGCGGGGGAACAGCGCTGGCGGGCACGGCTTCAAGCACACTGCCAGCAGACTCGGGGCGCAAGTTGCCGAAGTACGCCAAGGCCAAGGTAGTGACAAAAAAGATGGCGGCCAGCACCGAGGTGGTGCGGGACAAAAAGTTGGCGCCCCCCGTGGCACCGAACAAACTGCCGGATGTGCCGCTGCCAAAGGCGGCGCCCATGTCGGCACCTTTGCCGTGTTGAACCAAGATGAGGCCAATCATGCCCAAAGCTGTCAGGACTTGGACCAACAACAATAAATTCAGAAGCGTGCTCATGGGAACTCCGTGGATGTCAGTGCGAGGCCGCAGCAACAATGGTCAAAAAATCGGTGGCTTTGAGGGAGGCACCCCCAATCAAACCACCATCAATATCGTTTTGCGCCAGCAAGCTGGCAGCGTTGGCAGCGTTCATGCTGCCGCCGTACAACAAGGCAATGCGCTCGGGGTGGGCCGTGGCCGCAGCCAACTGGGCACGCAACAAAGCATGCACCGCTTGCGCTTGTTCGGGGGTGGCGGTTTGGCCTGTGCCAATGGCCCACACGGGCTCATAAGCCACCACGATTTCGCTGATGCAGTGCCCGTTGGTTTGAATGACCGCCGCCAATTGGCGCTTGACCACGGCTTGCGTTTGCCCTGCTTCGCGCTCGGCCAAGGTTTCCCCGACACACACAATGGGCGTGATGCCCGCGGCCAAGGCGCGTTGCGCTTTGGTGGCGACGTCGGCATCGGTTTCACCGTGGTATTGGCGACGCTCGGAGTGACCGACGATGGCAAAACGCACACCAAACTCGCGCAACATGGCAGCCGACACCTCGCCG
The DNA here is from genome assembly GCA_937891045.1 of uncultured Burkholderiales bacterium. Next base: position 13,622 of record CALBEV010000159.1, on the reverse strand, counting down.
GTGAAAGCACCTTGCTCGTGGCCAGAAACATCTTGTGCGCCCGTGAGCAAACCATGGGCAGCGGCTTGTTGGGCTTGCGCCAAATACGGCGCAGGCACACACACCGCCACTTGGCAAGCAGCGCCTGCCAAACCCGCACTGACGGCGTGCAACAGGTCCTGATTGGCAGCCAGGCTGCCATTCATTTTCCAGTTGCCCACAATCAGTTTGCGCATCATGGATTTAGTCTTGGTGGGGCGCTTGGTCGTGCTCTTGGTGCGACTGGGCATGCGCTTCAGGACGGTCCAACAAGGCTTTCATGGACAGCTTGATGCGGCCTTTTTCGTCGGTTTCCAACACCTTGACACGCACGATCTGACCTTCGGCCAACACGTCGGTGACCTTGGCGATGCGCTCGTGGCTGATTTGGCTGATGTGCAACAAACCATCTTTGCCAGGCAGCAGGTTGACCAGGGCGCCGAAGTCCAAAATTTTGGTGATCGGGCCTTCGTAGACCTTGCCGATTTCCACTTCGGCGGTGATTTCGGAGATGCGGCGTTTAGCTTCTTCGGCCTTGGCACCGTCGGTGGCGGCGATGGTGATGGTGCCGTCTTCTTCGATGTTGATTTGGCAACCGGTTTCTTCGGTCAGGGCACGGATGACCGAGCCGCCTTTGCCGATCACGTCACGGATTTTGTCCGGATTGATCTTCATGGTGTAGAGCTTGGGTGCGAAGCTGCTGATTTCGGTATTGGCTTCGCCCATGGCGTCTTGCATTTTGCCCAGGATGTGCATGCGGGCTTCTTTGGCTTGGGCCAAAGCGACTTGCATGATCTCTTGGGTGATGCCTTGGATTTTGATGTCCATTTGCAAAGCGGTGATGCCGTTGGTGGTACCGGCCACTTTGAAGTCCATGTCGCCCAAATGATCTTCGTCGCCCAAGATGTCTGTGAGCACCGCGAAACGGTTGCCGTCTTTGATGAGGCCCATGGCGATACCGGCCACGTGCGCTTTCATGGGCACACCAGCGTCCATCATGGACAAGCAGCCGCCACACACAGAAGCCATGGACGATGAGCCGTTGGACTCGGTGATTTCAGAGACCACACGCAAGGTGTAGGGGAACTCTTCTTTGGACGGCAAGCAAGCGGCCAAAGCGCGTTTGGCCAAGCGACCGTGGCCGACTTCGCGGCGTTTGGTGCTACCCATGCGACCGACTTCGCCGGTGGCGAACGGAGGCATGTTGTAGTGGAACATGAAGCGGTCTTCGAACTCACCGGCCAAAGCGTCGATGCGTTGTGCATCGCGCTCGGTGCCCAAAGTGGTGATGACCAAGGCTTGTGTTTCGCCGCGTGTGAACAAGGCGGAGCCGTGGGTGCGGGGCAGCACGCCGTTGCGGATTTCAATGGGGCGCACGGTGCGGGTGTCGCGACCGTCGATGCGGGGCTCGCCAGCCAAAATTTGGCTGCGCACAATACGCGCTTCGATGTCAAACAACATGTTTTCCACTTTGACGCCGTCGAATTCGACGCCATCGGCTTTCAGGCCAGCCATGACGGCAGCGTAGGCTTCGCGGCACGCTTGGGTGCGGCTTTGTTTGTTGCGGATTTGGTAAGCCGCACCCAATTTGTCGTCGGCCAGTGCAGCCACTTTGGCAATCAGGGGTTCGTCTTTGGCAGGTGCTGTCCAGTCCCACACAGGCTTGCCTGCGTCGCGCACCAGTTCGTGGATGGCGTTGATGGCCACACGGCTTTGCTCGTGGCCAAACACCACAGCACCCAGCATGATTTCTTCTGACAGTTGTTGGGCTTCAGACTCGACCATCAGCACAGCGGTTTCGGTGCCTGCCACCACCAAGTCCATGACGCTGTCTTTGCGCTGGGTTTGGCCGGGGTTCAACACGTATTCGCCGTTGATGTAGCCCACGCGGGCGGCGCCGATGGGGCCGTTGAATGGAATGCCAGAAATGGCCAAGGCAGCCGAGGTGCCAATCATGGCGGCGATGTCGGCATCCACTTCAGGGTTCAAGGACACGGTGTGGATGACCACATGCACGTCGTTGTAGAAGCCTTCGGGGAACAAAGGGCGAATGGGGCGGTCGATCAAACGGCTGGTCAGGGTCTCGAGTTCGCTGGGCTTGGCTTCGCGTTTGAAGAAGCTGCCAGGAATCTTGCCGGCGGCATAGGTTTTCTCGATGTAATCGACGGTCAAGGGGAAGAAGTCTTGGCCGGCTTTGGCGATTTTGGAGCCGACGATGGTGGCAAGCACCACGGTGTCATCGATGTTGACCAGCACAGCGCCGCTGGCTTGGCGAGCGATTTCGCCAGTTTCCAGGGTGACCGTGTGTTGGCCCCACTGAAATGTTTTGGTGATTTTGTTAAATATAGACATGTTTGGTTCCTTGTGGAAATCGGGAAGTGCGGGCCACTTCACCAGAGCCCAAAGTCACTGTCAGTAAACGATGCCATTCCAGAAAAATGCAGCAGCTTTTTTTGGAATGACACAGCTTCGAACCGAGTCAGCAGCTTTGCGATGGCCCTGCCCCATGCATGAACGCCTGAGTGAATGAACAGACTCAGGCGTTGGGCATGGGTGCGGGGTGTTACTTGCGCAAACCCAATTTGGCGATCAGCGCGGTGTAGCGCTCGGCGTCTTTGGATTTGAGGTAGTCGAGCAATTTGCGTCGACGGCTGACCATGCGCAACAAGCCACGGCGACCGTGGTGGTCTTTGGCGTGGGTTTTGAAGTGGGGGGTCAGTTCATTGATGCGAGCCGTCAGGATGGCGACTTGCACTTCGGGGCTGCCTGTATCGTTGGCCGAACGTGCATTGGCCTTGACGACGTCTGCTTTGTTTAAGGTGGTCATGATGTTTTCCAAAAAATTTGACATGCGCCAACAGCCGGAAATGCCAGATGGCGTGAACTTCAGGCCTACAAGCCCAAAGCCTAATGATTATAGCTTGGCCAACCATCCCCGCAGCCGCTCGGCCCCAAGCGTCAAGCGGGACAGGTCTTTGGAGGCGAAACACCAGCGCAGCCAGCCTTGCGCCTCGGGCGCGAAAGCGCTGCCCGGGGCCAAGCCCAAACCGGCCTCGGCCACCAGCCGTTTGGCGGTTTGCAGGTCATCAGTGTGGCCTTGTAGGTGGAAAAACGCGTACATGCCGCCGTCTGGCGTGGTCAATTCCACCCCCGGCAACTGCTGCAACTCGCCCACCAAGGTGTCGCGGCAGGCCTTCAAATGCGCCACCACCCGGGGCGTCACGTCTGAGGCGCGTTGCAAAGCCACCACCCCGGCGCGTTGCACAAAGGTGCTGGCGCACGAGGTGTTGAATTCGATCAGCTTGCCCATGTGCGCGGTCATGGCCTCGGGCATGACCAACCAGCCCAAGCGCCAGCCGGTCATGAGGAAGCTTTTGGAAAAACTGTGGGCCACCACCAGCCGCTCATCAGGCGTGCAGATGTCCAAAAAGCTGGGGGCGCAAGCGTTGCTGGTGGGCAGGTAATACAGGTTTTCATACACCTCGTCGGCCAAGATCCAAGTGCCGGTTTGGCGGCAGTGCGCCAACAAAGTGCGTTGTTCCTCACGGCTCAAGGTCCATCCGGTGGGGTTATTGGGTGAATTGAGCACCAAAAGCTTGGTGGCGGGGGTGATGCACTTCAGCAGCTGTTGCAGGGGCAAGGTCCAGCGGCCGTTCACGGCTTGCAAGGCCAGGGTTTGCAACTGCGCCCCCAAAATGAGCGGCTGCGCGGTCAGGTTGGGCCAAACCGGCGTCACCACCAGCACCTGGTCGCCGGGGTTGACCAAAGCTTGCATGGCCAGCATCAGACCGTTCACGCCGCCCGAAGTGACGGCAATGCGCTCGGGCGTCACCGCGCCGTGCCGCTGCGTCATGGTGTTGGCCAGGGCGGCGCGCAGTTCGGGCAAGCCCAGGTTGTGGGCGTAAAAGGTCTCGCCCTGCTGCAAAGAATCGATGGCCGCTTGCCGAATGAAATCGGGCGTCACCTCGTCGCTTTCGCCAAACCAAAAGGCCAGCACATCGGTGCGGCCCAAACCGGCGTTGGCAACTTCACGGATCTTGGAAGCTTGTAATTGGGTGATGGTTTGGCGCATGCTGTTGTGGGGATGTGGACAGCCTCTTTTTCAAGAAACTGTGCTGGTCTTGTCGAGTTGGGTTTGTGCCAGCGGCCAGCGCGGCAGCACGTCAAAGGCATAGTTTTTGTCGGCGGTTTGCACGCCCGAGCCCAAGCGCATGGCAGCGGCCATGGCGATCATGGCGCCGTTATCGGTGCACAGCTCGGGCTCGGGGTAGTGCACCCGCGCACCCAGCTTTTGGCAAGCCTGTTGCAACTGAGATCGCAAGCTTTGGTTGGCGCCCACGCCACCGGCCACCACCAGTCGTTTCAAGCCAGTTTGCTTCAAGGCTTTCAAGGCTTTTTTCACCAGCACCTCGACGATGGCGGCTTGGGTGGAGGCGGCCAAATCGGCTTGGTGGGCGGGCAGGTCGTCACCCAGTTTTTGGCACTGGGTCAACACTGCGGTTTTCAAACCGGCGAAGGAAAAATCCAAATTCGGCTGGTGCAACAAGGGGCGCGGCAAGGCGAAAGCATCGGCGCGGCCAGTGGCGGCGAGCTTGGCCAAAGCGGGTCCGCCGGGGTAGCCCAAACCGAGCAATTTGGCAGATTTGTCAAAAGCCTCTCCGGCGGCGTCGTCAATCGTTTCGCCCAAAAGTTCATACTGGCCCACGGCATCAACCTGCATGAGTTGGGTGTGGCCGCCCGAGACCAGCAAGGCGATGAACGGAAAAGTCGGGGGGTCGGCACTTAAAAAAGGCGACAGCAAATGCCCTTCTAAATGGTGGATGCCCATGACCGGTTTGCCCAGGCTGGCGGCCAAGGCACAGGCCGTGCCCGCACCCACCAACAAAGCCCCGGCCAAACCCGGTCCGCGGGTGAAGGCCACGACATCGATGGCGCTCAAGGGCTGTTCGGCTTGCGCCATCACTTGGCGGATCAGCGGCAACACGCGGCGCACATGGTCGCGGCTGGCCAACTCGGGCACCACGCCGCCATAGGCTTCGTGCATAGCGGCTTGGGTGTGCAGGGCTTGGGCAACCAGCTGTGGCAGGGCTTGGCCGGCCTCGGCGCGAACCAAGGCCACGCCCGTCTCATCACATGAAGATTCAATACCCAGCAACCACATGCGGATGAGTTTAGCGGGGTCCTATTTCTAATTGGGGTCAGATTCCAATTGTTTGGTAATTGGGGTCAGATTCCAATTACCCAATTACCGAGTGATACAAGAAAACGGCAAAATTTTGAATTTATGTATCATAAAAACGGCTGCAATCCCCGTCCCTGCTGATCACCCCCTCAAAACAAGGCTTTTTGGGCATCCCCAAAAACCACCTAGAGCCGCACGGCTTGGGGACCATTTTTTGAGCGAAAGACCAAAAAAATGAGCCCCCATGGCGGGTGGCTCCAGCGTGACTTCGTTTTTCGTATAGCAACAGTCACGGGGCTGGCCGACCACGGTGGGCTCGTCTGCCGCTCACCGCAGCGGAGCTGCAACGTTCGCTACGCATCCGACCCCACCATGTTCGGCCAGCTGAAGTGGCTAGATTGGCTGCCCTCCATAGTTCAACGCCAAAACAATTGGAAACTGACCCCAATTAATCGACCGTGACGTCAACTTCAAAACAATTGGAATCTGACCCCAATTAGCGCCAATAAAGGGCGTGAATCACTAAATAACTGAAAGTCATCAAGCATGTTTGACAATCAGGCCATGGGCATCAGTCATTTCATCCGAGAAATTGGGCGCGGCAAGCAAGGCGCCCGGGATTTGTCACGCGCGCAAGCACACGAACTGATGGGCTTGGTACTCGACGGGGCGGTCTCCGATTTGGCGCTGGGCGCGTTTTGCGTGGCCATGCGCATCAAAGGCGAAACGCCCGAGGAAATGGCCGGTTTTTTGGACGCCACCCACGAACGCCTGATATGCCTTCCCAACACAAGCAACAAACCGGTGCTGGTGCTGCCCAGCTACAACGGCTCGCGCCGCCTGCCGTTGCTCACGCCCTTGCTGGCCCTGTTGTTGGCCCGTGAAGGCTGGCCGGTGCTGGTGCACGGCGGCAACACCGAGGACCAACGCGTGGCCACCGCCGACGTGATGCTGGCGCTGGGCTTGCCCGTGCTCCAGCAAGTCAGAGAACTGGCCGCGGGTGAAGCCGTGTTCGCCCCCACCGCCCTGCTCTGTTCTGGCCTGTGGCGTTTGTTGGAAGTGCGCCGTAGTGTGGGCTTGCGCAACCCCGGCCACAGCTTGGTCAAGCTGATGAACCCCGTTGATGGCCTGAGTCTTCGGGTGGCCAGCTACACGCATCCCGAATATGACGCTTCAATGCGCGGCACGCTGCAACTGCTGCAAGCCAACGCCATGCTGTTGCGCGGCACTGAAGGTGAACCCGTGACCGATTTCCGCCGCGCACCCCACATGCTGGCCATGCTCAACGGCGTGATTGAAGACAATGCAGAACCCGCCTCCAACGTGGTCGAACTCATGAACCTGCCAAACCATTTGAACGCCGCAGACACCGCCCAGCTGATTCAAAACATGCTGACAGGCGACACCGCTATTCCTCTGCCCCTGCAACTGCAAGTGGCCAAACTCTCGGCACTGGCCCAACGCATCCACGCCCCATGAACAAACCACCTCCCATCGTCACCTTGGTCGGCGCCGGTCCTGGCGACCCCGATTTACTGACCCTCAAAGCGGTGAAAGCCTTGCAAGCCGCCAGCGTCGTGCTGGTGGATGACCTGGTGCACCCGGACGTGCTGGCCCACGCACCCGCCTCGGCCCGCATCATCCACGTGGGCAAGCGCGGTGGCTGCCAATCCACGCCGCAAGCTTTCATTGAAAAGCTGATGGTGCAAGAGGCTTTGGCGGGTGAAAACGTGGTGCGCTTGAAAGGTGGCGATCCGCTGATTTTTGGCCGTAGCGGCGAAGAACAAGCGCATTTGCAAGCGCACGGCATTGAAGTGCGGGTGGTCAATGGCATCACGGCGGGGCTGGCCGCCGCCCACGACCTGGGCACTGCCCTGACCCACCGCGCCCATGCCCACGGCGTGGTGATGATCACAGGCCACGCCAACGGCGCAGGCCCCCTGCCGCCGGTGGACTGGCCGCAACTCGCCCAAACCGCCCACGACTGCAAACTGACCCTGGTGGTCTACATGGGCGTGCAAAGCGCCGCGAAGCTGCAGCAGGGCTTGTTGCAACGCTTGCCACCCGACACGCCCGTGGCGGTGGTGGAACACGCCAGCCAAGCCCGCCAACGCCAGGCACTGGGCCAGTTGCAAGGCTTGCAGCAACTCTTGGCCGATGAGCAACTGGGCAGCCCGGCCATCATCATCATTGGCGATGTGCTCAAAGGCCTGCAAGCCCTGCCCGACCTGCTGCCGATGAGCACAACGCTGCAGGCCTTGCCCCTGAACGCCCAATTGGCCCGATAACCCACAAGTCCTCAGGCCACCCTGACAGGGGATAATCGCCGTCTTTGCACGCAATTTGGAAGACGACATGGACGCAGAACGTATCAACACCATTGGCAATTTGCTGGTCGACTTGGGTGCCCGCACCCTCGATCTACGGGGGTATCTTTGACTACGATGCCAAAGCTGAACGACTGAGAACCGTCAACGCCTCGCTGGAAGACCCTGCGGTCTGGAACGACCCGAAAAAAGCCCAAGAACTGGGCAAAGAAAAAAAATCCCTCGACGATATCGTCGTCACTCTGAGCCGCTTGGCCCAGGAGATTGAAGACAACACCGAGTTGTTTGAGATGAGCAAGGCCGATGCGGATGAAGCCGGTTTGCTCACCATCGCCGACGACACTCAACGCCTCCAAGCTGATATTGAAAAGTTGGAATTCCGCCGGATGTTCAACAACCCGGCCGACCCGTGCAATGCGTTTCTGGACATCCAAGCAGGAGCTGGCGGCACCGAAGCCTGTGACTGGGCCAGCATGCTGTTGCGCCAGTATTTGAAATACGCCGAACGCAAAGGCTTCAAAGCCACCTTGGAAGACGAATCTGCGGGTGATGTGGCCGGTATCAAGGGCGCCACCTTGAAGATTGAAGGCGAGTACGCGTTTGGGCTGTTGCGCACCGAAACCGGTGTGCACCGCTTGGTGCGCAAGTCGCCATTCGACTCCGCCGGTGGCCGCCACACCAGTTTCGCCAGCGTGTTTGTCTACCCCGAGGTGGACGACTCGATTGAAATCGACATCAACCCGGCCGATGTGCGCACCGACACCTTCCGCGCCAGCGGTGCCGGTGGTCAGCACATCAACAAAACCGACTCTGCCGTGCGCTTGACGCACATCCCCACCGGCATCGTGGTGCAGTGCCAAGACGGCCGCAGCCAGCACAGCAACCGCGACGTGGCGTGGAAGCGTTTGCGCTCACGCTTGTACGACTTTGAAATGCGCAAGCGCATGGAAGCGCAGCAAAAGCTGGAAGACACCAAAACCGATGTGGGCTGGGGCCATCAAATTCGCAGCTATGTGTTGGACCAAAGCCGCATCAAAGACCTGCGCACCAACCTTGAAATCAGCAACACCCAAAAAGTGCTCGATGGGGACCTCGATCCCTTCATCGAAGCCTCGCTCAAACATGGCGTTTAACGCCACCTCTTTTTCTCATTTGGAGCATGTTCATGTTTCGTGAAGGACAAGCCGTGTTGACACGGCGCGAAGACTACCAAGTCCCGGCTTTCTGGATTGACAAGGTCGATCTGACGTTTGATTTGGACCCGGTCAAAACCCGGGTGCTCAACACCATGCAAGTGCGTCGCAACCCCGACGCACCCCTTCAAGCATTGCGCTTGGACGGTGAAGAATTGAACTTGTCGCGTGTGTTGGTGAATGGCCAAGGCACCTCGTTCAAGATGGACGGCGAGGTCTTGGTGCTGGAAAACCTGCCGGACGGCAACGAGGTTTTCACGCTGGAAATCTTTACCACCTGCAACCCAAGCAAAAACACACAGCTCTCGGGCTTGTATGTGAGCCAAGCGTCCTTCTTCACGCAATGCGAAGCGCAAGGTTTTCGACGCATCACCTACTTCCTTGACCGCCCCGATGTGATGAGCAGTTTCACCGTCACCTTGCGGGCCGACAAAGCCAGCTACCCGGTGCTGTTGTCGAATGGCAATTTGCTGGAACAAGGCGACTTGGAAGATGGCCGCCATTTCGCCAAATGGTTTGACCCGCACCAAAAACCCAGTTATTTGTTTGCCTTGGTGGCGGGCAAGTTGGTCTGCCGCGAGCAGCGCATCGTGGCGCGAAGTGGCCAAGAACATTTGCTGCAAATTTATGTGCGATCGGGCGACTTGGACAAGACTGAACACGCCATGAATTCACTCATGGCCAGTGTGGCCTGGGACGAAGCCCGCTTTGGCCTGAGCCTGGACTTGGAGCGCTTCATGGTGGTGGCCACCTCGGACTTCAACATGGGTGCGATGGAAAACAAGGGCTTGAATATTTTCAACACCAAGTACGTGTTGGCCAGCCCGGCCACCGCCACCGACACCGACTACGGCAACATCGAAAGCGTCATCGGCCACGAGTATTTCCACAACTGGACCGGCAACCGCATCACTTGCCGCGATTGGTTTCAGCTGTCGTTGAAAGAAGGCCTCACGGTGTTCCGCGACCAAGAGTTCAGCCAAGACCTGGCGGGCTCGGCGTCTGCGCGGGCGGTCAAACGCATTGAAGATGTGCGCTTGCTGCGCACCGTGCAATTTGCCGAAGACGCAGGTCCCCTGGCGCATCCGGTGCGCCCCGACAGTTATCTGGAAATCAACAACTTCTACACCGTCACCATCTACGAAAAAGGCGCAGAAGTGGTGCGCATGATGCAAACCTTGGTGGGGCGCGAGGGTTTCGCCAAAGGCATGAAGCTGTACTTTGAGCGCCACGATGGCCAGGCTGTGACTTGCGATGATTTCGCCCAAGCCATCGCCGACGCCAATCCCACATCGCCTTTGGCGCAACACCTGGCCCAGTTCAAACGCTGGTATTCCCAAGCGGGCACACCCCAAGTGACGGTGACGTCCAGCTACGACGCAGATGCGAAGCGCTTCAGTTTGCATTTCCAACAAAGCTGCGAATCCACCCCCGGCCAGTTGATCAAGCTTGCTTTCGTCATCCCGATCCAACTCGGTTTGCTCAGCCCCAGCGGCGAACCCTTGGGCGACGAGCAGTTGCTGGTCTTGCATGAAGATCAGCACACCCTGGTGTTTGAGAACATGGCGCAGCAGCCCGTGCCTTCCTTGCTGCGCGGCTTCAGTGCCCCGGTGAACCTGGTCTACAACTACACCGATGCCGAGTTGCTCACCATGTTGGCGCACGACAGTGACGCCTTCAACCGTTGGGAAGCCGCGCAACGCCTAGGCTTGAAAGCCGCCATGGCGGCTATGTACAGCGCCACCGTGCACGACCAACCCTTGCCCTTGGATTTGGTCGAAGGTTTGCGCCACGTGTTGCGCCACCCCGAGCTGGATGCGTCCTTCAAAGAATTGGTGCTGACCCTGCCCAGCGAAAGTTACATCGCCGAGCAATGCGAGCACGTGGACCCGCAAAAAATCCACGCCGTGCGTGAAGCCATGCGCTTGCAACTGGCCACAGCCCTGCAAGAAGATTGGGCTTGGGCTTTCCATCATCATGCGTCCAAAGGCCGTTACCAAACCGACGCAGCGTCCTGTGGTCAACGCGCTTTGCGTGGCATGGCCTTGGTGTATTTGTGTTTGGCCGGTCAACGGCAATCGGACAACACCTGGGCGCAGCAAGCCCTGGCGGTGTTTGAAAAAGCCAGCAACATGACCGAGCGCATGCATGGCCTGGCCGCCTTGGTGCACATCGACCATCCCTTGGCCGCCGGTGCATTGGCGCAGTTCCATGCCTTGTTCAAGCAAGAAGAGTTGGTGTTGGACAAATGGTTTGCATTGGAGGCCTCGGCCATTGGCAGCCAGTCCGATGTGCTGGCCAAGGTGCGGCAACTCATGCAACACCCCGACTTTCATTTGCACAACCCGAACCGCGCCCGCAGTTTGATTTCCAGCTTCTGTGTCAACGCTGCGGCCTTTCACCGCACCGATGCCGCAGGCTATGTGTTTTGGAGCGAACGCGTGTTGGAGATTGACAGCTTCAACCCGCAGGTGGCGGCCCGCTTGGCCCGCACCTTGGACCGTTGGCGCAAACTGGTGGAGCCCTACCGCAGCGCCGCGCACGAAGCCATCCGCCGCGTCGCTGCCAAAGACGATTTGAGCGCCGATGTGCGAGAAGTGATCAACGCCGCCCTAGAGGACTGAACCATGAGCACATCCCTGTCTCGTTATTTGGTGGAACAGCAACGCGCCAAAAACAACATACCCCCAGAACTGCGCTTGTTGCTAGAAGTGGTGGCCAGGGCTTGCAAAAGCATCAGCCATGCGGTGAACAAAGGCGCATTGGGTGGCGTGCTGGGCTCCGCCCACAGCGAAAACGTGCAAGGCGAGGTGCAGAAAAAACTCGACATCATTGCCAACGAGGTGTTGATTGAAGCGAATGAATGGGGCGGCCATTTGGCGGCCATGGCCTCAGAAGAAATGGACAGCATTTACCTCGTGCCCAACCGCTACCCGCAAGGCGAGTACCTGCTGTTGTTTGATCCTTTGGATGGTTCGAGCAACATCGATGTGAATGTCAGCATCGGCACCATCTTCAGTGTGCTGAAAAAACCCGAGGGCAGCGCTGGTGTCAGGGAAGCCGATTTTTTGCAACAGGGCAGCGCCCAAGTCGCCGCGGGTTATTGCGTGTATGGCCCGCAAACCACCTTGGTACTCACGGTAGGTGATGGCGTCGCCATGTTCACCTTGGACCGCGAACAAGGCTCGTTTGTCCTCACGCAAGAAGACGTGCGGATTCCGGCCGACACCCAAGAGTTCGCCATCAACATGAGCAACATGCGCCATTGGGCCCCGCCGGTCAAGCAGTACATCGAGGACTGCTTGGCAGGCAAAGCCGGTGTGCGCGGCAAAGACTTCAACATGCGCTGGGTGGCCAGCATGGTGGCCGATGTGCACCGCATCCTCACCCGTGGTGGTGTCTTCATGTACCCTTGGGACCAACGCGAGCCGCATAAGCCGGGCAAGTTGCGCCTCATGTACGAGGCCAACCCGATGGCCTGGTTGGTCGAGCAAGCCGGTGGTGCCGCCACCAACGGACAGCAGCGCATCATGGACATACAACCCACCGAATTGCACCAAAGGGTTAGCGTGTTCTTGGGCTCGAAAAACGAAGTTCAACGGGTCACGGCGCTGCACCAAGCCAGCTGATTTTTTCAACACCACACAAAGGTCACCTCATGAGCATCCACAAACACCTCCCCGCCCTGCTCTTGTCCGTGGTGGCTTTGTTCAGCCCGCAAGCACACGCCGAGGTAGTCAAAATCGCTTTCATTGATGTGCTGTCAGGTCCGTTTGCCGCAGCAGGCAAATCTTCATTGGATCAACTGCGTGCCGTGGTGACGGCCCGCAATGCCAAAGCCAAACCCAGCGAACCACAGTTTGAAGTGGTCGCTTTTGATGGCAAAGGTTCACCACAGGAAAGCGCCTTGATGTTGAAAAGTGCGTCCGACCAAGGCATTCGATATGTGACACAAGGCGGTGGTTCAGGTGTGGCTTTTGCGCTCACCGAAGCCATCACCAAAATCGCTGATCGCGAACCCAACAAAGCCATGGTCTACCTGAACTATTCGGCGATGGACCCGGGCCTGACCAACGACCGCTGCAACTTCTGGCACTTTCGCTTTTACCCGTCCAGCGAAATGAAAATCGAGGCGCTCACCACCTACATGAAGACGCGGCCCGACATCAAGAATGTCTATTTGTTGAACCAAGACTACACCCATGGACAGCAAGTGTCTAAAGCGTCCAAAGCTTACTTGGCCCGCAAACGCCCTGATATTCAAATCGTGGGCGACAACTTTGTGTCGATTGCCCAGGTCCGCGACTTTGCCCCCTACATCGCCAAAATCAAAGCCTCTGGCGCCGACACCGTGATCACGTCCAACTGGGGTACCGACTTGACTTTGTTGTTGAAAGCGGCCAAGGACTACGGCTTGAACATCAACTTTTTCACCATGAATGCCAACAACCCCGGCGTGCCCGCACAAATGGGTTCATGGGGCGAAAACAAAGTGAGCGTCATCTGGAACTGGGGCCACAACGCGCCCACACCCGAGTTGGAAAAGATTTACATCGCCTATAAAAAGCAATCGGACGAAGACTTTATTTTTGCTGCCCACTACAACATCGTGCACATGTTGGCCGCCGCCATGGACAAAGCCAAAAGCACCGAGCCCAAAGCGGTGGCCTATGCCTTGGAAGGCATGAAGTTCAAAAGCCCGGTGGGTGAAGTGGAAATGCGCAAAACAGACCACCAATTGCTGGCGCCATTGTTCATGGGCATGTGGGCCAAGCAAGGCAGCAAAGGGGTCAAGTACGATGCTGAAAAAACCGGCTATGGTTTTCGATCTGAAGTGGTGTGGGATGCTTATGTGAGCGCCCAGCCCACTTCATGCCAAATGAAACGCCCTTGAAGGAACGC
>CALBEV010000158.1 GCA_937891045.1 uncultured Burkholderiales bacterium | reverse complement strand
GCCTCGTCAATGATGAGCGTGTCATAGGCCAGCAGCAGCGGATCGGTTTGCGTTTCGGCCAACAAAATGCCGTCTGTCATCAGCTTCACCGAGGCGTCGCGCGACAGCTTGTCTTGAAAGCGCACCTTGTAGCCCACCACCTCACCCAGCGGGGTTTTCAGCTCGTCGGCAATCCGCTTGGCCACCGAGGTGGCGGCAATCCGGCGAGGCTGCGTGTGGCCAATGATTTGGCGACGTTTTGGTTTGCCGGCGTCGGGGGCAGCGCCTTTGCTTTGACGGGCAACGAAATCGGGGTCTGAGCTTTTGCCTTGACGGGCAACGAAATCGGGGTCAGAGCCCGAGTTTTGCTCCGCAAAATCGGTGTCTGACCCCGATTTCGAGTCGGTACTTTTGAGATCAGCGTCCGATGAGCATTTGGGGTCGGATCCCGATTTTGCGGAGCAAAACTCGGGCTCTGACCCCAATTGCGCCAATTGAGATGGCGAGTTGGCTGAAGTTAAATGGGGGTCTGACCCCCATTGTTTTGGCCCGTTGGCCCAACTGCCACGGCCAAGGGCCAAGGCCATTTTGGGCAGTTGCGTGGTTTTGCCCGATCCGGTTTCGCCACAGACGATGATGACCTGGTGCGCCTGCATGGCGGCCATGATGTCCTCGCGCCGCTCGCTGACGGGCAGGTTCTCGGGGAAGTCAATCTTCAATTCAGGCTTGAGGTTCAAAACGAAAGGTACTTGAGTGACAATGGGCCGCACTGGCTCACAACCCACGATTATCTGCGCCCATGTCCACTGTCTTCAATTTCACCTTTGTCCCTTGGTTCCGTTCAGTGGCGCCCTACATCCACATGCACCGCGGCAAAACTTTTGTCGTGGCCATTTCGGGGGAAGCCATTGCGGCGGGCAAGTTGCCCAGCTTGGTGCAAGACCTGGCCATGATCCAAAGCATGGGCGTCAAAGTGGTGTTGGTGCACGGCTTTCGCCCGCAGGTGAACGAACAACTCGCGGCCAAAGGTCATGTGCCGCAGTACTCGCAAGGCATGCGCATCACCGACAGCGTGGCCCTGGATTGCGCCCAAGAAGCCGCAGGCCAACTGCGCTATGAAATTGAAGCAGCCTTCAGCCAAGGCCTGCCCAACACGCCGATGGCTGGTGCCACGGTGCGCGTTATTTCAGGCAACTTCATCACCGCCAAACCGGTGGGCATCGTCGATGGCGTGGACTTCCAACACTCGGGCATGGTGCGCAAAGTCGACGTGTCCGGCATCAGCCAAATTCTGAACCTCGACGCCATGGTGTTGATCTCGCCGTTTGGCTTCTCACCCACGGGCGAAGCTTTCAACCTGACCATGGAAGAAGTGGCCACCTCGGTGGCCATCGCCTTGCACGCCGACAAACTCATCTTTGTCGCCGAAGTCCCCGGCATTCGTGTGCGACCCCATGAGCCCGAGAGCGAAGACAACCCGATTGACACGGAAATGCCACTGGATGTGGCCGAAGCCTTGCTAGCCAAAGAGCCCTCGGCCACGCAGCCCACCGATATTGGTTTTTATTTGCAGCATTGCGTGAAGGCCTGCAAAGCGGGTGTGGAACGCAGCCACATCCTGCCGTTCGCGGTGGACGGCGTGTTGCTGCTGGAAATTTATGTGCACGACGGCATTGGCACCATGGTGGTGGACGAGCGTTTGGAAAGCCTGCGTGAAGCCACCTCAGACGACTTGGGCGGTGTGTTGCAACTCATCGAACCCTTCGAGCAAGACGGCACGCTGGTGCGGCGCGAGCGCACCGAGATGGAACGCGACATTGGCAACTACAGCGTCATCGAGCACGATGGCGTCATCTTCGGTTGCGCCGCGCTCTATGCCTACCCCGAAAAGCGCACCGGTGAAATGGCGGCCCTCACGGTGTCACCGTCTTCGCAAGGCCAAGGCGACGGCGAAAAAATCTTGCGCCGCATCGAGCAACGCGCCCGTGCCCAAGGCTTGGACAGTATTTTTGTGTTGACCACGCGCACCATGCACTGGTTTTTGAAGCGCGGCTTTGTGCAGTCGCCCATCGAATGGTTGCCCGAAGCGCGGCAATGCAAATACAACGTGGACCGCAAGAGCGTGGTGTTGGTGAAGAAGCTGGGCTAAAGCGATTGGCGCTTTGAGGCTTAACAGCTTTGGGGCTTGTTGCTATTGAAACTGGTTGCTGCTCGCTGGAACACAGCTCAATTAAGAAAACTCAATAAGCGTCATCATTCGCTGCAGTCACTGTGCGCAGCTTGGTAAAGAGCATCACCAACAACCACAAGGCCATGGCGACAAAGGCCACGAAACTCCAGTTGGCAATCGAGCCGCCTAAAAACGTCCAATCCACTTTGCTGCAGTCGCCACTGCCCCGAAAGATGAGCGGGATAGCGCGTTGCAGGGGAAAGGATTCGATCATCCCGTAGAAGTCACGACCGCAGCTGGCCACCTCGGGCGGGTACCACTGCAACCAGGTTTGTCGTGCCGCCACAAACGCACCACCAGCCGCCAACAACACGGCCAGCAGGGCCAACACGCGGCCACCCAAGACCGAGCGCCACACCAAACCCAGCAAGGCCACCACACCAATGAGCGTCATCGCGTAGCGTTGCACGATGCACATGGGGCAAGGCTCAAGGCCCACCACATGCTGCAAATACATGCCAAACCCCAGCAAGCCTGTGCAACCCAAGGCCAACAAGGCGAAGGCTTGGGTGATGCTCAGGGTGTTCCAAAGTTGCTTGATCATGTCGACAAAAGTATGAAGTGATGACCGAGTTTAGCGGCCACATGCTGCCCTTGGTTGGGGACAGGTCATGCGCGGATGGAAAAGGCTTTTCAAAGCTTGCTACAGTCACGCCTCGTCTATAGCGCACAAGGAAATTCATGGCACGCACTGTCCACTGCATCAAGCTTGAAAAAGAGGCCGAAGGCCTGGACTTCCCACCCTACCCCGGTGACCTGGGCAAACGCATTTGGGAAAACGTCAGCAAGGACGCATGGGCTGCTTGGTTGAAACACCAAACCATGTTGGTGAATGAGAACCGCCTGAACCTGGCCGACTTGCGTGCCCGTCAATATTTGGCGCGTCAAATGGAAAACCATTTCTTTGGCGATGGTGCCGATGCCGCGCAAGGCTATGTGCCGCCTGCAGCCTGATTCGGCTGTATGAAACCTGAGCACAAACAAGCCATCGTCGTTGGCGCGGGCTTGGCGGGTGCCGCCGCTGCCCGGGCGTTGGCCGAACGCGGCTGGCAGATCAATGTCTTGGAAATGGCCGAAGCGCCAGGCCACGGCGGTTCGGGTGTGCCGGTCGGCGTGATGTCGTGTCATGTGTCGGTGGACGACAACCCCTTGTCGCAACTCACCCGCGAAGGCATGCAACGGACCCGCCGCTTTGCCCAAGCGCATTCGGAAGAAGGTGTGGATTGGTTGGGCAGCGGCGTTTTAGAGCGTCGCTTGTCACCCGATGGCGCTGACAAAAAACCTTGGCAAGAACCAGCATCTGACAATGTGTGGCATGGCCATGTGCAACTGGCCACCGATGAACAGATAGCGCAAGCAGGTTTGACCGCTTTAACCACGCAAGCCCTGTGGCAAGCGCAAGGCGCTTGGATCAAACCGCAAGCCTTGGTGCAAGCCCTGTTGAAGCACGACAACATCTTGGTGGTGACGCGAGCCGAGGTGGAAAGCATGCAGCGCCACGCATCAGGCGAATGGCATTTGCGTGTGAAAAACCACATCAGCATTCCCAACATGGGCAGCTCACACACCTACAGCACCGAAACTGCACCGCATGTGGTCTTGGCCTTGGGTGCGCACACGCCTGATTTTTTGAACCAAGTGCTGTACCTGGACCACATGGGTTTGCACCCGATTGCAGGCATGGTGTCTTGGGGCTTGCAACAAGATGTCACGCCTTTGCCACCTTTTGCGGTGAACGGCCATGGCAGTTTTGTGAGCGGCGTGCCCACGCCAGATGGCCCTGCTTGGTACACCGGTGCCACCTTCGAGCGCAACGCCATGAAAGCGTCCAGCGATGAAGCCGCGCACAACGACAACCAACAACGCTTGGCTGAACTCTTGCCAGCGGTTGAAGCCCAATTGCAAACGCAGTTTGCAGATGCTGCACAGTTGAAATCGTGGGGCGGTGTGCGCTGCGCATCGGTCAACCGCATGCCCAAAGTAGGCCCTTTGGACGAAGCGCAATTTCCAGGCTTGCACCTGCTCACCGCCATGGGCTCCAGAGGCCTCACGCTGTCACTGCTGTGTGCCGACGTGTTGGCCGCGCAAATGGAAAAGAGCAAGCCCCCGGTGTCGGAGAGCTTGCTCAAAGCGATGCGCTGTGACTGATGCTTCTTAAACAGCGGCCAAGGACTGGTCCAGGTCTTCACGCAAGTCATCGATGTGCTCGATGCCCACGCACAAGCGCACGGTGTCTTCTGTCACGCCCGACTTGGCCAACTCTTCGGGGTTGAGTTGGCGGTGCGTGGTGGATGCAGGGTGCGTGGCCAAAGAGCGCACATCCCCAATGTTGACCAAGCGGGTGAAGAGTTGCAGCGCATCGAGGAAACGCGCCCCACCTTCGCGGCCACCGTCCACGCCAAAGGTGAGCAGACCCGAGGCTTTGCCATCGCGCAAATACTTTTTCACCAAAGCATGGTCGGGGTGGTCTGGCAGACCCGCGTAGTTGACCCATTTGACCTTGGGGTGTTTCTTCAAATGCTGCGCCACAGCCAATGCGTTGTCGCTGATGCGGTCCATGCGCAGTGCCAGGGTTTCAATGCCTTGCAGGATGAGGAAAGCGTTGAACGGTGAAATGGCCGCACCGGTGTTACGCAAGGGCACCACGCGAGCACGGCCAATGAAAGCGGCTGGCCCCAAGGCTTCGGTGTAGACCACACCGTGGTAGCTCACATCGGGTTCGTTCAAGCGTTTGAAGCGTGCTTTGTGCTCGGCCCAGGGGAATTTGCCCGAGTCGATGATGGCGCCACCAATGCTGTTGCCGTGCCCGCCCAAATACTTGGTGAGCGACTGCACCACGATGTCCGCACCGTGCTCGATGGGACGCCACAGATAGGGGCTGGGCACGGTGTTGTCCACGATGAGCGGCACACCATGCTTGTGGGCCACGGCGGCAATGGCCGCGATGTCGGTGATATTGCCTTGCGGGTTGCCCAAAGATT
The DNA here is from genome assembly GCA_937891045.1 of uncultured Burkholderiales bacterium. Next base: position 516 of record CALBEV010000158.1, on the reverse strand, counting down.
CCACATAAATTGCTTTGGTTTTGGCATCTATCAGTGGTTCAAAACTAGCGGGGTTTTTGTAATCTGCAAAGCGAGTTTCAATGCCGAACTGCGGAAAGGTGTGGGCAAACAGGTTGTAAGTGCCGCCATACAAAGCGCTGGACGACACGATGTTGTCACCCGCTTCGGCAATGGTTTGAATCGCATAGGTGATGGCCGCTTGACCAGAGGCCAAGGCCAGTGCGGCGATGCCGCCTTCAAGCGCGGCCACCCGCTCTTCCAACACCGATTGCGTGGGGTTCATGATGCGGGTGTAAATGTTGCCCGCCACTTTCAGGTCGAACAAATCAGCACCGTGCTGCGCACTGTCAAACGCATAAGCCACGGTTTGGTAAATGGGCGGCACCACCGCCTTGGTGACGGGGTCGGGTTTGTAGCCTGCATGCACGGCAATGGTTTCGATCTTCATAAAGTCTCCTTTTTACAGATAGTGAAGTGATTGTTCATCAGGCTTGATCAGTCTCCAACAACTTATTC
>CALBEV010000157.1 GCA_937891045.1 uncultured Burkholderiales bacterium | reverse complement strand
GGGCGGTGCACTGGCCTCTTTGGCGGGCCTGCTGCTGGCCCCCTTGACCGTTGTTTTGCTGTTGGCCATGGCCTTTGGTGGCGTCTCGGACACGCCTTGGGCGCAAGGCGCTTTGCGCGGCATGGGGGCCGTAGCGGCCGGTTTGATTGCCGCCACCGGCATCAAACTGATCAGCGCCTTGAAACACAACCCCATGGGTCTGCCGGTGTGTGCGGCCGCCGTCTTGGCCACCTTCGTTGGCGTGGGCGTGCTGCGCTGGCCGCTGATCTGGGTCCTGTTGGGGGTGGGCGGCGCCACTTGTGGTTGGGCTTATTTTCAGCTCAGGCGACAAATGCTGGGCACAAGGGGGGCCGCATGAGCCTGGCCGTGCAACTGAGCGTGAGCGATTGGCTGGCGTTTTTCAACCACTTCTTGTCCCTGTCCATGTTGGCGGTAGGCGGCGCGATCATCACCGCGCCGGACATGCACCGGTTTTTGGTGAACGAACACCAGTGGCTGAGCGATGCGCAGTTCAGCTCCTCCATCGCACTGGCGCAATCGGCGCCAGGACCCAATGTGTTGTTTGTGGCGGTGATCGGCTGGAACGTGGGCCTGAACGCCGGCGCTGGGCTGGGTGGCGGCTGGTTCAGCGTGGGCTTGTCGGCCTTAGGCGTGGTGCTGAGTTTGCTGGGCATCATGCTGCCCTCGTCCATCTTGACCTACACCACGACACGCTGGGCCCAGCGCCACAGAGACAACTTGGGCGTGCGGGCCTTCAAACTGGGCATGGCACCGGTCGTTATCGCGCTTTTGGTGTCCACGGGTTGGCTCTTGACCGCCAGCCACAACCAGCCTGCACGCGACTGGCCGCTGTGGCTGTTGACTTTGTTGGCCGTGCTTTTAGTGTGGCGCACCCGCATCCACTTGCTGTGGCTCATTGGGGCAGGTGCCGCGTTGGGCGGTTTGGGCTGGGTTTGAGTTGGCGTCTCAGGGCTCGCCGAAGATGCCCGTTAACCCATCGCATCAAAGTGTCAGCGTGGGCTCTCGAAGAACACCGTGTTCGAGTAATCGCTGACTTCAAAATACACTTTTTTCTCGCCGGGATCGACTTCGAAATTCAAGTTTTCGTCCAGCACACCGTAGCCGTAACGGTAGGCACGGGGCAGCTTGTCATCGGTGCCCAAAGCGGTGCTGACCTTGTCCACCTTGATGAAGCGGCGCACCAACTTCTCGCCCGCATAGACCTCCATCACGCCGTTGGTGCCCGTCCAGTTTTGAATGCTGCGGCTGAGTTTGTTTTGCTGCTCTTGCGTGCAGGCGGCCAACAGACTGGCTGCACCCAGAACAAAGATCAATGCGATCCGGGTCGTGTTTTTGGACATGGCGTGCTCCCTTTTTTGAATGGTTCGATGCAGTGCAAGCAGCTCAGCTTCGCTGGCGCAAGGCTTCGTACAGGCACACGCCACTGGACACCGACACGTTCAGGCTTTCGACTGCGCCGCGCATGGGGATGCTGACCAGCTCGTCGCAATTTTTGCGCGTCAACTGGCGCATGCCCGCGCCTTCGGCACCCAGCACCAAGGCGGTGGGCACTTTCAGGTCGGCTTGGTAAATGTTGCGCGGCGCATCGTCGCTGGTGCCCACGATCCAGATGCTGCGCTCCTTGAGTTCGCCCAAGGTGCGCGCCAAATTGGTGACCATGAAATACGGCATGGTTTCGGCCGCACCGCTGGCCACCTTGGCCACGGTGGCATTGATGCCGGCCGCGTGGTCTTTGGGGGCGATAACCGCGTGCGCACCGGCGCCGTCGGCCACACGCAGGCAGGCGCCCAGGTTGTGCGGATCGGTCACGCCGTCCAACACCAAGAGCAAGGGCGGCCCTTCCACGGTGTCGAGCAGGTCGTCCAGTGAATGGTTCTGGGGCATGGGCGCGACCATGGCCACCACACCCTGGTGACCATGACCACCGGCCAGCTTGGCCAGGCGCTCACCGTCCGATTCGATCATGCGCATGCCCGAATCGCGGGCCTTGTCGATGAACTGGCGCATGCGCGCATCGCGGCGCGTGACCTCGTAATGGATTTCAACAACGGATTGGGGGGCGATCTTGAGGCGAACGCCCACGGCATGAAAGCCGAACAGCACTTTGGTAGAAGACATCCTCGGATTATCGTTGGTCGCAGCCTGCCGATTTGACCGCCTGCCCAAACGGACCTGCGCTTCAGGCCAGTGTCGCTGCAGGCTCCGACAAGCGCCCTGCCTGAATCACCAGGCTGCGCTCGCACTTGGCAGCCAACTGCCGGTCGTGCGTGACCAAGACCAAGGTGGTGCCTTGCTCGCGGTTGAGCGCAAACATCAAGTCCATGATGGCTTCACCGGTGGCGTGGTCGAGGCTGCCGGTGGGCTCGTCGGCGAACAACAAGTCGGGCTGCACCACAAAGGCCCGCGCCAGCGCCACGCGTTGCTGCTCACCGCCGCTGAGCACTTTGGGCAGGTGTTTCAGGCGTTCGCCCAGGCCCACGCGTTGCAGCATGGCCGTTGCCGCGCTGCGGGCATCGGGTCGGTCGGCCAACTCCAGCGGAAGCATGACGTTCTCCAAAGCGGTGAGGTTGGGCATGAGCTGAAAGCTTTGAAATACAAAACCCACATGTTGGGCACGCAACGCAGCCCGCTCATCCTCGGACAAGTCAAACAGCGACCGCCCGGCCAACACCACCTGGCCCGTGCTGGGTGTGTCCAGCCCCGCCAAAATGGCCAACAGTGTGCTTTTGCCAGAACCTGAAGCACCGACAATAGCGGCTGTTTCCCCAGCTTTCAAAGAAAAATCGATATCGCGCAAAATGTCCAGCTGACCGCTGGCATCCTGCACACTTTTGGAAACGCCACGCACGGCAATGATGGATTCGGGCATGCACAAACCTTTGTTGAGACGACGTCACTTTAACTGGACCCTTCTGGCCCTGGCCAGCTGGGGCTTTGTCGCCCCGATTGCAGCCGCCCCAGAGCAGCGCATTTTGGTGGTGGGCGATTCGCTGAGCGCCGAATACGGGCTGAGCCGAGGCACTGGCTGGGTGGCCTTGCTGCAAAAGCAACTGGCCAGCGAGAAACCTGGCGCAGCGGTGATCAACGCCAGCATCAGCGGCGACACCACGTCGGGCGGTCGATCGCGCCTGCCCGCTCTGCTCAAAAGGCACCAGCCCAGCCATGTGATCATTGAACTCGGTGGCAACGATGCGCTGCGCGGCCTGCCCATGCGCATGACGCAGGACAACCTGCTGCGCATGACCCAACAAGCCCAAGCAGCAGGTGCCCAAGTGCTGCTGCTGGGCATGCAAATGCCACCCAACTACGGCCCCGACATGGCGAGACAATTTGAAGCCGCCTTTGCCCAAGTGGCCAAAAGCCAAAAAGCGGCCCTGGTGCCTTTCTTTTTGAAAGGCATTGGCGATGACCCCGAACCCCTCAAATGGTTCCAGGCCGACCGCATTCACCCCAATGAAGCCGCACAAGCGCGCATGCTGGCCAACGTTTGGCCCACCTTGAAGAAACAACTGAAATGAGCGTTCACCTGATCTCGGCCGCCGATGCCATGGCCCAATTTGACCGGTTTGATGCCATCGTCGATGCACGCTCGGAAGGCGAACACGCCGAAGACCATCTGCCTGGCGCTGACTGCTGGCCGTCGCTGAACAACGAGGAGCGCATACGGGTGGGCACCTTGTACAAACAAGTCAACCCGTTTGAAGCGCAAAAAGTTGGCGCAGCGCTGGTGGCCAAAAACATCGCCCGGCACATTGAAACCCATGTGATGGACAATCCCCGCAGCTGGCAACCGCTGATCTATTGTTGGCGCGGGGGCAAGCGCAGCAACTCGTTGGCGCTGATCTTGGGCCAGATCGGCTTCAAGGTGCACCTGATCGAAGGCGGCTACAAGGCGTTTCGCAAAGAGGTGATGGAAGACACGCCGCGCCAGGCGCAGCGCCTGCAGTTTCAGGTGCTGTGCGGCCCCACTGGTTCGGGCAAAACGCGCTTGCTGCAAGCTCTGGCCCACGAAGGCGCGCAGGTGCTGGACCTGGAAGCCATCGCCTGCCACCGCAGCTCGGTGCTGGGCCTGATCCCAGGCACGCCGCAGCCGACGCAAAAAGCCTTTGACACGCAGGTGTGGGATGCGCTGCGCGGCTTCAGTGCCGAGCGCCCGGTGTATGTCGAAGCCGAAAGCAAAAAAGTGGGCAACCTCACCGTGCCGGCCGAGTTGATGGTCGCGATGCGGGCCAGCCCTTGCCTGCGGGTGGACCTGTCATTGGACAACCGGGTGAGTTTGCTGCTGGAAGACTATGCGTTTTTCACGCAAGACCGTGCCCTGTTTGCCGACCGGCTGGAGCGCCTGACGGCACTGCGCGGCAAAGCCGTGGTGCAAGGCTGGCAAGAAAGAATTGAGCGCGGCGAAATGCGCGAAGTGGTCACCGAGCTGCTGTCAGGCCACTACGATCCAGGCTACGAGACCTCCACCGGGAACAATTTTGTGCACTACGCCAAAGCCCCCTTGATCGCGCCTGCCAGCCACAACATGGCCGACATGCTGAATTTGGCGAGTGAGCTGCTGCATGCCCCTTAAACGCAGGACTTGTTTGCAGGAGCTCCGTCCTCGAGGCGATGGACACGCCAGTGGGCTGCGACGGCGATCGAGACGACGCGCCTACAAGTCAAGAACCGGCAGCGAACAGGTCAGGCGGCAGGCGCAGATGAATCGGCCGCACCCGGCGCTGCAGTGTCGGCATCGCCCTCTTCGCCCTCAATTTCGGAGCCGTCTTCCGCCAACAGGCCCGACTTGCGGTCTGACTTGGCTTTGAGCTTGTCTTCTTTTTTGCGTTTCTTGGCCAATTCTTTCTGGCGTTTTTCGAATCCGTAGTTGGGTGTGGCCAAGATGCCTCCTTTAATTTGAGCTGCCCAATGTAACAGCTTCTGCAGGACTTTCATCCCACTCAACGCTGCCGCGGTAAGCGTGCCAACTGGCATGCCCCAGCCAAGGCCCCACCACAATGATGCCCAAAGCCCATGGCCACAGGGCTGCCAGCACCAAAGCGCTCAGCAAAAGCCCCCACAGCAGCATCACACCTGGATGGGCAAAAACCACCCGGATGCTGGTGATCACCGCCGATATGGCATCGGTATCTCGGTCCAAAATCATGGGGATAGAGACCACGGACAAGCCATACACGAGTGCTGCAAAGGCACCGCCAACAGCCAAGTAAACCAGTAAAAATTCGATGTTTTGTGGGTTGAACACCGCCTCCATCACACCCGTGGTCGAGGGCATACCGGTATTGAAAAACACCGCGAAAACTACCAGCGATGCGCGGCCCCACAACAACTCCAACACCATGAGCACC
>CALBEV010000156.1 GCA_937891045.1 uncultured Burkholderiales bacterium | reverse complement strand
ATGGGCGCAGCAGGTGGCCCACCCGCTCTTCCAGCAACTTCACCACATGCAACTCGGCGGCGTCGGGGCCGTAGGTTTGCATGGCTTCTTGAAACAAGGCTTGCGCTTTGCTGCCCATGGGCAACTCGTAGCCTTGGTTTTTGGCAATCTGGTTGATGAGGCCCAAGTCTTTGCAACACAAGGCCAATGAAAAACTCGGGTCGTAATGCCCGGCAAAAATGCTGGGCACATCATGCTCGGCCACCCAGCTGTTGCCCGCACTCGATTTGATGGCTTCCCACACGGTGTGCAGAGGAATGCCCGCTTTCGCGCCCAGCATCAAACCTTCGCCGATGGCGGCAGCGCTGACAAACCAGAGCAAGTTCGTCAGCAGCTTGATGGTGGCCCCGTTGCCCGGCGCACCCACGTGGAAAATTTTTTCGCCAATCACCTCGAACAAGGCTTTGTGTTGTTCAAACAGCGTTTGCTCACCGCCCACAAAAATAGACAAACGGCCCAAGGCCGCCATGTCCACCGCGTTGGTGACAGGTGCTTCTAAAAAACCCAAACCTTTGCTGTGTGCCAAAGCCACCAGTTCCTGCACCAATTCCACAGCACTGGTGGACGTGTCGATGATGGACGCCCCAGGTTGGGCATGGGCCAAGACGCCGTGCTCGCCCAGCATCACCTCGCGCACTTGTGGTGGCCCGGGCAACGAGGCCATGACCACATCGGCGTTGGCGCAACCGGCAGCGATGCTGTCGGCCCAGACCGCACCCAGGCTGATGAGGTTTTGCGCTTTTTCGGGGCTGATGTCGTGCACGGTGAGCGGGTAACCGGCTTTGAGCAAATTGGCTGCCATGGGGTTGCCCATGTTGCCCACGCCAATGAAAAACAATCGGGGCAGTGCACTCATAGGCTCACTTTTTTGAATTGCAAAAACATCTTGTGCGCATCCGACTGGTTCACAAACTCGAAGCCGAAACTGCGCATCAAGGCTTTGGCCTCTGTAAAGGTGTAGGTGCGATAGTGCACGGTTTGGTCCATCACGGTTTGGGCGCCGTCTTTCAAGTAATAGTGCTTGGTGAAGCCAATGGGTGTGGTGTCGATTTTTTGCGAATACGCCATGCCATTGGAGATGGTGGTTTCGTAGTCGTGGTGTGGTCCTTGAATGCCCAGCAGCAAGGTGCCACCGGGGGCCATGTGCGCAGACAAACGCTCGAACCCCCTGCGGTTGGCGTCTTCATCCGCAATATGGCTCACCATGAAGGGCTCTTTGTCGCCATCAATCACAAAGTACCAAACGCCGCCGTAGGAAAACGCCAGTTCGTGCTGTACAGCCAGCGTCAATTCGCAAATGTTTTGCTGCGACAGGGAAATGGTGGAGAAGGGGGCCAAGCGTTTTTGCGCAATCGACAGCATCGGGCCGGTGAGGTCGATGCCGGTGATGGGCAAGCTGGGCTGGCGTTTCGCCAGTTCTTCCAAAATCAAACCGGTGCCACAGCCGATTTCGAGGACATTTTGCTGGGGTCCGTGGGAGGTGAGGCTGTCCACAATTTTTTTGTAGTCGTAATAGCCCGAGGTCATGATGACGTCGTAGTAGCCCGACATGTTGGTGTAATCGCCCATGCTTTCCCTTGAAATTATCATTTTGGGCGACTTTAGCAAATTAAATGCTTTGATCCTGATTTGCTTGATGTGTATCAAGCTTGATTCCTATCATTCATCCACACTGGGGATTCACACACAAACCAAGGATCTCCAGTGAATAAATCTTCCGCAGTCTCTCGTTGGGCCCTGTTGGCGTTCATCGCCGCAGCCGCTGTCACCAGTGTCAGTGTTCAAGCCCAGGACCAAGCGACGACACAGGCGCAGGTCTATGGTTCGCAACTGATGACGGACGCCGAACGTACGGCCTACCAAACCAAGATGCGCACCCTGAAAACCACCTCAGAAAAAGACGCCTTCAGAACAGAGCACCATGAACTCATGAAAGTGCGTGCCGCTGAAAAAGGCGTGACCTTGCCCGATGCGCCCATGATGAACAAAGCCAACAAAGGCCAAGCAGCAACCGGCAAAGGCCAAGGTTCAACGGGCAGCGCCGGAGCAGGTGCTGCGGGTGGCGCAGGTGCCGGCGGCGCAGGTGCTGGTGGCGGCGGCAAGGGCGCGGGTGGCCCTGGCGGCAAATAAATCTGTTGGATAAAACCGCGGTGTCAGTCTTTCAAGATGACACCGCGATTTTCTTTGGGGATCAGTGAATGACTTCTGGCGTCAGGGCTTGAATGGCTTGGTAGTTGGTTAAAAACACCTTGCCGTGCAAATGCTTGAGGAAATGCGTGGTGTTGAGCTTGTCCATCACCGGGCCTTTGATTTCCGAGAAGTGCAGGGCGATGCCCGAGTCTTTCAAACGGCTGGCAATCGCTTCCAAACTTTCCAAGGCACTGGCGTCGAAGTCGTTCACCGCCGAGCATTGC
>CALBEV010000155.1 GCA_937891045.1 uncultured Burkholderiales bacterium | reverse complement strand
CAGGTGCAATCGGGACTCCATCGCTTTTTTATTTGTTTTTATGGAGTCCCTGAATGGGCAACAAACTGTACGTTGGCAACCTGCCGTATTCCGTGCGCGATGGCGACTTGGAACAATCTTTTGGTCAATTTGGCACCGTCACCAGCGCCAAAGTCATGATGGAACGCGACACGGGTCGCTCCAAAGGCTTTGGTTTTGTCGAGATGGGCAGTGACGCTGAGGCGCAAGCCGCCATCAGCGGCATGAATGGCCAACCCCTGGGTGGTCGCAGCCTCGTTGTGAACGAAGCGCGTCCCATGGAACCGCGTCCTCCCCGCAGTGGCGGCGGTGGCTACGGCGGCGGCGGCGGCGGTGGTGGTGGCGGCGGTTACGGCGGCGGTGGTGGTGGTCGTCGTGAAGGCGGCGGCGGCTACGGTGGCGGCGGTGGTGGTGGTCGACGCGAAGGCGGCGGCGGCTACGGCGGCGGTGGTCACAACGAGTACTGATCTGCCCCGATCAACAAAGGCCTCTTCGGAGGCCTTTTTTATTCCTCTTTGTTCGGATGCAACACCGCTTTGACGCGGCCTGTCATGCCCAACACTTGGTTCAAATTGTCCGCATGCATGCTGTTGGCCTTGAAACTGTTGTCGCCTCTTTTGATCTCAACGGGAAGATCGGTTTGAACCACATCGGTGTTGGCGAACAAATGCAAAAACTCGCTGCGCATCTCGAATGCTTGCGGCGCATCTTCTGAGGGTTCTCGGTAAATCAGGGCCTTGCCCATCAGCTGCACCTCTGAGCCATCTTCATTGGCCAAGGCTTGGTTGGCACTGGCCGAAGTCACACGTCCTTGTTTGTAGATCAATACCTTTGGCTGTTCAACCAAGGTGGTCAGCGTTTGCGGTGAATGCACCGCCGACACGCCTGTCATCGACGACTTCAATTGCCCTTGCAAATCATAAATCTTCAAGGTGAAGCCCCGAATATCGTAATCAGCTTCTTGGGTTGGTACCTTGACTGCAGGCAGTGGGTCCGTGGCGGGCGTGCTGCGCACCAACCAGACGGACCACAACAAGCCAGCGATCAACAACAACATCGGCAACCATGCAAAGGCATGGTTGCCAACTTGGCGCAGCCGCTGCCAAGGCGTAACAACCGTTCGGGCCATGGGCAAGCTATTGAGATTCACAACAGAACCTGGTTCAGCAGTGCTGCGTAATCGCCGCGTGCTTGCAGCAACAAATCACACACTTCGCGCACCGCGCCATGCCCCGCTGGCGCTTGGGTGACCCAGTGCACCCGTGACAACACCTCGCGGTGCGCGTTGGGCGGCGCACAGGCCAAGGCGCTGGGCAAGAGCATGGGCAGGTCGGGCCAATCGTCGCCCATGGCAGCTGTTTGCGCCCATGACAAGCCCAAGCTTTGCAAAGCGGACTGTGCGGCGCTGTGTTTGTCTTCCACGCCGAAATGCGCATGCTGAATGTTGAGCGCATTCAAGCGCACCCGCAGCGCGGCGCTGTCGCGCCCCGTGATGATGACAGGCTCCACGCCTGTGTGTTGCAACAACTTCAAGCCGTGGCCATCCAAGGTGTTGAAGCGTTTGCTGGTTTCGCCGTTTTCTGTGAAATACAAACCGCCATCGGTGAGGACGCCATCGACATCCAACAACAAGATGCGAATGTCCTTGGCGCGTTGCAAGATTGCAGGCGGAAACATGTCCATCAAATCACCTTGGCCCGCATCAGATCGTTGCTGTTGACGAAACCGCAGAGTTGGTTTTGCGCGTTAACCACCAACACACTGGTGATGCGTTTGAGCTCCATCAATTCCGCAGCTTCAGCCGCCAACGCGCTGTCTTTGATGGTGCTGGGTTGCGGGTGCATCACATCGCCGGCAGTGAGTTGGCGCAGGTCTTGGCCTTTTTCAATCAAGCGACGCAAGTCGCCATCGGTGAAGATGCCCAACACATGGCCTTGCGCATCGACGACGGCCGAGGCGCCCATGCCCTTGTGGCTCATCTCGCGCATCAGCTCGCTGAAAGTCGCCTCAGGCAACACGCCGGGCACAGCATCCCCGTGGCGCATCACATCGCTCACATGCGTGAGCAAACGCCTGCCCAAACTGCCGCCGGGGTGTGAACGCGCAAAGTCGTCGGCTTTGAAACCACGTGCATCCAAAATCGCCACCGCCAAGGCGTCGCCCAGCGCCAATTGAGCCGTGGTGCTGGCCGTCGGCGCCAAGTTCATGGGGCAGGCTTCTTTGTCCACGCTGCTGTCGAGCACATAGGTGGCGTGCTGGGCCAAGGTGGAAAGACTGTTGCCGGTTATGGCGACCAAGACCATGCCTTGTCGTTTGATGATGGGCAAAATAGCCGAGAGTTCTTCGCTTTCGCCACTGTTGGACAGGGCCATCACCAAATCATCCCGGGTCACCATGCCGAGGTCCCCATGGCTGGCTTCAGCAGGGTGCACAAAAAAGGCGGGGGTGCCGGTAGAGGCCAAGGTGGCGGCAATCTTGCGCCCAATGTGGCCGCTTTTGCCCATGCCCATGACAACGACTCGGCCACGCACCGACAACACCGCTTGAACCGTTTGTATGAAAGATTCGCCCAAGCGTTGCTGCATCTTGAGCACCGCCTCGGCTTCGATGGCCAAGGTTTGTCGCCCCAGGTTCAGCAGATGCGTTTGTTGTTCGGCGTTCAAAGGCTTCATATTTTCTATTATGCGATCAGTGGCTGGTGTTATTTGCCAATGCAAAAGTTGGAAAAAATGTCACCCAACAAGTCGTCTGCGCTGAATTCACCGGTCAGACTGGACAAACTTTGTTGGGCCAATCGGCATTCTTCGGCCAACAAATCCAATGCTGGCCTGGGGTTGTCCAACAGCCGCGTCGCCGCCTGCAAGTGTTGCAACACCACCGCCAAGGCTTCCAAATGACGCACTCGCGCTGTGAACACGCCGTCTTGGGCGCCGGTTTGCCAACCCGCCAACTGCAAGATTTTGGTGCGCAATGCATCCAACCCCATGCCCTTTTGAGCTGATATTTGCACAGCTTGGCTGCGCGTGGTGGTTCTCAGCATGTCGCATTTGTTGTCGACCAGCAGCAAACTGGTGTGCTTGGGCAGCAAGGCCTCAATGTCTTGCTGCAGTTGCGCTTGTTGCTGGTGGTAGGCCTGATCTGTTCGCGCCACATCATTGAGCAATACAACGATGTCAGCTTGTTTGATTTGGGCCCAGGCGCGTTCCATGCCGATTTGTTCCACTTCATCGGCTTGTGCATGGTCGCGCAAACCAGCGGTGTCCAACACATGGATGGGCACGCCTTCAATCTGAATCGACTGGCTCAGCACATCACGGGTGGTGCCAGCAATCGGCGTCACGATGGCCAGCTCGGCACCCGCCAAGGCGTTGAGCAAAGAGCTTTTACCCGCATTGGGTTGCCCAGCGATGACCAGCTTCAAGCCGTCCCGCAACAAGGCGCCTTGCTTGGCATGGGCAGCCAAAGTCGCCGTGTTGGTCAACAGGGTTTGCAGTTGCTGTGCGACTTGCATCTCGTGGATGAAATCCAAGTCTTCTTCCGGAAAGTCCAAACAGGCTTCGATCTGCACCCGCAAATGCACGAGTGCGTTTTTCAATGCCTGGACTTGATCCGAGAACGCGCCTTGCAAGGAGCGCCCGGCGCTGCGCACCGCCGCTTCGGTGTTGGCATCGATCAAATCGGCCACCGCTTCGGCTTGCGCCAAATCGAGCCTTTGATTCAGGTAGGCCCGCTGCGTGAATTCACCGGCTTGGGCCATGCGCAAGCGCGGTAGCCAGTGCTTGCCGTCAAGATTGGTTGATTGCGCCAAAGAGAGGCATCGCGCCATCACCATGTGCATGACCACGGTGCCGCCATGGCCCTGCAACTCCAACACATCTTCACCGGTGTAACTGTTGGGCGCTGGGAAATAAAGTGCCAAAACCTGGTCCAAGGCCTGACCTTGGTCATCTTTCAACATCAGCAAATGCGCATGACGCGGCAGCAAAGTTTGCTGACACAAGGCCTGTGCGTAGGCTTTCAGGTCCTGGCCGCTAATGCGCACCACGCCCACCGCCCCTCGCCCCGAGGCGGTGGCGATCGCCATGATCGGGTCATCACGATGAGCCAGCATGTTTGCGTCTCATGTGAGGGAAGTCTTACTTGTGCAAACCCAGCTGCTTGTTGATCATCCATTGTTGGGCAATCGACAAGATGTTGTTGGTCAACCAGTAAAGCACCAAGCCCGCTGGAAAGAAAAAGAACATCACGCCAAAGGCCACGGGCATGAACCACATCAATTTGGCTTGAATGGGGTCTGGCGGTGTGGGGTTGAGCCAGGTTTGGAAAACAGAGGTGACCGTCATCAAAACCGGCAAGATGAACCAGGGGTCGGGTGCGGCCAAATCCGAGATCCATCCAATCCACGGCGCGTTTCTCATTTCCACCGATGACAACAAGACCCAATATAGTGCAATGAAAAATGGGATTTGTACCAGGATAGGCAAACAACCGCCCAGCGGGTTGACCTTTTCTTCTCGGTAGATTTTCATCATCTCGGTTTGCATTTGTTGCGGGTTGTCTTTCAGACGTTCGCGCATTTCCATGATTTTTGGATTGATGGCTTTCATTTTCCCCATGCTTCTATAGGCTTGTGCATTCAACCAGTAAAAAGCAGCCTTCAAAACCACGACCAAGGCCACAATCGACCAGCCCCAGTTGTTGATCAAGCGATTCAACTCATACAGCAGCCAGTAGAGAGGTTTTGACAAGATCGTGAGCCATCCATAGTCTTTCACCAGCTCCAAGCCAACATAGGTGGCTTCGAGAATTTTTTCTTCTTGGGGACCCGCAAACAAGCGGGCCGTGTGGCTGAGTTTGTCGCCCGGGCCGATGCTGGCCAAAGGCGCGACCATGCCCACAGCATACAAGTTGGTGTCTATCTTGCGGGCGAAGTTGGTGCGGTTTTGTGCATCATCCAGCAGCCATGCTGAGGCAAAGTAGTGCTGCACCATGGCCACATAGCCTTGGCTGGTTTGCTTCTCAAAATCAGCTTTGCCTTTTTCAATGTCCTCAAAATCTACTTTTTGATATCTCTTTTCGTTGGTGAAAACTGCCGGTCCGGTGAAGGTGGAATAAAAAGCAGACTCTCCCTCAAGCTTGTTGCCATCGCGCACCAATTGGACATAAAGCTGCGGGCTGATGGCAGCGGCAGAATTGTTGGTGATGTCATGCTGCAGCGTCAGGACATAGCTGCCGCGCGTGAGCGTGTAGGTTTTGACCAAAGACACATCACCAGCGTCTAGCGACTGGAATTGGAACGTCAGCTGATCTTCACCCTCCTTGAGCGCGGTGGGGCCAGAAAAACGCATTGCTGATTTGTGTGTCGGCCAAGCTTCAGAAGAGGTGCTGCCAATCAGCCCGGTTTGTCCCAAGTAAACCCGCTCTTTGCTGTCGTCAAACAGCACCACATTCTGGCCGGGCCGCAGGACATCCGCATGCTTTAACAATTCAGCGCGCAGCAAACTGCCGCCTTGCGTGTCAAACGTCAACTTCAACACATCAGTGCTGATTTCAACACGCTCGCTCTTGATGGTGTTGCTGCTGTTGTTGTCGGGCTGGGGCACGGCCGTGTTGTTGGCAACAGCGGGCGGTGTTGCGGCATCGCTGGAGGTTGCAGCGGCTGGTGCAGTTTGCGTCGCTTTTGTTGGGCTGGGCATGAACATGGGTTTTCTGCCATGGCTGATCTCCCATTGGTCCCACAACAGTGCCAGTGAAAAGATGAAGACCAACCAAAGGATGATGCGGCGAATTTCGTTCATGGCGACGTTGTTTCTGAAGAAGACGGGGGTGTCGTCGGGCCTTTGAACCATGACGACTTGAACAGGGTGGCTGGCACGGGGTCGTGTCCACCAGCACACCAAGGATGACAACGCAAGAGGCGTCGAAGAGTGAGGTAGCCACCGCTGGCAGCACCATGCTGTTGCAGCGCGCCAATGGCATACATGGAACAGGTTGGCTCAAAGCGGCAAGAGGAGCCCAGCCAGGGGCTGAGCAACAAGCGATAGGCCTTGACCAAGGCGATCAAGATGGCACGCATCATGTTTGCGCCACTTGTGCAAACAATTGCTGCAGCTCTTCGCGCAAGGCTTGTTTGAGGCGAACGGAGGTTGCGCTCTTGAAGAATTGGCGGTCGAATTCTTTGCGCAAACGAACCACATGCGCAGCTGTCGAGGGGTTGGTTCTCATGAACGCAGTTGCATAGATTTGACGTTTGATGGTGTTGCGCGTGACCGCTCTTTTGGCGAGCCGCTTGGGCACAACCGCGCCAATGCGCGGGTTGTCGACGTTCACCTGCTGATGCAATGCGAAATGCACCGTTTTGGCTGCAACGCCGGTTGCCATGACCGCATCAAAATCAGAACGATGCGTGATTTTTTCCACGCCGCCGGTCAATGGGTTTAGACGGCCAGGCGTTTGCGGCCTTTGGCGCGGCGTGCGTTGATCACGGCGCGGCCTCCACGGGTTTTCATGCGGACCAAAAAGCCATGGGTGCGCGCACGGCGCGTTTTGGAGGGCTGGTAAGTGCGTTTCATCTTTATCTCTGCTTGAAATGGGGAAACCGTAGATTATCCCTATTTTTCAAGCCCTTGTCCGGTTAACAGCTTGTCATTTCTAATTTGTGACCGCCATTTTCACGCGCCGACCTGCGTTTTTTCAATTCTGTGGATAAATTTTTGATAAAGTACCCCAAATGCGCCTTCAAATCAAATCTATCCACAGTTTAATCTGGTCTGCGAGCAAGACATGGATCTGAGCCCCGAGCACACTGACGCCGGGCAAGCTTTGTGGCAGACCTGCATCGATCAATTGGCGCAAGAATTGCCCCAGCAGCAATTCAATACCTGGATCAAGCCCCTGCAAGCGATTGTTTCGGAAGACTTTGCCAAGGTCAGCGTGGTGGTGGGCAACCGCTTCAAACTGGATTGGATTCGCGCCCAATACGCCAGCAGGATTTCCACGCTTTTGTCCCAGCTGTATGGTCAAAACATCCAGCTCGATTTCATCTTGGCGGCCAAAGAACCCCCGCCACGTCAGGCTTTCAGCCGTTCTGCGCAAGAAACCGAAGAGATGAGTCTTGGTTTTGCCCCTGCGGCCATGGCTGACAATGGCCTCAATGGTTTCAAGAACCGCCTCAACAGCAGCCTGTGCTTTGACACGCTGGTTGAAGGCACTGCCAACCGGATGGCCCGTGCGGCAGCCATGCATGTGGCCAATGTGCCTGGCCAGCTTTACAACCCCTTGTTTATCTATGGCGGTGTGGGTCTGGGTAAAACCCATTTGATGCATGCTGTTGGCAACCAACTGCTGCAAAACAGGCCCGATGCCAAGGTTTTATACATTCATGCCGAACAATTTGTTTCGGATGTGGTTAAGGCTTATCAACGCAAAACTTTTGACGAGTTCAAGCACCATTACCACTCACTTGACTTGCTGCTGATCGATGATGTTCAGTTTTTTGCCAATAAAGACAGAACCCAGGAAGAGTTTTTCAATGCTTTCGAAGCACTTTTAGCCAATAAGTCACATATAGTGATGACCAGCGACACGTATCCAAAGGGTTTGGCTGACATCCATGAACGCTTGGTCTCCCGGTTTGATTCTGGGCTCACGGTGGCGATTGAACCCCCGGAGTTGGAAATGCGGGTGGCCATTCTGATCAACAAAGCCCGGTCTGAAGGCTCAGAAATGCCGGAAGAAGTGGCGTTTTTTGTGGCTAAAAACGTGCGCTCTAATGTGCGCGAGCTCGAAGGCGCATTGCGTAAAATTTTGGCCTATTCGCGCTTCAACCAAAAAGAAGTGTCCATTCAATTGGCTCGAGACGCTTTGCGCGACTTGTTGTCCATCCAGAACCGCCAAATTTCAGTTGAAAATATCCAAAAAACCGTGGCCGACTATTACAAGATCAAAGTCGCCGACATGTATTCCAAGAAACGCCCCGCCTCGATTGCCCGTCCTCGTCAAATTGCCATGTACCTGGCCAAAGAACTCACGCAAAAAAGCCTGCCCGAAATCGGTGAATTGTTTGGCGGCCGTGACCACACCACGGTGCTGCATGCGGTGCGCAAAATTTCTGCTGAGCGGCAAACTGTCAGTGAACTCAACCAGCAACTCCATGTGCTGGAACAAACACTGAAAGGATAAAGAATGCTTTTGTGTGGTCCAAACCCTGTGGATTCTTTTGACATAAGCCATGACTTATCCACAAGCCCGGCAACAAATTCAAAGTTGTTCATGTTAGACATGATGCAAGCAGTGCGCTTACAAACAATGTTTGGCAGACCCCAAGTTGTTGAAATCACAGTAGAAAATAGCCTTGTCCACAGAAGATGGCTTGGCTTATCTACTACCACTATTGAAATATAAAGAAATGAAGAAGAGGATGACATGATTGTCTTGAAAGCCACCCAAGAGCACATTTTGGCCGCGTTGCAGTCGGTTGCAGGCATCGTCGAGCGTCGTCACACCTTGCCGATCTTGGCCAACGTGATGATTCGCAAAACGGGCGGTGATTTGCAACTGACCACCAGCGACCTGGAAATTCAAATCCGCACCGAAGCTTCTTTGGGTGGTGACAGCGAAAGTTTCAGCACCACTGTCGGTGCGCGCAAACTCATTGATATTTTGCGTTCGATGCCGTCTGATCAAACCGTGAGTTTGGAATCGAATCAAAACAAACTGCTGCTCAAAAGCGGCAAAAGTCGTTTCACGCTGCAGACCTTGCCCGCCGAAGATTTCCCTTTGGTGCAAGAGTCCACCAGCTTTGGCCCCGTGTTCAGCATTCCGCAAAAAACGTTGAAAACCTTGTTGCAACAAATTTCGTTTTCCATGGCGGTGCACGACATCCGCTACTACCTGAACGGTATTTTGTTTGTCGCCGAAGGCAAGCAACTCAGCTTGGTGGCCACTGACGGGCATCGCTTGGCCTTCACATCGGCCACGTTGGAAGTTGAAGTACCCAAGCAGGAAGTCATTTTGCCGCGCAAAACCGTGTTGGAGTTGCTGCGTTTGCTGTCCGACAAAGAAGGCGATATTCAAATGCAATTCGCCAGCAACCAAGCGCGGTTCACGTTCGATGGCAAAGAATTTGTCACCAAGTTGGTCGAGGGCAAGTTCCCCGACTACAACCGCGTCATCCCCAAGAGCCACAAAAACACCATCACCCTGGGACGCACTGCCTTGCTCGCCACACTGCAACGCACAGCGATTCTCACCAGCGACAAGTTCAAAGGCGTGCGCATCAACCTCGAACCCGGGTTGTTGCGTGTGGCCTCCAGCAACGCCGAGCAAGAAGAAGCGGTGGATGAGATTGAAATCGACTACGCCGGTGACAACATTGAAATTGGTTTCAATGTCACCTACTTGATCGATGTGTTGACCAACATGACGGACGACATGGTTCGCATGGACCTGGCCGATTCCAACAGCTCGGTGTTGGTCACGATTCCAGACAATGCCTTCTTCAAATACGTTGTCATGCCCATGCGCATTTAATGCACGTTTTTTTGTTTTCCCCTTGATGTGAGTTTTCGTGCTTTCGCGCGTGATGAATGGTGACTATGAGTAACAGCAACACTGAACCCCAAGACGACGCAACGCCTGCAGTTGGTGCGGACCAAGCCTACGGTGAGAGTTCGATTCAGATCTTGGAGGGTTTGGAAGCGGTCCGCAAACGCCCGGGCATGTATATCGGCGACACCTCGGACGGCACCGGCTTGCACCATTTGGTGTTTGAGGTGGTGGACAACTCGATTGACGAAGCGCTGGCTGGTCATTGCGACGACATCGTGGTCACCATCCATTCCGACAATTCCATCAGTGTCACCGACAACGGCCGTGGCATCCCCACGGGCGTGAAAATGGACGACAAGCACGAGCCCAAGCGCAGTGCCTCCGAAATTGCGCTCACCGAACTGCACGCGGGCGGCAAGTTCAACCAAAACAGCTACAAGGTTTCCGGTGGTTTGCACGGCGTGGGTGTGTCGTGCGTGAATGCGCTCTCCAAGTGGTTGCGCCTGGTGGTGCGACGCGATGGCAAGGTGCACACCATTGAGTTTGCCAAAGGCTTTGTGCAAAACCGCTTGATTGACGTGGTGGATGGTGTTGAAGTGTCGCCCATGCGCATCACCGGCGACACCGACAAGCGCGGCACCGAAGTGCATTTCTTGCCCGACACCGACATCTTCACCTCAAACCATGATTTTCATTATGAAATCCTGAGCAAGCGCTTGCGCGAACTGAGCTACCTGAACAACGGTGTGCGCATCCGCTTGATGGACGAGCGCACCGGCAAGAACGACGACTACTCGGGCGCAGGCGGAGTGGCGGGTTTTGTGCAGTTCATCAACTCGGGCAAGAAAATTTTGCACCCGAACGCGTTTTACGCCGAAAGCGAGCGCCCTGCCGAAACCTATGGCGGCATTCCCGGCACCCACATTGGCGTGGAAGTGGCGATGCAGTGGAACGACGGCTACAACGAGAGCGTGCTGTGCTTCACCAACAACATCCCACAACGTGATGGTGGCACCCACCTGACCGGCTTGCGTGCCGCGATGACGCGTGTCATCAACAAATACATTGAAGAGCACGACCTGGCGAAAAAAGCCAAGGTGGAAGTGACCGGCGACGACATGCGCGAGGGGCTGTGTTGCGTGTTGTCAGTGAAAGTGCCCGAGCCAAAATTCTCGAGCCAAACCAAAGACAAGCTGGTGTCCAGCGAAGTACGCGCCCCAGTGGAAGACATTGTGGGTAAGGTCTTGGGCGACTATTTGCAAGAGCGCCCGAATGACGCCAAGATGATTTGCGGCAAGATCATTGACGCAGCGCGGGCGCGTGAAGCGGCCCGCAAAGCGCGTGAGATGACGCGCCGCAAAGGCGTGCTCGATGGCATGGGCCTGCCTGGCAAGCTGGCCGATTGCCAAGAAAAAGACCCGGCGCTGTGCGAGATTTACATCGTCGAGGGGGACTCGGCGGGTGGTTCTGCCAAGCAAGGGCGGGACCGCAAATTCCAAGCCATTTTGCCGTTGCGCGGCAAGATTTTGAACGTGGAAAAAGCGCGTTACGAAAAGCTTTTGACCAGCAATGAAATTCTCACACTCATCACCGCACTGGGCACGGGCATTGGCAAGGTGAGCGCCGAGTCGGGCAAGTCGGGCACAGACGATTTCAACATCGATAAACTGCGCTACCACCGCATCATCATCATGACCGATGCCGACGTGGACGGCGCCCACATCCGCACCCTGTTGCTCACCTTCTTCTACCGTCAAATGCCCGAGTTGGTTGAGCGCGGTCACATCTACATCGCGCAACCACCTTTGTACAAAGTGAAGGTGGGCAAAGAAGAGCAGTACATCAAAGACCAACTCGCCTTGGACTTGTTCCTTTTGAAAGTCGCTTTGAAGGATGCCACGCTGCACACCGGTGGCAGCAACCCGCAGACACTCACGGGCGAGACTTTGGCCGAGCTGGCCCGCAAACACCAGTTGGCCGAAGCGGTCATCTCGCGCCTGAGCAGCATCATGGACGCCGAGGCTTTGCGTGGCATGGCCGATGGTGTTTCTTTGAACTTGGACAGCTTAGAGCAAGCCCAAGCATCGGCGGCTGCGCTGCAAGTCAAATTGCGCGAGTTGGGCAGCGGCTCGGAAGTGGCCGCCGAGTTTGATGTGCGCACCGACAAACCGATTTTGCGTTTGAGCCGCCACCACCATGGCAATGTCAAGAGCAGCGTTATCACCCAAGACTTTGTGCACGGCGCCGACTACGCGGCACTGGCCGAAGCGGCCAACACCTTTCGAGGATTGCTGGGCGAGGGTGCACGTGTCGAGCGTGGTGAAGGCGAGCGTCGCAAAGAAGAGCGCGTCTCTGATTTCCGCCAAGCCATGAAGTGGTTGATCGTGCAAGCCGAAAACGCCACCGCGCGTCAGCGCTACAAAGGCTTGGGCGAGATGAACCCCGAGCAACTGTGGGAAACCACCATGGACCCGGCGGTGCGTCGTTTGCTGCGTGTGCAAATTGACGATGCGATTGAAGCCGACCGCGTCTTCACCATGCTGATGGGTGACGAGGTCGAGCCACGGCGCATCTTCATCGAGAGCAACGCGCTGCGCGCGGCCAACATCGACGTCTGATCAAGCGGCCATTGGCAGGGCGCCTCGCATCAAGTCGCCCGGTCTTGGCGCCAAGCTGATCAGGTGCGGTAGCTGCTGTCGGTGCGATCGAGTTTGCGAATCAGGGCAGGCCACGCAATGCCTGCGCCTTGACCGGCGGTGGCGGTTTTCATCACCTCGGCCATGTTGTCCGTGATGCTGCTTGGGATCATGACCAAAGGGCCGCAGGCTTGCGCGGCGATTTGAATTTGGCACGCCGATTCGAAGATGTACATGTTCAAGAATGCGTCGGCCGCGCTCTTGCCGGTGGTCAGCAAGCCATGGTTGCGCAGAATCAAATATTTCTTTTCGCCCAAGTCGGCTTGCAAGCGCGGAATCTCGTCGCCACGCAAAGCCAAGCCTTCGTAGTCGTGGTAGGCCACGTTGTTCACCACAAAGGTGGATTGCTGGCTGATGGGCAACAAGCCGGATTCAAGCGCGCTGACGGCCACACCGGCTTTGGTGTGGGTGTGCATCACGCAATGGGCGTCGTGGCGCACCGCGTGGATGGCGCTGTGGATGGTGAAACCCGCGGGGTTCACAGGAAACTCGGTGGGCAGGAGTTTGTTGCAGTCCATGTCGATTTTCACCAAGCTGGAAGCGGTGATTTCATCGAACATCAAGCCATAGGGGTTGATCAAGAACTGCGCTTGGCCACCGGTGATGCTGTCGGGCAAACGCAGGCTGATGTGGGTGAACACCAAATCGCTCCAGCCGTACATGGCCACCAAGCGGTAGGCCGCGGCGAGCTCGCAGCGCAGCGTCCATTCTTCTTCGCTCACCAGTTCTTTCATGGAAGGGATGTGCATTGTGGTCTCCGGGTTTTTTGAAATGTTGGCCTCGATTGTGTCATTGTCTTTGATGCAGGTGTGCCACTTAAAATGTGCGGTTTACAAAGGCGACTGATGCTTTACCCCGAGCAGTTTGATGTGATTGTGGTTGGCGGCGGCCATGCTGGCACCGAAGCGGCGCTGGCCAGCGCCCGCATGGGTTGCCACACCTTGCTGCTGAGTCACAACATCGAGACGCTGGGGCAGATGAGTTGCAACCCGTCCATTGGCGGCATTGGCAAAGGCCATTTGGTGAGAGAGGTGGATGCTTTGGGCGGCGCCATGGCGCTGGCCACGGATGCGGCGGGCATTCAATTTCGCATCCTGAACCGCTCCAAGGGCCCCGCAGTGCGGGCCACCCGCGCCCAGGCGGACCGGATTTTGTACAAAGCCGCCATCCGGCATCAACTCGAAAACCAACCGAACCTCTGGTTGTTTCAGCAGGCGGTGGACGACTTGATGATCGAAGGCTCAAGGGTGGTAGGCGCTGTCACGCAAGTGGGTGTGCGCTTCGCTGCCAAAGCTGTGGTGTTAACGGCGGGCACCTTTTTGGACGGCAAGATCCATGTGGGCTTGCAAAACCACTCGGCAGGGCGAGCCGGCGACCCGCCCGCGGTGCGCTTGTCGGCGCGTTTGAAAGAACTCAAGCTGCCGCAAGGCCGCCTGAAAACCGGCACGCCACCACGCTTGGACGGGCGTACCATCGACTTCAGCCAATGCTTGGAGCAGCCGGGTGACGGCATGCCTGGCGGTGAATCGCCCGAGATGCCGGTGTTCAGTTTTCGCGGCTACCGTGAGATGCACCCGCAGCAAATGGCCTGCTGGATCACCCACACCAATGAACGCACCCATGACATCATCCGCTCGGGCTTTGACCGCAGCCCGATGTTCACCGGCCAAATCGAAGGGGTGGGGCCGCGTTATTGCCCAAGCGTGGAAGACAAGGTCAACCGCTTTGCCGACAAAGCCAGCCACCAAATTTTCTTGGAACCCGAGGGCCTGACCACCCACGAGTACTACCCGAACGGCATTTCCACCAGCCTGCCGTTTGACGTGCAGTACGACTTGGTGCGATCCATGAAGGGTTTGGAAAACGCCCACATCTTGCGCCCGGGCTACGCCATCGAGTACGACTACTTTGACCCACGCGAACTCAAGCGCAGTTTCGAAACCAAACAAATAGACGGGCTGTTTTTCGCCGGGCAAATCAATGGCACCACCGGCTATGAAGAAGCGGCCGCCCAAGGTTTGTATGCGGGCCTGAATGCGGCGTTGCTAGTGCGTGGTCAAGAAGCTTGGACGCCGGGGCGGGACCAGGCCTACCTTGGCGTGTTGGTGGATGACTTGGTGAGCCAAGGCGTGATCGAGCCCTACCGCATGTTCACCAGCCGCGCCGAATTCCGATTGCAATTGCGCGAGGACAATGCCGACGCCCGCTTGACCGACAAAGGGCGCGAACTGGGTTTGGTGGGCGACGCCCAGTGGGACAGCTTCTGCCGAAAACGGGATGCTGTTTCACGTGAAACACAGCGCTTGGCGGCCACCTGGGTCAGCCCGGCTAATTTGGCGGCGGCCGAATCCGAGCGGGTCTTGGGCAAGGCCATCAGCCACGAACACAGCTTGGCCGATTTGCTGCGCCGCCCGGATGTGAGCTATGACGCCCTGATGAGCTTGGACGGTGGACGCTTTGCCAGCCTTGACTTGGCTGCGCTGGACGATGTTTCACGTGAAACAGTGATCGAGCAGGTGGACATCGCCGCCAAGTACTCGGGTTACATCGACCGCCAGCGCGAGGAGGTGGCCCGCGCCGCCCACTATGAACAACTGCCGTTGCCGCCCAGACTGGACTACCTGGCGATTCCCGCCCTCAGCATCGAGGTGCGGCAAAAGCTGGACAAGCACCGGCCCGAAACCCTGGGCCAGGCGTCGCGCATTTCGGGCGTCACCCCTGCGGCCATTTCCTTGTTGCTGATCCATTTGCGGCGTACCCGATATGGCGGTTTTGCCCCTGAAAAAACCGAGGCGTCGGTGTGAGCCACCCGTTGGCGGGGGCGCTGTCTGAGGGCTTGAACCAACTCGGCTTGGCCTTGAGCCCGGCGCAGCAGCAACAACTCTTGGACTATTTGGACCTGCTGGGCAAATGGAACAAGGTCTACAACCTCACTGCCGTGCGCGACCCGGCGCAAATGCTGACCCAACATCTGCTGGATTGTTTGGCCGTGGTGCAACCCTTGAAAGCGCGGCTGCCCGCACTGCAAACCGTGCTGGACGTGGGCGCGGGCGGCGGCCTGCCAGCCGTGGTCTTGGCCGTGGCCTGCCCGCAGTGGCAGGTGAGCGCAGTGGACACCGTGGCCAAAAAAGCCGCCTTTATACAGACCGCGGCGCACAGCTTGGGCCTGCACAATTTGCGCGGCATCCATGCCCGGGTGGAGGATTTGACCGACGGCTATGACCTGGTCTGTTCCCGCGCGTTTGCTTCCTTGACCGACTTCACAACTTGGTCCGCCGCAGCCTTGAAGCCGGGCGGTGTCTGGATGGCGATGAAGGGCAGGGTGCCGGATGAAGAGCTCGCCGCGCTGCCACCGGGTGTGCGGGTTGACGAGGTGCAGCTGTTGCAGGTGCCGGGCTTGGAGGCGCAGCGGTGTGTGGTGTGGATGCGGCGCGAAGCGGGCCCATTGGGGTTATGAACAATTGGGGTCAGATTCCAATTAATTCACATCGGTCAAGCAGAGGTGGTTTTTAGAGGCCGCCAGAACCCCTTGTTTTGAGGGGGTGGTCAGCAGGGACAGGGCTCGCGGGCGGTTTTATGATACATGAATTCAAAGATTTGCCGAAATCTTGTATCACCCGCCAACCAAGAAATACGGCTCTGAGCCGCACGGCCTGGGGGCCATTTTTTGAGCGAAAGACCAGAAAAATGGGCCCCCATGGCGGGTGGCTCAAGCGGGACTTCCATGTGTGACTGGTGCCACAAGCCAACGCTTTGGAGGCTTGCCGACCACGGTGGGCTCGTCTGCCGCTCACCGCAGCAAAGCTGCAACGTTCGCTACGCAGCCGACCCACCATGTTCTGCAGGCTAAAGAATAATTGGAATCTGACCCCAATTGTTCGGCAGATGTTTCACGTGAAACAGCCCGCCGACAGCCGCCGCAGTTACACTTTGCTCCCCCTGCACACCACAAGGCCCCCATGTTTGGCATTTCCGACTACCCGACCTTCGTCGGCGCAGTCATTCTCTTTTTGGCGATCCCCGGCCCCGGCAACCTGGCCTTGCTGACCTCGACCGCGCAAGCCGGGCTGCGTGGCGGGCTGGTGGCGGCCTTGGGCATCATGGCCGGTGACCAGGTGCTGATGTGGGCGGCGGTCGCGGGTTTGTCGGCGCTGCTGTTGGCCAGCCCGATGTGGTTCGGCGTGATCCAGTGGCTGGGCGCCCTCTATTTAGCCTACCTGGGCGTGCGCATGGTCACCGCCAAACCAGGCGACGCGCCGCTCTTGGACATGTCCTCGGGCCGGTTTTTCCGCCAATCGTTTTTCATCACCTTGCTCAACCCCAAAGCGATCGTGTTTTACATGGCGTTTTTTCCGCTGTTTGTCGACAGCCAGCAACCGCCCACGTTGCTGACCTTTGGTGTCATGGCCGTCACCATCGCCACACTCACTTTTTTGTACAGCCTGGTGCTCACCCTGTTGGCCAGCCGTTTGCGTAGCCGCATGCAGCGGCATCCCTGGCTCGGGCCGTGGTTGCAAAAACTCGCTGGCGTGGTCTTGGTCGGCTTTGGCCTGCGTCTCATTTTTCAGAAGTAAACAAACATGACGAAAATCTTTTGTGTCGCCAATCAAAAAGGTGGGGTCGGCAAAACCACCACCACCATCAACCTGGCCGCAGCCTTGGCCGCCATCGGCCAGCGCGTCTTGATGGTCGACCTGGACCCGCAGGGCAATGCCACCATGGGCTCGGGCGTGGACAAGCGCCAACTCAAGCACTCGGTTTATGACGTGCTGCTGGGTGAGACCGACATCGCGCAGGCCCGTACCCCCAGTGTGTGGGGCGAAGCCGCTGCCAAGCCGGGTCTGCCTACCTACCATGTGCTGGGTGCGAACCGGGATTTGGCCGGTGCCGAGGTCGAGTTGGTGAACCTGGAGTTGCGCGAAAAACGTTTGAAAGTGGCGCTGGCCAAAGTGAACAACGATTACGACGTGGTGCTGATCGATTGCCCGCCGTCGCTCTCCATGCTGACCTTGAACGGCCTGTGCGCAGCGCATGGCGTGATCGTGCCGATGCAGTGCGAGTATTTCGCCTTGGAAGGCCTGACCGACTTGGTCAACACCATCAAACAGGTGCACGCCAACCTGAACAACGACCTGAAAATCATTGGCTTGTTGCGCGTCATGTTCGACCCGCGCATCACCTTGCAACAACAGGTGAGCGACCAATTGAAGTCCCACTTTGGCGACAAGGTGTTCAACACCCTGATTCCCCGCAACGTGCGTTTGGCCGAAGCGCCCAGCTACGGTTTGCCCGGCGTGGTGTTTGATCCGGCCGCCAAAGGCAGCCAGGCCTTCATCGACTTCGCCAAAGAACTCACCGAACGATTCAAAAACTTTTAATGACAGCGGCTGAGCCGCTTTGAAGAGAACCCCATGGCAACCAAAAAAATCAAAGGCTTGGGCCGCGGCCTGGAAGCATTGCTTGGCCCCACAGCCAATGAATCTGTGCAATTGGCCGAGAGTGAACGCCCTCCTGCCACCTTGAACCTGGACCAAATGGTGGCCGGTATCTACCAGCCGCGCACCCGCATGGACGAGGGCGCGTTGTACGAACTGGCCGAAAGCATCAAGGCGCAAGGCGTGATGCAACCCATTCTGGTGCGCCTGTTGGCCAGCGGCGAGAACGCTGGCAAGTACGAAATCATCGCGGGCGAGCGGCGTTTCCGTGCCTCCAAACTCGCCGGTTTGAGCGAGGTGCCGGTGCTGGTGCGCGACGTGCCCGACCAAGCGGCCGCCGCCATGGCGCTGATTGAAAACATGCAGCGCGAAGACCTGAACCCGCTGGAAGAAGCGCAGGGCATGCAGCGCCTGATCAAAGAATTTGGCCTGACCCACGAACAAGCCGCGCAGTCGGTGGGCCGCTCGCGCAGTGCCGCTAGCAATTTGCTGCGCCTCTTGAACTTGGCCGAGCCGGTGCAAACCATGCTGATGGCGGGCGACCTCGACATGGGCCATGCACGCGCCTTGCTGAGCCTGGACCGGGCCGCGCAAATCACCGCGGCGAACCAAATCGCGGCGAAAAAAATGTCGGTGCGCGAGGCCGAAAGTTTGGTGAAAAAAATCGGCGCCGATTTTTCATTGGTGACGCAAAAACCCAAAAAAGAAAAAGCCCGCGACTTGAAACGTTTGGAAGAAGAGTTGTCCGACTTGCTGACCGCCCAAGTGGAAATCCGTGTGAAAAAACAAGTCAAGCGCAATGGCCGCGTGGAGCAGATGGGCGAGATCGCCATCGACTTTGGTTCGCTCGACGCCTTGAATGGCTTGATCGAGAAATTGCGCGGCTAGTGTTTACACCGCCCAAGCCCGCAGGCGGCGCGGGGTATCCTTACAGCTTGTAAAGTTGGCGGCTTGCCAGCCAACCATTTGCACCAGACCATCGCTATTCAGGAGCTTTTTTCATGAACTTTCCCGCTCGTCGTTTTTGGCGTCACAGCGCCGCCGTGCTGGCCTTGGGCCTCATGGGCAGCGTGGGCCACGCCCAAGAAACCTTCAAGATCGGTATCGTCAGCTTTTTATCGGGCCAAGCGGCAGAGAGTTTTGGCATTCCTGCGGTCAACGGTGCCAAGGTCTTGATCGAAGCCTTCAACAAAGGCCAGGCGCCCGCCCCCTACAACAAGCCAGGCATTGGCGGCATGCCCATCGAAGTCGTGTATGTGGACGAGGCCGGTGGTGCGACCAAACAAGTGCAAGAGTTGCGCAACTTGTATGAGCGCGAGAAAGTGGATGTGGTGGTCGGCTATGTGGGCTCGGGCGACTGCTTGGCGGTGGCCCCCGTGGCTGAAGGGCTGAAAAAATTCCTCATCCTCTATGACTGCGGCACACCGCGTATTTTCGAAGACAACAACTTTCGCTATGTGTTTCGCACGGCGGCCCATGCCACCATGGACAACGTGGCCTTGGCGCGGTACTTGAAAGCCCGCAAAGTGCCAGTGAAAAACTTCAACCTGATCAACCAAGACTACGCTTGGGGTCAAGACTCCCGCAAAGACTTTATTTTGTCCATGGCCAATCTCTATCCGGACGCCAAGTCCGGGGTGGACCAGTTGCCCAAGTTTGGCGCGGGCCAATACGGCACCGAAATTTCAGCCCTCATGTCCAAACCGGCAGACCTGACCCACTCCAGTTTGTGGGGTGGCGACTTGCAAGCCTTCATCTTGCAAGCCGGGCCACGCGGCTTGTTCAAAAAATCGCAAGTCGTGTTGAGCGCCGGTGACCATGTGTTGCCCGGCCTGGGACAGAAAATGCCCGACGGCACTATCTTGGGTGCGCGCGGTGCTTATGGTTTGATGGCCCCACCTTCACCCCTGAACACCTGGTGGTGGGACACCTACAGCAAGGCCTACAACGTCTACCCGGTGCAAGCCCCCTACCGCATGGCGCAAGCCCTCATGGGCTTGAAGCTCGCCGCTGAAAAAGCCATGGCGCAAAACAACGGTAAAAAGCCCAGCACCGAAATGCTGGCTGCTTCTTTGCGTGGCAGCGAATGGATGTCACCGGCCGGCAAAATCCGCATGGCGCTCTCCAATGGCCAACAAGCCATCCAAGACGCGGCGATTGGCCGCACCAAATGGAATGAACAGAAAAAAATGGTCCTGCTCGAAGACATCCAACGCTTTGACGCGGAATGCGTGAACCCGCCGCTGAATGTGAAATCCGAAGACTGGTTGAAGTCGGGTTTTGCCGGTGCCAAGTGCAAATAAGCAGCCACATCTCCAACTGATCATCTCTTTATGCAACTGGCATTGACGATTTTGGTGGATGGCCTGAGCTATGCCTCCTGGCTGTTCATCGTGGCTTTGGGCCTCACGCTGGTGTTTGGCGTGCTCAAAATTTTGAACATCGCCCACGGCAGTTTTTACGCGCTGGGGGCCTATATGGCCGCTTCAGCCGTGGCCTTGGCCACCGACTGGAACCTGCCGCCGTATTTCTCCTTGCTGGCCATGTTGTTGGCCGCGGTGGTGTTGGCTGCTTTGGTCGCACCCCTCACCGAGCGCGGCTTGCTGCGGTTTTTTTACGGCCGGGATGAAGTGCTGTTGGTGCTGGTCACCTACGCCATGTTCCTGATGTTGGAAGACATCACCAAACTGATTTGGGGCGCCAACCCCTACTACGTGTCCGAACCCTATGCCCTGTTTGGCAACATCGACATGGGCAGCCAAAGCTATGTGGGTTACGACCTGCTGCT
Organism: uncultured Burkholderiales bacterium; assembly: GCA_937891045.1. Next base: position 43,940 of record CALBEV010000155.1, on the reverse strand, counting down.
GGTGGCCTTGGCGGTGTTGGTCGGTGGCCTGGTCTGGTGGGGCTTGAACCGCACCCGTTTTGGCAAGATCGTGACCGCCGTGATCCACAGCCCCGAAATCGCCTCCAGCATGGGTATCAAGGTGTCGCGTGTTTACATGGTGGCCTTCGCCATTGGCATCTTTTTGGCCGCACTCGGCGGCGCGTTCACCGCGCCCATGATCTCGGTGCAACCGGGCGTATCGGTCGGCGTCATCATCATCTCGTTTGCGGTGGTCATCATCGGCGGCTTGGGCAGCATCGAAGGCGCGGCCATTGGTGCGCTCATTGTCGGCTTGGCCCGCGCCATGGCGGTGCACCTGATGCCAGTGGCCGAGTTGTTTTCGGTCTATGTGGTCATGGCACTGGTCTTGATGTTCAGACCAGAAGGCTTGTTCCAGCGCATCCAAGCCCGAAAGATTTAAGCCATGGGCAAACTCTTGTTCACTGCATTGGTGGTCTTGCTCGGCTGTTTGGGCGCAGGTTTTTTCCTGCCCAAGTGGCTGCAGTTCATGTTGACCATGGCGATGGCCAATGGCTTGGTGTCGCTGGGCTTGGTCATCTTGATGCGCGGCGGTGTCGTGGCCTTTGGTCAAGGCCTGATGGCGGCTTTGGGCGGCTACACCGCGGCCTTGGTGTTTGAGCATTTCCAATGGACCGACGCGCTGCTGTTGCCCTTGTTGGGGGGTGTCTGCGCCATGCTGATCACTGCCCCGTTTGCGCCCTTGTTGGCGCGGTACCGTGGCATCTTTTTCTCCATGCTCACCTTGGCGCTCTCCATGGTCGGTTATGGCATTTTGGTGAAAACAGAATCCTTGGGCGGCTCCGATGGCATCAACATGGGCCGCGTCACGTTGCTGGGTCAAGCGCTCCCGGATGCGGCGGTCAGCTACACCTTGCTGGCGGTCACCCTGTGTTTTGCTGCCGTGTCGCTGGTTTGGGCGAAGGTGTTTTTCGCCTCCACGCGGGGCTTGGTCACACGCGCCATCCGCGACAACGAATTGCGGGTCGAGTACATGGGCGGGTCGGTAGCGCAAACCATGGCCATCAATTTTGTCGTGGCCGCGTTTTTGGCGGGCATGGGCGGCGCGTTGGCGGTGATGGCGCTGGGCCACATCGACCCCAACTTCAGCTACTGGACCACCTCGGGCGAGTATGTGTTTGTCGCCATCTTGGCGGGCAGCCACAGTGTCTTGGCCGTCATGTTGTCGTCGGCGGTGTTGGAGGTGGTGCGCTCGTTTTCCAGCGCTTATTTCCCCACCACCTGGCAGTTCGCACTCGGTTTGTTTTTGCTCTTGGTGATTCGCTTTTTGCCGCAAGGCCTGGGCTCGCTGTGGCGCAGCAAATCGCCGGAGGACGCGTCATGAGCTGGCTGCTGAGTGCACAAGGCGTGCAAAAAAAGTTTGGTGCGGTGGTCGCGGCCCAAGACCTGGACATCAACATCCAAGCGGGTGAACGCATCAGCCTGATTGGCAGCAACGGCGCGGGCAAAACCACCTTTGTGAACATGATCACCGGCTACATCCAACCCGACGCCGGACAAATTGCCTTGGATGGGCAAAACATCATTGGCATGACGCCGCGCGACATCACCCGCTTGGGTGTGGCGCGGTCGTTTCAAATCCCACAGCTTTACGCCAGCATGAGTGTGCTGGACAACATGTTGGTCGCGCAAACCACGCACGACAACCAACTCTCTTGGTGGCGGCCCGCGCACAGCGCGGCCTCACGCGATCGCGCCGAGGCCGTGTTGCAACGCTTCAATTTGCTGATACATCGCCATCGCTTGGTGGCCGAGTTGCCAGGCGGTGTGCGCAAGTTGGTGGACATTGCGTTGGCCATGATGGGCTCGCCCAAACTCTTGTTGCTGGACGAGCCCACCAGCGGTGTGGCGGCCGAAGAAAAGTTTCCAATGATGGACACGGTGATGCAGGCCCTGGAGGGTCAAGCCCTCACCGCCTTGTTTGTCGAGCACGACATGGACATCGTCAGCCGATACTGCCAACGCGTGATTGCTTTTTACAGTGGCCGCATCATTGCCGACGATGTGCCCGCGGTGGCGCTGGCCAATGCCGATGTGCGCCGTTACGTCACAGGTGAACGCGATGCTTGAGTTGCAAGATCTGCATGTGGACATTGCCTCGGCCCAAGTGCTGCGTGGCTTTTCCATGCAAGTGCCCACCGGCCACATGGTGGGTTTGGTCGGGCGCAATGGCGCGGGCAAAACCAGCACCCTGCGCAGCATCATGGGGCACTTGCCGTTGCGCCAAGGGCAAATTCATTTTGATGGCCAACCGTTGAGCGCCTTGCCGCCCGAGGCCCGCGCTGGTTTGGGCATCGGCTACATGCCGGAAGACCGTGGCTTGGTGCCCGAGCTCACGGTCGAAGAAAACATGCTCATCCCTTTATGGGTCAGCAAAACCTTGCAGCTGCAAGAGCGCATGAACTTTGTCTACCAAGTGCTGCCCGAGCTGCAAGACATGGCGCAGCGTCGTGCCTTGTTGCTCTCGGGCGGTCAGCAAAAATTGGTGGCGCTGGGCCGGGCTTTGGCGGTGGGCACGCGTTTGTTGTTGTTGGACGAGCCCTTTGAAGGCGTGGCACCGGCCTTGTCCATGCGTATTTCTGAGGTGCTGCACCAACTCAAGGGCGCTGATTTGTCGGTGCTGATTTCGCAGTCCGACTTGAACCACTCGAGTGGTTTGCTTGACAGCACGGTGGTGATTGAACGCGGTGCCAATGGTGCGTGAGCTTTGATACGCGGCAACGTTCGCTACGCCAGCGACCTTGGCTGGGGTCGGCTGGTTGTAGCGCGAGCGGTTTAGTACAAGAACACTTTGCCGGGGTTCATGATGTTCTTTGGGTCCAAGGCGTGTTTGATGCTGCGCATCATGTTCACGGCGCCCGCGCCGGTTTCGGCGACCAAGAAATCCATTTTGTGCAAACCAATGCCGTGCTCGCCGGTGCAGGTGCCTTCCAAAGCCAGGGCACGTGCCACCAACTTGTGGTTGAGTTCCTCGGCGGTGGCGCGTTCTTCTGCGCTGTCGGGGTCGATCAAATAACCAAAGTGGAAATTGCCATCGCCCACGTGGCCGACCAGGAAATACGGGATGCCCGAGGCGTCGACTTCGGCCACTGAATCGAGCAAGCAATCGGCCAAGCGCGAGATGGGCACACAGGTGTCGGTGCTGATGGCGCGGCAACCCGGGCGGCTTTGGATACCGGCAAAGTAGGTGTTGTGCCGCGCGGTCCACAAGCGGGTGCGTTCCTCGGGCGTGGTGGCCCATTCAAACGCATGGCCCGCATGGTCGGCGGCAATCTCTTGCACGGTTTCGGCCTGCTCTTTCACGCTGGCGGGTGAGCCGTGGAACTCCATCAGCAGCATGGGTTGTTCGGGCAGGCCCAATTTGGAGTAGTTGTTCACCATGCGCACCGCGTTCGCATCGATCAATTCCACGCGGGCAATCGGGATGCCCATTTGGATGATTTGAATCGTGGTGCGCACCGCCGCTTCGATGCTGGGGAAGGAGCAGGTGGCCGCCGACACCGCTTCAGGCAGTGGGTAGAGCTTCAACGTGACTTCGGTGATCACGCCCAAGGTGCCTTCGCTGCCCACCATCAAACGCGTCAGGTCGTAACCCGCCGAGGACTTGCGGGCGCGGGTGCCGGTGCGAATCACTTCACCGCTGGCGGTGACTACTTCCAGACCCAGCACGTTTTCACGCATGGTGCCGTAGCGCACCGCGTTCGTGCCGCTGGCGCGGGTCGCGCTCATGCCGCCAATGCTGGCGTCTGCACCGGGGTCGATCGGGAAAAACAAGCCCGTGCTTTTGATCTCTTCGTTGAGTTGTTTCCGCGTGACGCCGGGTTGCACGGTCACGGTCAGGTCTTCAGCGTTGATGGCCAACACCTTGTTCATGCGGGACACGTCGATGCTGATGCCGCCTTGCACCGCCAGCAAATGGCCTTCCAAAGAAGAGCCGACACCAAAGGGAATCACCGGCACATCGTGCGCTGCGGCCAGGGCCACCGCTTTAGATACATCGGCCGTGCTTTCAGCAAACACCACCGCTGCGGGCGGGGGCACCGTGGTGTAGGCGGACTCGTCACGGCCATGCTGTTCGCGCACCACCAAGGCGGTGGAACAGCGCTCGCCAAAGTGCTGCTTCAAAGCGTCCAGCAAGGCTTGCGGCACCTCGCGTTGGGCGATGGTGGGCATCAGGTGCTGGACGGTGCTGGGTGCGTTCATGGCAAGTCTCCTAGAAGGCGCATTCTAGGAACAAAATTCAATATCACAGGGTCTTGAGGGTGACATTCGGCCTGCACCAGCCATCTGGCGTCTGTTCAAACACAGACACGCTGAATCGGACAAACCCATTTCAGGGGACTGATGGTGCGTGATCCATTCACCAAGGCCTTGAACAAACAGCGCAGTTGATTTAGCATGTTTCATGTAACAAATCAGGAGCCCACCATGACCGCTTCCAGCGCCTCCAGGGTGCAAAAACACCGCGATGCCTTGCGCGCCAATGGCTTGCGGCCGGTGCAAATCTGGGTGCCCGATACCCGCAACGCCGCATTCGCCCAAGAGTGCCAGCGTCAATCGCGCTTATTGGCGAAAGACCCGCACGAGGCGCAAGCCATCGCTTGGGCCGAAGCCGCTGCCGCATTGACCCCAAGCTGGGTGTGAAGCGCGGCGATGTCATCACGGTCGCATTGCAGGGGGATTTTGGCAAGCCCCGCCCCGCGCTGGTCATTCAATCGGATTTGTTTCAAGACCACCCCAGCATCACGTTATTGCCCATCACCAGCGAGCCGGTGGACACGCCTTTGTTTCGCCTGAATCTGCCTGCCAATACGCGCAACGGTTTGCGAAAAGACTCGCAAATCATGGTGGACAAATCGCAAACCGTGTCGCGTGCCCGCTTGGGGCCAGTGCTTGGGCACTTGAGCCGCGAAGAAATGCAATACGTCGATCGCGCGCTCGCGGTGTTTTTAGGGGTGATCTGAGGCGGCGACAGGGGTTCGCTGGTGCCTGAGAGAATGCCGCATCAACAGGAAAAACACATGGGCAACCGACTCACACAAATCGCCACCCGCACCGGCGACGACGGCACCACCGGCTTGGGCGACAACCGCCGGGTCAGCAAAAACAGTTTGCGGGTCCACGCCATGGGCGAGGTGGACGAACTCAATTCCCACATCGGCGTGCTGCTGTGTGAAACCCTGCCCGACGGTGTGCGCAGCTTGCTGGTGGAAGTGCAGCACCAGTTGTTCAACTTGGGTGGCGAGCTGAGCATTCCGGGCTTTGAATTGCTCAAAGCCGACGCGGTGTTGGCCCTGGACCATGCCTTGGCCGACCACAACGCCGCCTTGCCCAAGCTGCAAGAGTTCATTCTGCCGGCGGGCAGCCGCGCGGCTTCATTGGCCCATGTTTGCCGCACCGTGGCCCGTCGCGCCGAACGCGCGGTGGTGGCGCTGGGCGCGGAAGAGGCGCTGAACGACACGCCGCGTCAGTATTTGAACCGCTTGTCCGACCTGATGTTTGTGCTGGCGCGGGTGCTCAACCGCATGGATGGCGGGGACGATGTGTATTGGAAAAGCGAGCGCATGGCTTCTGGGGCGGCTGAAGGCTCAATTTAAGGCTTGCTGCCAATCAAGGCTTGGCGCAAAGTCGGGGCGGAGGTTTTGGGCGACAGCCAGATACCGAAAAAAAGCCGCGCAAATTCGGCATCGGCGATTTCACCCACAGGCTTTCCGTTGTGCCAAAACGCAGCGGATTGACCCACGCGGTGCACGCCAAGCAAGCGATCGCCTTTGCTCACATTTGGAAAAACCCGCTGCATTTCCTTCATCCATGTTTGTTCTTGCGACTTGCCAAAGCTTGCCAAGCCGCGCATTTCCTGCACAGTGCGTTTGGCAATGTCTTGCCCGGAAAAGTCCCGCAGGTAGCGCAACTCCAAGGCCAAGCTTTGGTTTTCAGAGAAGGCGGGGTTGAAATCAGGCGCGGTCCACAAGCTGGCGTCATACACATCAAAGCCCCAAAGCGAAAAACGAGATTGGGCTCGAAACACCAGCGCTTGGTCCAGCTTGTTCAGGTCGGCTGGCAAGGACGGCGTCCCTTGGATACTCGCGGGTTGTGGGGTGTTGGCCCGGGCCCCGGGGTTCGTCAAGAAAAAGTAGCCAACAACCAAACCCCAGGCCAGCAGCCAACCAAGGGCAGCTGCACGGCGCAAGGGCATGACCAAGTCAGGGGTCATGTGGTGTCCCTTGAACGCGGCGCCAACACCGACATGGTCAGGCGCGACACGCAGCTGATGCGGCCTTCGTCATCCGTCATGTCGATCTGCCAGACCTGGGTGCTGCGCCCGATGTGCACGGGCCGCGCGATGCCCGTGACCCAACCGCTGGCCACACCGCGGATGTGATTGGCGTTGATGTCCAAACCCACGGCACGGTGATCCACCGGGCAAGAGTAAAAAGCGCCGCAAGAACCCAGGGTTTCGGCCAAAACTACGCTGGCACCACCATGGATCACGCCATACGGTTGGCGGGTGCGGTGGTCCACCGGCAGGCGCCCGCGAATGAAATCGGGGCCAACTTCGAGAAACTCCATGCCCAGGCTTTCGCAGGCCGTTTGGTAATGGCTTTCGGTGAGGATTTGAATGCTGATGGGTTTGGTCCAAATGGCCATGGGGTCGCCTGTGAAAAATCAGTCCGCATCTTATGGGCAATGCGCAGGTGCATGGCCTGGCAAGACTGATAACCTCAACAACATGAACGTCTCCCACCCCCACCCCCCTTTTGTGCCGCAACTCCGCCTCTACCAGCAATGGCTGGCCAAGGAGCGCGGTTTGCATTTCGACGATTACCCCGCCTTGTGGCATTGGTCGGTCACGCACCTCGAAGACTTTTGGCAATCCGCTTGGGACTACCTGGACTTGCAGTCACCGACACCGCACAGCGTGGTGCTCGAGCGCAATGTCATGCCGGGTGCGCGATGGTTTGTGGGGGCCCAAGTGAACTACGCCCAACAAGTGCTGCGCCATGTGGATGCGGCGCACGCGGCGGGCATGCCCGCCATCATCAGCAACAATGAGCGTGGCCAACGCCGCGAACTGTCGTGGCCCGAGTTGAAACGCCAAGTGGCGGCGCTGGCGCTGCATTTGCAAGCCCAAGGTGTGCAACCCGGCGACCGAGTCGCCGCCTACCTGCCCAACATCCCTGAAACCATGGTGGCGTTTTTGGCGGTGGTGAGTGTCGGCGGCATTTGGAGCGTGTGCGCGCCCGACATGGGCACCAACGCCGTGGTGGACCGGTTCAAACAAATCACGCCCAAGGTGTTGATAGGGGTCGATGGCGTCACCTACGGCGGCAAAGACCACGAGCGCATCAGCGTGGTGAATGAACTGCGTGCCGCCCTGCCCAGCGTCGAACACGTGGTCTTGTTGCAGAACCTGGGCGGTCAAGCCGCCTTGGCTGACAGCACCGATTGGGCCACGGTGATGCAGCGCCATGACGCCGCCACCCAAGCTTTTGCGCCGCAGTGGATGCCGTTCAACCACCCCTTGTGGATTGTGTATTCGAGTGGCACCACCGGCCTGCCCAAACCCTTGGTGCACGACCACGGCGGCACGCTGGTCAATGGCATGACCCACAAAAACCTGCACTACGACGTGGCCTGCAGTTACGAGCCCAACTCTTGGGGAGAGCGCTTCATTTGGTACAGCTCCACCGGTTGGGTCATGTGGAACGCGCAGCTGAGCGGTTTGCTCAGCGGCACCACCTGCGTCATTTACGACGGCAACCCCGGCGGCTCCAAAGACAAACCCGATTGGGGCGTGTTGTGGCGCTATGCCGCACAAGAAAAGGTGACGTTTTTTGGCGGCGGCGCGGCTTTCTATAGCAACTGCATGAAAGCGGGCGTGGACCTCGGCAGCATCCCCGGCTTGCAGCAAATCCGCGCCTTGGGGGCCACCGGTTCGCCCTTGAGCCCCGAGGTGCAGCAATGGGGCACGGCGCAGTTCCAGCAGGTGTATGCCAAAGCAGGCGTGCAGCGCCCCGATATTTGGTGGTGCAATATTTCCGGTGGCACCGATGCTGGCGCGTATGTGGGTGGCCATCGCGAATTGCCGATGGTGCCAGGTGAGATGCAATGCCGCATGTTGGGCGTGTCGGTGCAGGCCTTCAACGAACAAGGCCAACCGGTGATGGATGAAGTGGGCGAGCTGGTGGTGACCCAGCCCCTGCCCTGCATGCCGCCCTTTTTCTGGGGCGACAAAGACAACCAACGTTATTTGGGCAGCTACTTCGACACCTATCCCGCGGGTGTCGGCCGTCAGCCTGGCGGCGGCGATTTGCCCGCCGAGGCAGGCCCAGTGTGGCGGCATGGCGATTGGCTCAAGATCACGCCCGAGGGCCGCGCCATCATTTATGGCCGCAGCGACGCCACCATCAACCGCCACGGTTTGCGCATGGGCACCAGCGAGTTGTACAGCGCGGTCGAAGCCTTGCCCGAGGTGTTGGACAGCATGGTGGTGGACCTGGAGTATTTGGGTAAAGACAGTTACATGCCCTTGTTTGTGGTGCTGCGCGATGGCTTGCAACTGGACGACGACTTGCGCGGTCGTTTGAACGCGGCGATTCGCACTGCGCTCAGCCCGCGGTTTTTACCGGACGACATGTTTCAAGTGGCCGAAATTCCGCGCACCTTGTCGGGCAAAAAACAAGAGCTGCCGATCAAGAAACTGATGCTGGGCCAGCCGCTGGAAAAAGTGCTGAACAAAGACGCCATGGCCAACCCCGGTTGCTTGGATTGGTATGTGGCGATGGCGCAGAGGCATTTGGCAAGCAAGGCTTGAGATTGCGGCCTGAAGCGGAGGTTGTTCATGGTCGGCACTTTGCATTCCACCAAGGCGCAAAGCCTGCGCTGCCAAATATCCCCATCCCAAACTTTCGCAAATCCACCACCAAGCCAAGCCGTTTAACATCTCTGTTTGACCAGCGCACAGACAACCGGAGTATTCATGGCCAAGACCGCATTCCACTGGGACGACCCGTTCCTGCTCGACCAGCAACTGACTGAAGACGAGCGCATGATTCGCGAGGCCGCGGCTGCCTACTGCCAAGACAAACTCTTGCCGCGCGTGACCGAAGCCTTTCGGCACGAGAAAACCGACGTCGCTATTTTTCGCGAAATGGGTGCGCTGGGTTTGATTGGCCCAACCATCCCCACCGAGTACGGCGGCCCGGGCCTGAGCTATGTGGCCTATGGCTTGATCGCCCGCGAAGTCGAGCGTGTGGACTCTGGTTACCGCTCGATGATGAGCGTGCAGTCGTCCTTGGTGATGACGCCGATTTTCGAATTCGGCACCGAAGCGCAGCGCCAAAAATTCCTGCCCAAATTGGCCACTGGCGAATGGATTGGTTGCTTTGGCTTGACCGAACCTGACCACGGCTCGGACCCGGCCAGCATGGCCAGCCGCGCCCACAAAGTGAATGGCGGCTACAAGCTCAGCGGCAACAAAATGTGGATCTCCAACTCGCCCATCGCCGACGTGTTTGTGGTGTGGGCCAAAGAGGTCAGCGCGTCCGGTGCGGTCGGCCCCATTCGCGGCTTCATCTTGGAAAAAAGCATGGCCGGTTTGACTGCGCCTGCCATCCACAGCAAGGTGGGTTTGCGGGCTTCCATCACGGGCGAGATCGTGATGGACAACGTGTTCGTGCCGGAAGACAACGCCTTCCCCGAGGTGCAAGGCTTGAAGGGCCCGTTCACCTGCTTGAACAGCGCCCGCTACGGCATCGCCTGGGGTGCCTTGGGTGCGGCCGAAGATTGTTTTCACCGGGCTCGCCAGTACACCTTGGACCGCCAACAGTTTGGCCGCCCATTGGCCGCTAACCAACTCATTCAGAAAAAATTGGCCGACATGCAAACCGAAATCTCTCTCGGGCTGCAAGGCTGTTTGCGTTTGGGTCGCATGAAAGACGAAGGCACGGCGTCGGTGGAAATCACCTCCATTTTGAAACGCAATTCCTGTGGCAAGGCGCTGGACATCGCCCGCATGGCACGTGACATGATGGGCGGCAACGGCATCAGCGACGAGTTTGGTGTGGCGCGGCATTTGGTGAACCTGGAGGTGGTCAACACCTATGAAGGCACGCACGACATCCATGCGCTCATCCTGGGGCGGGCCATCACCGGCATTGCGGCTTTCGCCAACTGAGTTCGCGCATGAGGCGACGCCTCTCGCATGGGCGTCGATAATCCCCGCATGAGTAAAAAGCAGCGGATCGTGGTGGGCCTGAGTGGCGGCGTGGACTCGGCGGTGAGTGCGCTCTTGCTCAAGCAACAAGGCCACGAGGTGATCGGCATCTTCATGAAGAACTGGGAAGATGACGATGACGACGAGTACTGCTCGACCAAACAAGATTTCATCGACGCGGCGGCCGTGGCCGATGTGATCGGCATCGAGATCGAGCATGTGAATTTCGCTGCCGACTACAAGGACCGCGTCTTCGCCGAGTTCTTGCGCGAATACCAAGCCGGTCGCACGCCCAACCCGGACATCTTGTGCAATGCCGAGATCAAATTCAAAGCCTTCCTCGACCACGCGTTTGCCTTGGGCGCCGACAAAATCGCAACAGGCCATTACGCCCGTGTGCGCCACAACAGCCGCAGTGGTTTGTACGAGTTGCTCAAAGGCGTGGACAACAGCAAAGACCAAAGTTATTTTTTGCACCGCTTGAGCCAAGCGCAGTTGTCGCAAACTTTGTTTCCAGTCGGCGAGATTGAAAAAACCGAAGTGCGCCGATTGGCGGATGTGGCCGGTTTGCCCAATGCGCGTAAAAAAGACTCGACCGGCATTTGCTTCATCGGCGAGCGACCCTTTCGCGAGTTTTTAAACCGCTACATCGCCAAAGCGCCAGGCCCGATCAAATCCGATACAGGCCGCGTGATTGGCCAACACCAGGGCTTGAGTTTTTACACCTTGGGGCAACGCCAAGGCTTGGGCATTGGCGGCATCAAAGAAAAGGGTGCACAGCGCGGCGGTGGCGAACACGTTCCCTGGTTTGTGGCCCGCAAAGACATGGCGAGCAACACCTTGTGGGTGGTGCAAGGCCATGAGCACCCGTGGCTGTTGTCACCGCAACTCCACGCCGACGACCTGAGTTGGATTGCGGGTGCACCACCTGCAGCAGGCAGCTACTTCGCCAAAACCCGCTACCGCCAACAAGACGCGGCGTGCACCTTGAGTTGGCCCGACGCGCAAATGCAACTGAATTTCCCACAAGACCAATGGGCGGTGACGCCCGGTCAGTCGGCCGTGTTGTATGACGGTGAGGTGTGTTTGGGGGGCGGTGTCATCAGCCAGGCCCTGACGACAGCTGTGTCAGTTTGAACCTCAAGGGCTCGAACGCCATGAAAAAAGCCCCGCAGTGCGGGGCTTGGTGATGCAGCGCTCTTGAAAAATCAGGCTGCTGTGAGCCAATACCCGGCGTTGAATGGGCTGCTCATGCGCAGTGCCAAGGGCGAGACGTCGACCAATTTGTCGGTGGGCATTTTTTCACCGTCACCCAAGTCGATGCCATGGGCTTCTGCGACGTCAGTGGCACGTTCGCCAGCGGCGGCACGCGCGACCGAGAAAGAGTAGAAGCAGCGGAAAGTTACTTTGCGCTCGGCCCAGAACTCGGCGGCTTCGCGGAACACGTCCAGCAATTGTTCGCGGGCCTCTTTGTCAAATTTGGCATGGGCGGGGATGTGCTCCAACACCACCACAAAACCAGGCTGGGTGCCCGACTTGTACAAAGCGTCGCTCATGCTGTCGAACAAGGTGTCGAAGTTTTTGCTGGACTGGGCGGGGAAGATGAACTGCTGAGCCGTCATGTCCAAAATGTCTTGCTTGCTTTGCGCAGAAGCCAGGTTGGCATACAAGAAGTGCTGGCCCAGTTGGGCCGCGGCGTCTTGCAAATCGGCCACGCGGAAAGCGCGGATCGACTGAACGATATTGGTTTTGACCGTACGTAGAGGCATGTCCATCGCCACAGTATTCCTAAAAAATGGCCTGTGACAAACACAGAGGCCAAGGGTTAACCCGAAAAAACAATCTGGCTATTATTGGCCAAGGACGGGTTTTTGGCAAGGGCTGTGCATCTCACCTGTGTTCGGCGAAGGGTCAAAATTTGAAAAAATGTTGGCGCACACTAGCGCCAAAACAATCTACCTTATTGCATTGATGTCGGCAACGGTGATAGCGGTCATGTTCACAATCCGACGTACCGTGGTGCTGGCGGTGAGGATTTGCACCGGTTTGGCGGCCCCCAGCAACACCGGACCGATGGCGATATTGCCGCCGGCCGCGGTTTTCAGCAGGTTGTAGGTGATGTTGGCCGCGTCTAAATTTGGCAAAACCAGCAAATTCGCATCAGACAACAAGCTGCTGTTGGGCATCAGGGCCTTGCGTGCAGGTGTGTCAATCGCCACATCGCCGTGCATTTCGCCGTCCACTTCCAGCCAGGGCGCTTGGCGCTGGATCAGGGCCAGGGCTTGGCGCATTTTCACGGCGGTGGGCTGGTTGCTGCTGCCGAAATTCGAGTGCGACAGCAAAGCGGCACGCGGCTCGACACCAAAGCGTTTCATTTCCTCGGCGGCCATGATGGTGATTTCGGCCAATTGCTCGGCGCTGGGGTCGTAATTGATGTGGGTGTCCACCAAAAACACTTGGCGGTCGGGCAGCAACAAGGCATTCATGCAGGCATAAGTGCTGACACCCGGGCGCAGGCCAATCACTTGGTCGATGTAGTGCAAGTGCGAGTCGGGGGTGGACCAGGTGCCGCAAATCAAACCATCGGCTTCGCCCTTGTGCACCATCATCGCGCCAATCAGCGACAGGCGTCTGCGCATGTCGATCTTGGCGAGTTGGGCGGTGACGCCTTTGCGCTCTGTGAGTTGGTGGTAGGTCTGCCAAAAATCACGGTAACGGTGGTCGTCTTCCACGTTCACCACTTGGTAATCTTTGCCTTCGCTCAGGCGCAGGCCAAAGCGTTCGATGCGCTGGCTGATGATGGCCGGGCGACCAATCAAAATGGGTTTGGCCAAGCCTTCGTCCAGCACGATTTGCGCGGCACGCAACACCCGTTCGTCTTCGCCCTCGGCAAAGCAAATGCGTTTTTTGCTGCCGCGCTTGGCAGCTGCAAAAACCGGCTTCATGGCCGAGCCGGAGGCATACACCAGCGACTGCAACTTTTCGCGGTAAGCGTCCATGTCGGTGATCGGGCGCTGCGCCACACCGCTGGCGATCGCGGCTTGCACCACTGCCGGCGCGATCTTCATCATCAAGCGCGGGTCAAACGGTTTGGGAATCAGGTACTCGGGGCCAAAGGCCAAGGTTTCACCGGCATAGGCGGCGGCGACCACCTCGCTTTGCTCGGCTTGCGCGAGTTCGGCAATCGCGTGCACGGCGGCGATTTCCATCTCCGAGGTGATGGTGGACGCACCAGCGTCCAAGGCACCACGGAAGATGTAGGGGAAGCACAGGACGTTGTTGACCTGGTTGGGGTAGTCGGTGCGGCCGGTGGCCATGATCGCGTCAGAGCGCACCTTCAGCACTTCTTCGGGCAAGATTTCCGGCGTGGGGTTGGCCAGCGCCAAGATGAGTGGCTTGGCCGCCATTTTTTGCACCATCTCGGGCTTCAACACGCCGCCCGCCGACAAGCCCAAAAACACATCGGCGCCGTCAATCACTTCTGCCAAAGTGCGCATATCGGTTTTTTGCATGAACTGGATTTTGTCTTCATCCATCAACTCGGTGCGGCCTTCATAAACCACGCCTGCCAAGTCGGTGACCCAGATGTTTTTGTAAGGCATGCCCAGCTTGACCAGCATGCCCAAACACGCCAGGGCTGCGGCGCCCGCGCCAGAGGCGACCAACTTGACCTGGGCGATGTCTTTGCCCACCACTTTCAAGCCATTCAAGATGGCCGCACCGACCACGATGGCGGTGCCGTGCTGGTCGTCATGGAAGACCGGAATCTTCATGCGTTTGCGCAGTTGGCGCTCGACATAAAAACAATCGGGCGCTTTGATGTCTTCGAGGTTGATGCCCCCAAAGGTGGGCTCGAGCGCGGCGATGATGTCGACCAGTTTGTCCGGGTCTTTCTCGTTCACCTCGATGTCAAACACATCGATGCCAGCGAACTTTTTGAACAACACGCCCTTGCCTTCCATGACCGGTTTGGCAGCAAGTGGACCAATGTCGCCCAAGCCCAGCACGGCGGTGCCGTTGGTGATGACGGCCACCAAATTGCCCCGGCTGGTGTACTTGTAGGCGTTGTTCGGGTCCTTGACGATTTCTTCGCAAGGCGCGGCCACACCGGGTGAATAAGCCAGCGACAAATCGTGTTGGTTGACCAACTGCTTGGTGGCTTGAATCGCCACTTTGCCGGGGATCGGGAACTCGTGGTATTCGAGGGCGGCGCGGCGCAACTCGGCACGGGCTTCGGGGCTGGTGTGGTCGGTCGGCGCCGTTTTGCGGTCAGGCATGGTCAATCTCCAAAAACGGCTTCAAAACTTGTAGGTGTACTCGAGGATGGTGGCATCGCTTTCGCGGGCGTGTGTGTGGGCATCCCAGGCCCGCATCCAGCGGAATTCCAACTCGTGGTGCTCGCCGATGTCAAAGCTGGGGCCGAGTCGAAATTTGTTCCGGTCATGGCCGGGCGTGCCGTCCAAGCTGCGTTGCACCCGCACACCCGCAATGAAGCCAAAAAAATTATGTCCATAGCGCAGCGCCAGGTCGGTGTAGCCGTAGTTGTAGCGCTCGCTGGGCGTGTTGGCATGCCCCACCAAGGCCCGCACATACATGCCCCAGTCGCCGCCAAACCGGATGTTTTTGCGCACACGCAATGCCACCTTGGTGATGTTGGTTTTGGCCACCACGCCGTCGGTGGTTTCTTGTTCGCGCTCATCCATCAACAACAGGTCAAAGCGGTTGATCGGGCCGTTTGGAAACACCAAGGCGGGGATGTAGGTGATGGAATGGGTCAAGCCCCTGCCGTCGGGTGATTTTTCTTCTTCTAATTCGATGCCGAACTCGGGGCGGCCGCCCCACAGCAAGGTCTCGGCTGTTGCAAACAGGCTGAACGAGCCTGCCATCCAAAGAACGGCCAAGACACGTCCGTAGCGCCAGGGTGTGTTTGTCATAGGGGGGCGATTTTGCCTGAAGCTTGTCAGGGCTTGAAGAACAGACAGTCTCAAGCCCGCATCAAGGCTTCGATCTCAGCCACTTCCACCGGCACATCCCGGGTGATCAGCTCGCAACCGGTGGCGGTGACGATGGCGTCGTCTTCGATGCGAATGCCGATGTTCCAAAACGCTTGCGGCACATCATCAGCGGGGCGCACATACAGGCCAGGTTCGAGCGTGAGCACCATGCCCGGGTGCAGCACCCGGCTGGGCCGCGCTTGCACCATCAGACCGGTGAGCGGGTCGGCTTTGGCAGGCGTGGTGTTGGCCTCACCTGGCTCGACATAACTGCCGCAGTCGTGCACATCCATGCCCAGCCAGTGGCTGGTGCGGTGCATGTAAAACGGGAAATAGGCTTTCTTCTCCAGCACATCCTCTAGAGAACCATGCTTGGCGGTTTGCAGCAGGCCCAAGTCCAGCAGGCCTTGCGACAACACCCGCAATGCTGCTTCGTGCGGGTCGTTGAAACGCGCACCCGCTTTGGTAGCTTGGGCAGAGGCGTGTTGCGCGGCCAGCACCACTTGGTAGAGGTCTTTTTGCGCGGCGCTGAACACACCGTTGGCGGGAAAGGTGCGGGTGATGTCCGAGGCGTAGCCGTCAAGCTCGCAGCCAGCGTCAATCAGCACCAACTCGCCATCTCGGATGGGTGCGGCGTCGGCGCGGTAATGCAGCACACAGGCGTTCGCGCCAGCGGCGACGATCGAGGTGTAGGCGGGGAACTGCGAGCCGTGCTGGCGAAATTCGTGCAGCAACTCGGCGTCCAGGTGGTATTCGCGCACGTCTTGGCCAGCCCGCAACATGCGGGCGCTGGTTTGCATGGCCCGCACATGGGCGTGGGCGCTGATGCGGGCGGCGCGGCGCATGGTGTCTTGTTCTTGCGCGTCTTTGACGAGGCGCATTTCATCGAGCAAATTGCACAGATCGTGTTGCGCCGAGGGGCAGGACACGCCCATGCGGGCGCGGGCGCGAACGCTGGTGAGCCAGCCATCGACTTGCGCGGTCAGCGCGGCGTGGGTGGCGAACGGAAACCAGACCGTGGTTTGGTTTTCCAGCAGTTTGGGCAGCTCTTTGTCGAGGTCATTCACCGAGTGGGCTTGGGTCACGCCCAAAGCGGCGGGCGCGGCCTGCGGCCCCAAGCGGATGCCGTCCCAAATCTCGCGCTCGAGGTCTTTGGGTTGGCAAAACAAGGTGCTTTGGCCGTTGGCGTGGATGACGAGATAAGCGTTCGGCTCGGTGAAGCCGCTCAGGTAATAAAAGTAGCTGTCGTGGCGGTAGGGGAAATCGCTGTCGCGGTTGCGGGCGCGTTCCGGCGCGGTCGGGATGATGGCGACGCCGCCCGTGCCGAGTTTGGCGGCCAATGCGGCGCGGCGTTGTGCATAAACAGAGGTCATGGCGGGATTGTAGGAGCGGCTTGTTCAGCTGCGGTTGGCTTGTTGCGCAACATACTGCCGCAGCACGCCGTCCATGCGCGATTGCCAACCTTCACCCGTGGATTTGAAATAGTCGATCACTTCCGGGCTGTAACGCACCGACACGAGCATCTTTTTGCGGTCCGACTTGGGGCGTCCACGCAGCGTTCGCAGCGGCACCATGTCGCGCAATTGCTGTGCTGAGAGCGGTTGGGCCTCTGGGTCGGCATTCGCGGCGGCTGTGATGGCCCGGTCCTCGGTGGCAGTCGGGATGCGGATGCGGCTTCGTTCAGGTGTTGTGGACATAGTGATTCGCCTCTCGTTGGTTGGCGCGGCGCAGGCTGATGATTCGGCGAACATCTCCGCGATCGACAAACGCGACATAAAACAGCTTGGGGCTTTTGGGAACCAAGCCAATCATGCGCAATTCGCCATAGTTTTGCCATTCATACACCCAAACCAGTGCCGCGCTCCAATCAAGCTCTGGGGCCAGAGCGAGGGACAGGCCATGCTTGGCGATGTTGGCTTGGTCTTTGAAGGGGTCAAACGCGATGTCCATTTAATGTAGCTACGCTAAGTTGACTTGTCAAATGGATTTCAACCGCGCGTGGCAGATGTTGGCGTAAGTACAGCCCTTGAAAAAAGAACGAGAAACTCAAGCAAAAAAATGGGGGTCAGATTCCAATTAAAAATGGGGGTCAGATTCCAATTAATTTAAAAATGGGGGTCAGATTCCAATTAATTTGGCGGGATTTCTTCTCAGCGCGTGATACAAGATTTCAGCGAAACTTTGAATTTATGTATCATGAAAACGGCTGCAAGCCCAGCCCCTGCTGACCACCCCCTCAAAACAAGGCATTTTGAGGCCGCCCCAAAACACCCTTCTCGGAACAATTAAAAACAATTGGAATCTGACCCCAATTAACCAATTAATTGAGCTGCGCCAAGCGCTCGGGGGTGCCCACGTCCACCCACAGACCTTCATATAGAGACGCGCTGACCAAGCCTTGGTCCATGGCGGCCCTGAGCATGGCGGCCAAGGGCGCTTTCACGCCCGCCGGGTTGCCGGCAGGAATGGGACACCAGTCGGCTTCAAAGAAAGCGCGTTTGTACAGCGCGATGGTGCTGAACGTGAAAAGCGGCGGCGATGGCTCTGATGGAAAAGCCCTTGGCGGCTGAGCCGATGCACTTTCAGAGACGGGCGACCCCGCCTGGGGTTTCGGGAGGTCCAAAGCCAAGCCCTGCGCCGACAAACCAAAGTCGCCATGCAGGTTGTGCGCGGGGTTGGGCACCAGCCAAATGTGCGCCCAATACGGGCTGGCTTTGAAGCGCTCAAAGTCCAAAGCAGAAAACGCAAAGTCCGGCGCGAACACATCGCCTGCCGCCACCCAAAACACCTCCTCCAGCAGCGGTAAGGCCCGCACAATGCCGCCGGCGGTTTCCAGCGCTTCGCCTGCGCCGCGCCCCTCGTGGGAATAACGCAGTTGCACGGTGGCGGCGGGTGTCATGCCGACGCCAGCGACAGTGGGCGAAAAGACAGACCCCAAGGCCGGTTCGATCTGATCGCCCAGCCAACCGGTGTTGATGACCGCCGACGGCACCCCTGCCAAAGCCAGAGCCTGCAAGGGATACCAGAGCAAGGGGCGGCCTCGCACTTCGAGCAATGGTTTGGGGGTGTGGTCGGTGAGGGGGCGCATGCGCTCGCCGCGCCCGGCGGCCAGCAGCATGGCCTGGGCCCGACAACCAGCTTCTTCGGCGGCACGAGGTGCAGCAACAGGAGCGGACAAAGAGCTTGTTTCAGGGGGGTTGTTCACGCCAAAGAGTGTAGCCAGCGTCTGGCTAAAATGGCCGACCCTCCCCCCACACTTTTTTGAACGGAGCCTTTCCCATGGCCAACCACCAACAAATGGCCAGTGCCATCCGCGCACTGGCAATGGATGCGGTCCAGCAAGCCAACTCCGGTCACCCCGGCGCCCCCATGGGCATGGCCGACATCGCGGTGGCTTTGTGGGGCGAGCACCTGAAACACAACCCCCAACACCCGCATTGGCCGGACCGCGACCGCTTCGTGCTGTCCAACGGCCACGGCTCGATGCTGATTTACGCGCTCTTGCACCTCACCGGCTACGACCTGCCCATGAGCGAGCTGAAAAACTTCCGCCAGTTGCACAGCAAAACCGCCGGTCACCCCGAAGTGGGCATCACCCCCGGCGTGGAAACCACCACCGGCCCGCTGGGCCAAGGCATCACCAACGCGGTGGGCATGGCGCTGGCCGAAAAACTCTTGGCGTCTGAGTTCAACCGCCCCGGCCACGACATCGTCAACCACCACACCTATGTGTTCATGGGCGACGGTTGCATGATGGAAGGCATCAGCCACGAGGCCTGCGCCTTGGCCGGTGCTTGGAAGCTGAACAAACTCATCGCCTTGTACGACGACAACGGCATTTCCATCGACGGCAAGGTCACGCCTTGGTTCATCGACGACACCCCGGCACGTTTCAAAGCCTACGGCTGGAACGTGGTGACGGTGGACGGCCACGATGTGCAAGCGGTCAGCCGCGCCATCGCCATCGCCAAGCACAGCGCCGACAAGCCCACGCTCATCGCCTGCAAAACCCACATCGGCCAAGGCAGCCCGAACCGCGTGGACACCGCCAAAGCGCATGGCGAGCCCTTGGGCGCTGACGAAATCGCGCTCACCCGCGCCGCCATCCATTGGCCCCACGCCCCCTTCGTCATTCCCACCGAGGTCTACGACGACTGGAGCGCCAAAGACAAAGGCGCCAAAGCTGAAGCCCATTGGACGCACCAGTTCACCGCATATGCAGCGGCGCACCCCGACTTGGCCACCGCGTTCAAACGCCGCATGGCCGGCGACTTGCCGAAAAACTTCCATCAAACCGTGGTGGACGCGGTGGTGGCGGCCAACACCAAAGCTGAAACCGTGGCTAGCCGCAAGGCCAGCCAATTGGCGCTGGAGGCTTTCACCGCCGCCATCCCCGAGTTGCTCGGCGGCAGCGCCGACCTCACCGGCTCGAACCTGACCAACACCAAGTCCACACCCAATTTGCGGGTCGATCTGGCCGGTCATGTGGTGAAAGACGAGCACGGCCTGGGCGGTCGCCACATCAATTACGGCGTGCGCGAATTCGGCATGGCCGCCATCATGAACGGCATCGCTTTGCACGGCGGCTTCATCCCCTACGGCGGCACCTTCCTCACCTTCTCTGACTATTCACGCAACGCCATCCGCATGGCCGCCCTGATGAAGCAGCGCGTGGTCCATGTGTTCACCCACGACTCGATCGGTTTGGGCGAAGACGGCCCCACCCACCAATCCATCGAACACGCCGCGTCATTGCGCTTGATTCCTGGTTTGGATGTGTGGCGTCCGGCTGACACGGCTGAAACCACCGTCGCTTGGGCCGTGGCTTTGCAAAACGCCAACCGCCCAACCGCCTTGTTGCTGAGCCGTCAAAACCTGCCTTACCTGCCCAAGGGTGACAGCGCCGCCAAAGACGCCAGCGGTTTGGACGCGATCAACAAAGGTGCTTACGTGCTGGCCGAGCCCTCCGAGGTGGGCCTGAACAAAAAAGCCCAAGCGGTCATCATCGCCACCGGCTCGGAAGTGCAGCTGGCCCTGAAAGCCCAAGCCTTGTTGGCCGAACACAAGGTTGCGGTGCGCGTGGTCTCCATGCCCAGCACCACCACCTTCGACCGCCAAAGCGTGGCCTACAAATCGGCCGTGTTGCCCCAAGGCCTGCCCCGCATCGCGGTGGAAATGGGCTCGACCGACGGCTGGTGGAAATACGGCGTGTCGGCCGTGGTTGGCATCGACACCTATGGTGAAAGCGCCCCCGCACCGGTGCTGTTCGAGCACTTTGGCTTCACGCCGAAGAATGTCGCAGAGACGGTGTTGAAGGTGTTGTCGTCACACTGAAATTCACGGGCTGGCGCGGTCGTCGTTGCCAGCCTCCCCCTTTTTTGAAACTTGAAAGAAGAAAGACCCATCATGGCCATCAAAGTAGGTATCAACGGTTTCGGGCGCATCGGGCGCATGGTGTTTCGCGCCGCGGTGCAAAACTTCAACGACATTGAAATCGTCGGCATCAACGATTTGCTGGAACCCGACTACCTGGCCTACATGCTGAAGTACGACAGCGTGCACGGTCGCTTCAAAGGCGAAGTGTCGGTCGACGGCGGCAACCTGATCGTCAACGGGAAAAAAATTCGCCTCACGCAAGAGCGCGACCCGGCTGCGTTGAAATGGAACGAGGTGCATGCCGATGTGGTGATTGAAGCCACCGGTTTGTTCCTCGACAAACCCACCGCTGAAAAACACCTGGCCGCAGGCGCCAAAAAAGTGCTGCTGTCGGCGCCTTCCAAAGACGACACACCGATGTTCGTGTATGGCGTGAACCACGCCACTTACGCTGGTCAAACCATCGTCTCCAATGCGTCTTGCACCACCAATTGCTTGGCCCCAGTGGCCAAAGTCTTGAACGACAAATGGGGCATCAAGCGCGGCCTCATGACCACGGTGCACGCCGCCACGGCCACGCAAAAAACCGTGGACGGCCCGTCCAACAAAGACTGGCGCGGTGGCCGCGGTATCTTGGAAAACATCATTCCTTCCAGCACCGGTGCCGCCAAAGCCGTGGGCGTGGTCATCCCCGCGCTGAACAAAAAACTCACCGGCATGTCCTTCCGTGTGCCCACCTCCGACGTGTCGGTGGTGGACTTGACGGTGGAGTTGAACAAGGAAGCCTCTTACGCCGAGATTTGCGCCGAAATGAAAGCGCAAAGCCAGGGCGCGTTGAAAGGCGTGCTGGGCTACACCGAAGACAAAGTGGTGGCCACCGATTTCCGAGGCGAGCCTTGCACCAGCGTGTTTGACGCGGATGCGGGTTTGGCGCTGGACAGTACTTTTGTCAAGATCGTTGCCTGGTACGACAACGAATGGGGTTACTCCAACAAGTGTTTGGAAATGGTGCGGGTCATCGCCAAGTAAAGGTTTTTGTGGTTTCTGAGTTCAAAGACCGCATCTTGGATGCGGCGGCCCACGGGCACAAGCTGCGCATTCAAGGCGGCAACACCAAGCAGTTTTATGGCGACACCCATGCAGACACCCAGGTGCTCGACACCCGGGGCTGGCGCGGCGTCGTCAGCTACGAGCCCAGCGAATTGGTGGTGACGGTCAAGGCCGGTACACCCTTGGCAGAGCTTGAAAGCTTACTGGCCGAGCAAGGCCAATCCTTGGCCTACGAGCCACCGCACTTCGGCGCGGGTGCCACGGTCGGCGGCATGGTGGCTGCGGGTTTGGCGGGCCCAGCCCGCGCCAATGTCGGCGGTGTGCGCGACCATGTGCTGGGCGTGCAGTTGCTCAATGGCTTGGGCGAGTCGCTCACCTTTGGCGGCCAAGTCATGAAGAACGTGGCCGGTTACGACGTGTCGCGTTTCATGGCGGGCAGTCTGGGCACGCTCGGTGTCATCACCGAGATGTCCTTGAAGGTCTTGCCGGTGGCCCCGGCCGAAGCCACGCTGGTGTGTGCCCTGTCCCAACATGATGCGCTTGAGCTGTTGCACCGCTGGGGCGGGCAAGCCCTGCCGCTGAACGCCAGTGCCTGGGTGCACGACCCCACCGCCACACCCGCGCAAGACCTGTTGTTTGTGCGCTTGCGCGGCGCGGTGGCGGCCGTCGAGTCTGCTTGCCCGCGCATGATCGCCGAGGTGCAAGCCTTGGGCGGCACCGCCTCGCGCATGGACCAGCACACGGCTGCCGCCGATTGGCAAGCGGGCCGTGAACAAAGCGTGGCGTTTTTCAAAGCACCTTCGCCTGAACTTTGTTTGTGGCGTTTGAGCCTGCCGCAAACCGCGCCGGTTTTGAATCTGCCCTATGCGCCCTACATTGAATGGCATGGTGCTTTGCGTTGGCTCTGGGCGCCCGCAGAGGCGCACGGTGAATTGCGCAGCGCAGCCCAAGCAGCAGGCGGCCACGCCACCTTGTTCCGCCAAGCCCACACCATGAAAGCCACACCACCCGTGTTTCAACCCTTGCCGCTGGCGCAGCAGCGCATCCAACAAGCCCTGCAACAGCAGTTTGACCCCAAGGGCGTGTTCAACACCGGCCGCGCGGGTCTTCAGTAAGCCTTGCCATGCAAACCAACCTCGCCCCCGAATACCAAAACACCGCCGACGGCCAAGAAGCTGAAGCCATTTTGCGCAAATGTGTGCACTGCGGTTTTTGCACCGCCACCTGTCCCACCTACCAACTCTTGGGCGATGAGCTCGATGGGCCGCGTGGCCGCATCTACCTGATCAAGCAAGTGCTCGAAGGCGTGGCACCCACACGCGACACCCAACTGCACTTGGACCGTTGCCTGACCTGCCGCAACTGCGAAACCACCTGCCCCAGCGGTGTGCAATACGGCCATTTGGTGGACATTGGCCGCAAGCTGGTGGATGAAAAAGTGCCGCGCCCCGCCGCCGAACAAACCGTGCGCTGGGCCTTGAAAGAAGGCTTGTCTTCGCCCTTGTTTGCACCGGCCATGAAGCTGGGTCAATCGGTGCGGGCCTTGCTGCCCGACAGCCTCAAGGCCAAGGTGCCCGAGAGCCGCTCGGCGGGTGTCTGGCCCACCGCCACGCACGAACGCAAGGTGTTGATGCTGGCCGGTTGTGTGCAACCGGCGATGAGCCCCAACATCAACAGCGCCACCGCCCGTGTGCTCGATGCTTGCGGCATTCAAACCATCGTCGAACCACTCGCGGGTTGTTGCGGCGGCGTCAAGTTTCACTTGAACGACCAAGACGCCGCGCACGTGCAAATGAAAAACAACATCGATTCTTGGTGGCCGCATCTGGGACAAGGCGTGGAAGCGATTGTGATGAACGCGTCTGGCTGTGGCGTCACCGTGAAAGACTACGGCCACATCTTCCGCAACGACCCGCTGTACGCCGAGAAAGCCCGTCGCATCAGTGAACTCACCAAAGACCTGAGCGAGTTGTTGCCCGGCTTGGTGCCGCAGTTGCAAAACAAGTTGCAAACACACAAAGCGCAACAACAAGGCTTGTTGGCGTTTCACCCGCCCTGCACCTTGCAACATGGTCAGCAACTCAAAGGCGGTGTCGAAACCCACTTGGGCGCGTTGGGCTTCAAGGTGCGCGTGGCCAGCAATGAAGCGCATTTGTGCTGCGGCTCGGCAGGCACTTACAGCGTTTTGCAACCCACCATCGCCACCCAATTGCGCGACCGCAAGCTGGGCCACCTGAACGAGATGCAACCGCAGGCCATTTTGAGCGCCAACATCGGCTGCATCACGCATTTGCAAAGCGGCACCGCGCTGCCGGTGCGGCATTGGGTGGAAGCGCTGGACGCGGCCTTGGCCTGATGGACCAAGGGGCGGATTCAAACAAGCCTGAAGGTGAAGGGTGGCGCTTGTGAAGTTAACTTTGCTTTAAAACTTCGGCAATGTCTGCCGCCAAGCTGGCCGGTTTGTCCAAAGGCGCATAGCGCTTCACCACTTCACCTTGGCGATTCAACAAGAACTTGGTGAAGTTCCACTTGATGCCTTCACTGCCGAGCAAGCCCGGCGCTTGCGCTTTGAGCCATTGAAACAAGGGGTGGGCATTCGCGCCATTGACCTCAACCTTGTCCATCATGGTGAAACTCACGCCATAGTTGGCTTGGCAAAACGCCCCAATTTCTTCATTGCTGCCCGGGTCTTGGCTGCCGAATTGGTTGCAGGGAAAGCCCAGCACCACCAAGCCTTGCGGGCCGTATTCTTCGTGCAGCGCTTGCAAGCCGGCAAACTGCGGCGTGAAGCCACAGGCGCTGGCGGTGTTCACAATCAACACTGCTTTGCCCTGCAAATCACCCAGATGGAGTTCTTGACCGGCGATGGTTTTGGCTTGGAAATCTTGCAATGCAGTCATGGTTTTTCCTTGTTGTTCAACGTGGTGAGCACGGCGGCCAACACAATCAGCGCCCCGCCCCAAAGTTTGCGCTCGGTCAATTCTGCCGCACCCAAGGCCACCGAAGACAAGGTGGCAAACACAATTTCCGACAGCATCACCAGCGAGGTGGTGGCCGCTGGCAAACGGGCCGCGCCATATTGCAGACTCAGGTTGGAGAGCAACATGCACAGGCCAAAGGCCACGGCAATCGGCCACCATGACAGGTCTGGCGGCGCCGCGATCCAACCCACGCTGCTGCCAGCTGTGGCGGTCAAGGCGGTGACCAAGGTGCCACCGGCAAACATGGCGGTCATGCGTTCAGCCTCGGGGGTGTGGGCCATTTTGCGCAGCATCACATTGTTCAAGGCGAAGCTGGCGCCGCCCAACAGCGCCAAATAGTCCCAAAGCGATGACGGCCACGGCCAGTCCATCTCGGGGGTTTTCAAGACCAGCGCCACACCGGCCAAGGCCAAACCCAATCGCAACACCGCCAAGCGGTTGGGCCGCTCTCCCAGTAACCACCAAGCCAGCAGCACCGACCAAGCGGGCATGGTGTAAAAAAGCAGCACCACGCGCACCACATCGCCCATGGTGACCGCCCAGTTGAAACCCAAGTTGGTCAGGCCCGAGGCGGCAAACAACCACCAAAGCGCCGGGTGGCGAAGCAGGCCGCGCCAGGCTTGCGGCCGCAGCAAGCTCACGGCCACCAGCGCCAGGCCATACATGAAGGCCGTGGCCCACAGCGGGTGCAAACCACGCAGCTGCATTTCGCGCAGCGGCCACCACGACACGCCAAACGCCAAGGCATTGAACAGCAAGCCCAACACCGGGCCTAAGACAGGTTGGCTCATGGCTTAAGAATGGCCCGGGTCGCGCCGCGCGATGTCCAGCAAGCGGGCGACTTCTTCCGGGTGGTGCACCAAGTTGCTTTGGTGCCAGCGCTTGATCAGCCACATGCAACCGGCCAGCAACAGCGCAAAGCCCACAATCGCACCAAAGGCCGACAGTCCCAGGCCCGTGGCCAAGGCGTAGAGCGCACCCAAGGCCAAGATGCAAGCTTGTTCGTTGAAGTTTTGCACGGCAATCGAGCGGCCTGCGCCCATCAGGTTGTGGCCGCGGTGTTGCAACAAGGCGTTCATTGGGACCACCAAAAAGCCGCCCAAGCCGCCCAACAAAATAAAGAAGGGCGCGGCCAACCAGACGTTGTCAATGAAATTCATCACCAGCATCAACAAGCCCATGGTGATGCCCAGGTTCATCAAGCGCGGCGCGTCGACCAGCTTCATGCGCATCGAGGCCACCACGGCGCCGACCGCGGTGCCAATCGCGATCACGCCCACCAAAGCCGAGGCTTGGGTGGTGGTGTAGCCCAGCGCCACCGCGCTCCAAGCCAACACGATGTAGCGCAGGTTGCCACTGGCACCCCAAAACAAGGTGGTGCTGGCCAAGGAAATTTGCCCCAGCTTGTCGCGCCACAACAGCAGGTTGCAGCGCCAAAAATCAGGCACCAAGGCCAACAGGTTGTAAGCGAAACTGTGTTGGCGTTGACTGTGCATCGGCAACAAGGCGGCACCGGTTTCGGGAATGCGGGTGTTGAACCAAGCGGCCAGTGCGTAAAACAACACCAGCACGCAAATCGCTGCTTCCGGCGGCGTGTCAATCGGCGTGTTGATCAAGGGCAGATCTATGCTGAGCAACAAAGAGGAAATGTAAGGACCGACCAATTGGCCGCCAAGCAAGACGCCCAAGATGATGGATGCAATCGTGAGCCCTTCGATCCAACCGTTGGCCTTGATCAGCAAAGAGGCGGGCAAGAGTTCGGTGAGGATGCCGTATTTGGCCGGCGAGTAGGCGGCGGCGCCCAAACCGACGATGGCGTAAGACAAAAGCGGGTGCGAGCCAAACAGCATCAGGCCGCAACCGATGACTTTGATGCCATTGCTGACAAACATGACATCGCCTTTGGGGCGCGAATCGGCGAAGGCGCCAACAAAGGGGGCCAACACCACATAAAACAAAGCGAACATGGGCACCAAGGCGGCACGCTGCCATTCGGCACCGCCCGACGCTCTGATCATTTCAACCGCCACCACAAACAAGGCGTTGTCAGCCAAGGAGCTGAAAAACTGGGCTGCCATGATGGTGTAAAAACCGCGCTTCATGTGGGGGCCATCAGTAGAAAAGTGCGGTTTGTAAGGGGAAGAGACAAAGGTTTTGCAAGTTCATAGGCCCAAGAGCGTGTCGAGTTATATCACGGGCTTTGCGGCATTTTGGCCTGCGACAATGCCTGCATGCCTCGCCCGATTCATGCCTTGATCCACCCCGCCGCATTGCGTCACAACTTGTCGCGCCTGCAACAAGCCGCGCCGGATGCGCGGGTTTGGGCGGTGGTCAAAGCGCGGGCTTATGGCCATGGCATTGAGCGCGCCTACGCCGGGCTGCGGGCCGCCGACGGTTTTGCAGTGCTCGACTTGGCCGAGGCGCAGACCCTGCGTGAGCTGGATTGGCGCGGCCCCATTTTGTTGTTGGAAGGCGCGTTTGAGCAACGCGACTTGGAGCTGTGTTCCCGTTTGGATCTTTGGCATGTGGTGCACACCGAGGCGCAAATCGACATGCTGAGCCGCCACAAAACCCAGGTGCCGCAACGTGTGTTTTTGAAAATGAACAGCGGCATGAACCGACTGGGTTTTGCACCCGAACGTTTTCGCGCGGCCTGGGCGCGCTTGAACGCTTTGCCGCAGGTGGATGAGATTTCCCTCATGACCCATTTCGCCCATGCGGATACAGCGGTGGGCGTGGACAAACAGCTCGCCGTCTTCAATGCAATCAGCCAAGACCTGCCCGGTGAGCGCAGCCTGGCCAACAGCGCGGCTTTGCTGCGCCACGGCCACAACCCCGCCGCGAGTGCGGATTGGGTGCGCCCAGGCATCGCCTTGTATGGCAGTGCGCCCGACCATCCGCTTCACACAGCAGCTGATTGGGGTTTGCGCCCCGCCATGAGTTTGCGCAGCCAACTCATCAGCGTGCAGCAACTGAAGGCGGGTGATGAAGTGGGCTACGGCGGCGTCTTCCAGGCCGAGCGCGAGATGCGCATCGGTGTGGTGGCCTGTGGTTATGCCGATGGCTACCCGCGCCATGCGCCCAGCGGCACACCGGTGTTGGTCAACGGCACACGCACACACACGCTGGGTCGCATCAGCATGGACATGCTGTGTGTGGATTTGACGCCGGTGCCTGCAGCGCAAGTGGGCAGCGAGGCCACCTTGTGGGGCCAGGCCAGCACCGGCGAGCTGCTGGGCATCGACGAGGTGGCTGCTGCTGCGGGCACCGTGGGCTACGAGCTGATGTGCGCCTTGGCACCTCGGGTGCCGGTGGCAAGCGACGAGTGATGTCGCTCAGCTGGTCTTTCGCTCAAAAAATGGTCCCCAGGCCGTGCGGCTCTGAAGTGATGTTTCGGTGCAAGGTTGATTGGATCCGGGCAAGCAGCCAATGAATTGGACTTAATTGGAATCTGACCCCAATTACCCAATTACCCCTGGACGCTACGCGCTCAATGACCAGTTTCCATGGCCTTGGCCATGGTCTTGCCCAGCTCCACACCCCATTGGTCGTAGGCATGCACACCCCAAATGGCGGCTTGGTAAAACACTTTGTGTTCGTAAAGCGCAATCAGCGCACCCAAGCTGTGCGGCGTGAGTTGCTCCAGCCACAACACGGTGCTGGGCACATTGCCAGCAAAGCTGCGGTGCGGTGCCAAGGCCTGCGCATCCGACGCAGACAGGCCGCCATCGCGCAGCATCTGCGCGGTGTCGGCCACGCTTCGTCCCAGCGCCAGTGCTTGGGTTTGCGCTTGCAAATTCAGCAGCACCACGCGTTGGTGTTCAGCTGCCAGTGGCAGGCCTGCATGGCCTTGGCGCACGCCGATGAAATCCATCGGCACCAGATGTTGACCTTGGTGCAAGAGCTGAAAGTAAGCGTGTTGACCATCGATGCCCAAACCGCCCCACAGCACCGGCGCGGTAGCCACACTGGCGATGCTGCCATCGACATGCACCCGCTTGCCGTTGGACTCCATCTCCATTTGCTGCAAAAACGGCACAAAGCGACCCAGCGGTGCGGCATAAGGTGCCACATGGTGCGTGGTTGCGCCTAAAAAATTCCGGTTCCACACGCCCCACAAAGCCATCAAGAGCGGCAGGTTGCGCTCTGGTGGCGTGTGCATCACATGCTGGTCCATGGCTTGACCACCAGCCAGCATCTGCAAAAACGCATCCCGGCCAATCGCGATGGCCAAGGGCAAACCAATGGCCGACCACACCGAGTACCGCCCGCCGACCCAATCCCAAAACACGAAGCAGTGCTCTGGCAAAAAACCATCGGCTTGGGCCAAGCTGGGTTTGGCGGTGACCGCCACCAGTTGTTGGGGCAACTGGGCCGCACTGCAACCTGCGTCTTGCAACCAACGCTTGGCTGAAGCTGCCAGCGTCAGGGTTTCTTGCGTGGTGAAGATTTTGCTTTGCACGATGAACAAGGTGCGTGACGCATCCAACGGGGCCAAGGTGGTGGCCAAACTCCAAGGGTCGACATTCGACACATGGTGCAGCCGCACAGCGGGCGCTTTCAAGTCGGCGGACAACTGGCTCAGCGCTTCCGTGGCCATGCGCGGCCCCAGGTCTGAACCGCCAATGCCCAGGTTCACCACATCGGTGATGGCCTGACCCTTGAAGCCCTTTAGCTCGCCGTGGCGCAAACGCTCGGCGAAGTCGGTGAAGCGGGTGAGTTCGCGTTGCACATCAGCGGCGATGGCCGCGCCCCAAGGCGGTGATGCGCTCTGGCCAGCGCGCAAAGCCATGTGCAACACCGGCCGGTGTTCGGTGGTGTTGATCGCGTCACCCTTGAACATGGCCTGCGCTTGTTCAAGCACATGGCTTTCGCTGGCCAGTTGCAACAAGGCTTGCATCACGGCAGGCGTCACGCGTTGGCGCGAGGCATCGGCTTGAATACCGGCGGCTTCAAACTGCAAGCTGGCGTTGCGCGAACTGTCTTGCAGCAGCTCGCGCAAATGCGGCGCAGGTGCATCGGCCAAGGCTTGCAAGGCTTGCCACGCGGGGCGTTGTTCGGGGCGGTTGAAGTGGATCATGCGGCGGGCTGTTCAAACGTGGTTCACTGTAGCGCAGGCACGCGAGCCAATGCTTCTTTGGCCAAGGCGGTGATGCGACCCCAGTCTTGCGCAGCCACCGCGTCAGCGGGTGTGAGCCACGAGCCGCCCACCATGGCGACATTCGACAGATTGAAATAGTCGGTCATGTTCTCTGGCGTCACACCCCCCGTGGGGCAAAACTGCACATCGCCCAAAGGGCCGGACAGGGCTTTGAGCATGGCCACGCCACCGGCTTGTGCAGCGGGAAACAACTTCATCAGCCCAAAACCGTGATCGCGGGCGCGCATGACTTCGCTGGGCGTCATCACGCCAGGCATGAAGGGCATGTGGCAGTCCATGGCCGCCTGCACCAGGGCATCACTCATGCCGGGCGAGAGTGCAAAACGCGCACCAGCGTCATGTACTTGCTGCATCTCGGCAGCGCGGGTCACCGTGCCCGCACCCACGTGCATTTGCGGCACCTGCTTGGCTACGGCTTCGATGGCTGCCAAACCAGCGCGGTGGCGCAGCGTGATTTCCATCACGTCGATGCCACCAGCCAGCAGCGCATGTGCCATCGGCACGGCTTGCGACACCTCGCTGATGACGATGACCGGGACCACGCGTGATTTGAAAACAGGGCGTTGGAAGCTGGGATGGTTCATGTGGGCGTTCAACTCGGCATCGATGACAACAAAGGCGACGCACCTTCTTCGGCCAAGGTGGCGTTGCGTCGAAACAAACCAAACAAGCCTTGGCCACTGCCCCAGCCTTCAGCGGGGCGTGGTGGATGCGGTCGCGCGGCCAGCGCTGCGTCGCTCAGTTCAAGCGTCAGTTCTTGCGTCTCGCAATTGAGCGTCAGCATGTCGCCGTTCATCACCTTGCCAATCGCACCGCCGTTCATCGCTTCGGGCGAGACATGGATGGCGGCAGGCACCTTGCCGGACGCGCCCGACATGCGGCCATCGGTCACCAGTGCCACCTTGAAACCCCGGTCTTGCAACACCCCCAACATGGGCGTGAGTTTGTGCAACTCGGGCATGCCATTGGCTTGCGGGCCTTGATGACGCACCACGGCGACAAAATCTTTCTCCAGCAAACCGTCTTTGAAAAGTTGTTGCAGCTCTTGTTGGCTGTCGACCACCACGGCTGGCGCACGAACGATGCGGTGCTCATGCTTGACCGCTGACACCTTAACCACGGCACGGCCCAAATTGCCTTGCAGCAAACGCAGACCACCATCGGCGCTGAAAGGGTTGGTGAAGGGCCGCAACACGGTGTCATCCGCAGACGTGGGGGGGACAGGACGCCACGCCAACACACCGTTGTCGAGCCAAGGTTCATGGGTGTAATGCTGCAAGCCTTGGCCCATCACGGTGTGCACGTCTTCATGCAGCAGCCCACATTGCAACAACTGTGCGATCAAAAAACCCATGCCACCAGCGGCGTGGAAATGGTTCACATCGGCCGAGCCGTTGGGATAGACCCGGGCCAACAAAGGCACCACAGCAGAGAGTTCGGAGAAGTCGTCCCAGTTGATGAGGATGCCAGCCGCACGTGCCATCGCCACCAAATGCAAAGTGTGGTTGGTGGAACCGCCGGTGGCCAGCAAACCGACGATGCCATTGGCCACAGCTTTGGCATCAATTTGGTGGCCCATGCCAATATCCGTTTGGCTGAGAGCCATCGCTCGTTGCACAGCGGCTTGGTTCAACGCTTGGCGCAGCGGCGTGTTCGGATTCACAAAGCTGGCGCCAGGCAACTGCAGGCCCATGATTTCCATCAGCATTTGGTTCGAATTGGCTGTGCCGTAAAACGTACAAGTACCTGGCCCGTGGTAGGCCGCTTGCTCGGCTTCCATGAGTGTGGCTCGGCTCACCAAACCTTGCGCAAACTGCTGGCGCACCTTGGACTTGTCGTCGTTCGACAAGCCACTGGTCATCGGGCCTGCAGGCAAAAACAACGCAGGCAAATGGCCAAACTGCAAAGCACCCATGAACAAGCCGGGCACGATCTTGTCGCAAATGCCCAGCAACAAGACCGCGTCAAACACGTTGTGCGACAAGCCGACTGCGGTGGCCATGGCAATCACATCGCGTGAGAACAAAGACAAGCCCATGCCGTCTTCGCCTTGGGTGACGCCGTCACACATGGCTGGCACACCTGAGGCGACTTGCGCGGTGGCGCCACTTGCGCGGGCCGTGGCGCGGATCATCTCGGGGTAGTGTTCGTAAGGCTGGTGCGCGGACAACATGTCGTTGTAGGCCGTCACGATGCCGAGGTTGGGTTGTCGTTCTTGTCGCAACACCAGTTTGTCGGAGGCGGGCATGGCGGCATAGGCGTGGGCCGCGTTGGCGCAGCCCAAGCCTTCGCGGTATGGGCCAGGTTTGTGCGCCTGCGCCAAGTGCGCCAAATACGCTGCGCGGCTTGCCGCACTGCGTTGTTCAATGCGTTGTGTGACGGCGGCCAGTGTGGTGTTCAACATGTTGTTGCTTTCAAGGGGACAGCCACAGGGTGACCGAGGTGCGGTTTTGGTGCAAGATGATGGATACGGGCAGCGCCAAACTGGCTTGGGCTTTGGCGCTTGCCAACACGGAAAGTTTGTCCTTGCCGCTGATCGGCAAAACAATGTGCCGCGCACTCAGCAGCATGCTGAGGTTTTGCGAAATACGCGCATAGGGCGCATTGGACGGTGGCTGTTTCAATTCAATGGCCACACACGAAGGGGCTTGCATCAGGTCCATCGCCAAGGGCAAATTCGGCGCCTCAGGAAACAAGGAGGCCGTGTGACCATCCGTGCCCATGCCCAACACCAAGACATCGGCGTCACCCAAGACGCGCAAGCTTGTCGTGGCTTGCGCAGCCATCTGGGCAGGTGTGCTCAAAGGCGTGTCGTCTGCAATCATCGGCATCAAATGGGCTGCTTGCGCTTTGTCTTTGAGCAAATGGCTGCGCACCAACAGCGCGTTGCTGTCGGCATGGGTGTTGGCCACACAGCGCTCATCGGCCAGGGTGACGGTGACTTGGTGCCAAGCAATGGGCAGCACACGCAAGGCCTCGAACAAAGCGATTGGGGACTTGCCACCAGACACCACCAACAAGGCTTGCCCACGCGCTTCAATGGCCGCTTGCAAGCGTGTGGCGATGTCTTGCGCCAATGCAGCCGGCAGGTCTGCAGCGCTTCGTTCTTCGGTGTGCTGCGGCTTCATCAGCTCTCCTCGAACCAAGACAGTTCATCACGCGCCATCAGCGCCGATGAAGCCGCTGGCCCCCAACTGCCGGCCGAGTAAGGCCGAGGTTTGTCATCCAGCTCGGCCCAACCGGCCAAGATCGGATCCACCCAAGCCCAGGCGGCTTCGAGTTCATCGCGGCGCATGAAGTGCGTCAAGCGGCCTTTAATCACGTCCATCAGCAAACGTTCATAGGCTTCGGCGCGGCGTTTCTCAGAGGACTGTTGCAAGTCCAAACCCAAGTGCACGGGGTGCATCTTCATGCCGGTGCCGGGTTCCTTCACCATCATGGCGAGTTCAATCGATTCTTCAGGTTGCAGCGTGATGATGAGCCGGTTGGGTTCGCTCATGTCGCTTTGGCCAAACACCGAAAAGGGCTGCTCGGCAAACTCGATGATGATTTCCGATTGGCGGTTTTGCAGGCGTTTGCCCGTGCGCAAAAAGAAGGGCACTTGTGCCCATCGTGCATTGTTGATGTGCAAGCGCAGTGCCACAAAGGTTTCGGTGCGGCTGTCGGGCGGCACATTGGCTTCTTCCAAATAGCCTTTCACCGCTTGGCCTTCAGAGGCGCCTGCGGTGTACTGGCCGCGCACCGTGTCGCGCTTGATGTCGGCCAAACCCATGCGGCGCAAGGATCGCAGCACTTTGAGTTTTTCGTCGCGCACATCATCTGCATCCAGCGAGATGGGCTGCTCCATGGCGACGATGCACAGCAGTTGCAGCAAATGGTTTTGCACCATGTCGCGCATCGCACCTGCACCGTCGTAAAAACCGGCACGGCTGCCCACACCCACCGTCTCGGCCACGGTGATTTGCACGCTCTTGATGTAAGGCGCCCGCCACAAAGGCTCGAAGATGGCGTTGCCAAAACGCAGCACCATCAGGTTTTGCACGGTTTCTTTGCCCAGGTAATGGTCGATCCGGTAAATCTGTGGCTCGTTGAAATACTGGGCCACCTCTTGGTTGATGGCGCGTGCCGAGGCCAAGTCGGTGCCCAAGGGTTTTTCAAGCACCACCCGCGACTGCGCATCGACCAAGCCGGCGCTGTGCAAATGCGCACAAATTTGGCTGAACAAACTGGGCGCGGTGGCCAAATAAAACACCCGCAAGCTTGGCGTGTTGCACACTGTTTTCAAAGCGGCATAAGCAGGTGCGGAGCTGACATCCACGCTCACATACACCAAGCGCTTCAAAAAGCCTTGCCACGTGGCGCGGTCAAAACTGCTGGCGTCGATGAAGCTGGGTGACTTCTCATCGATGAACTTCAAATACGCAGCCGTGTCCCAAGCTTGTCGACCCACGGCCAGGATGCGGGTGTCGTCACTGAGTTTGTCGTGGGCATGCGCCATGTAGAGCGCGGGCAGCAGTTTGCGAAACGACAAGTCGCCTGCGCCGCCAAAAATCACGATGTCCAGGCCGTTGGAAGTTGAAACAAGTGTGCTCATGAATATCTTTTTTGAAGCAGGTTGGTTTTCATCTGGCGAAGTTGCGGCTGCAACACCGCCCGGTCGAGTTGCAAGGCCACGGTGGTGGTGAGGATGTCGATGATGAGCAAATGCAAGAGGCGCGACACCATGGGGCTGAATTTTTCATAACTCTCGGGATGATCGGCCGCAAGGTGGATCTGACCAGCTTTGGCCAAGGGCGAACCCGAGGCCGTGATGACCACGGTGGTGACCCGGTTTTTGTGCGCGATCTCACAGGCGTCCAGCAGGTCCCGTGTGCGGCCTGAATTCGAGATCAGCACCAAGCAGTCGCCGGGCTTGAGCAAGGATGCGCTCATGATTTGCAAATGGCCATCGCTGTGGGCGCTGGTGTGAAAGCCCAAGCGAAAGAATTTGTGCTGCGCGTCTTGTGCCACGAAGCCCGAGTTGCCCACACCAAAGAATTCCAGCCGCTTGTTTTTGCGTTGGGTTTGGGCCATGGCTTTGGCGGCTTTTTCAATCGCGGCACCGGAGGCGTCGTTGCGGTATTTCAAAAAAGCCGCCGCCGCGTTGTCAACCACTTTCACCAAAACGTCGCCCGCCTTGTCATCGGCGTTCACGTTGCGGTGGATGAACGGCACGCCTTCGCTCAAGCTGCCAGCCAACTTCAGTTTGAAGTCGCTCAAGCCTGCATAACCCAGGCTTCGGCAAAACCGAACCACCGTGGGCTTGCTGACCTGGGCCTGTGCAGCCAAATCAGCGACAGCCGTGTTGGCGAAATGCCGGGCGTCTTGCAATAACAACTCGCCCACCCTTTGTTCTGAAGGTGAGAGGGTGTGCAAGGAGGCCTGAATGCGGTCCAACATGGCGTGTAACTTTGAATTATTTAACGGTTTAAGAATTGTAACTAAGTTACAGACCGGCTTGCAATTTGCGTTGATCAAGCCTCAAAGTTGGCGCTGCTTGTCAGCGAATGAAGCGGCAACCGCAAACAGCTAAAATCTTGTCATCCCAAGGAGCGTTGCAGCTTCACACGAAGCCAGGCTTGGGTCTTTTCTCGCAACGACGCTCACCTGTTTTGCATCCCTCAGGTGAGTCCATGAATACCCCACACATTGCCGTTCCCCCCATGAAGCTCTCCGGCTTGGAGCCTGTGCGCATTGGCACCACGGCCCGCGCCGACGACGACAGCACGCCGGTGCAAGCCACCTTCGTCAACATCGGCGAGCGCACCAACGTCACCGGCTCCAAAGCCTTTGCCCGCATGATCTTGAACGGCGAGTACGAGCAAGCATTGGCCGTGGCGCGTCAACAAGTGGAAAACGGTGCGCAAATCATCGACATCAACATGGACGAGGCCATGCTTGATAGCCTTGCCGCCATGGTGCGTTTCTTGAACCTGATCGCGTCTGAGCCCGATATCGCGCGGGTGCCGATCATGATTGACAGCTCCAAGTGGAGCGTGATTGAAGCGGGCTTGCGTTGCATCCAAGGCAAGGGCATTGTGAACTCGATCAGCATGAAAGAAGGCCTGGATGAATTCAAGCGCCAAGCCAAGCTGATTCGCCGTTACGGTGCAGCAGCGGTGGTCATGGCCTTCGATGAAAAAGGCCAAGCCGACACCTTCCAACGCAAGGTGGAAATTTGCGAGCGCGCTTACCGCGTGCTGGTCGATGAAGTGGGTTTCCCACCCGAGGACATCATCTTCGACCCCAACATCTTCGCCATCGCCACCGGCATTGAAGAGCATGACAACTACGCGGTGGACTTCATCAACGCCACGCGTTGGATCAAAGAGAACCTGCCAGGCGCCAAGGTCAGTGGCGGTGTGTCCAACGTCTCTTTCAGTTTCCGTGGCAACGACCCGGTGCGCGAAGCCATCCACACCGTTTTCCTTTACCACGCCATTCAAGCCGGTATGGACATGGGTATCGTCAATGCGGGCATGGTGGGCGTGTACGACGACCTAGAGCCCACGCTGCGCGAGCGCGTCGAAGACGTGGTGTTGAACAGAATGCCGAAATACAAAGAAGGCGAAGAACACCTGACACCCGGCGAGCGCTTGATTGAAGTGGCCGAAAGCGCAAAGGGCGCGGCCAAAGACGATAGCGCCAAACTCGCTTGGCGTGGCACGGCTGATGCACCTGTCAGTGTGGCGCACAAACTCAGCCACGCGCTGGTGCATGGCATCACCGACTTCATCAACGAAGACACCGAAGCCGCATACCAAGAGGTATTGGCCAAGGGCGGTCGGCCTTTGCACGTGATCGAAGGCCCGTTGATGGACGGCATGAACGTGGTGGGCGATTTGTTCGGCCAGGGCAAGATGTTTTTGCCACAGGTGGTGAAAAGCGCCCGGGTCATGAAGCAGGCTGTGGCGCATTTGATCCCCTACATTGAAGAAGAAAAACGCCTGCAAGAAGCCGCCGGTGAAGATGTGAAAACCAAGGGCAAGATCGTGATCGCCACGGTCAAAGGCGATGTGCACGACATTGGCAAAAACATCGTCACCGTTGTGCTTCAGTGCAACAACTTTGACGTGGTCAACATGGGCGTGATGGTGCCCTGCCATGAAATTTTGGCGCGGGCCAAGGTGGAAGGTGCGGACATCATTGGCTTGTCGGGCCTCATCACACCATCCTTGGAAGAGATGCAGTATGTGGCGTCTGAAATGCAAAAGGACGATCACTTCCGCTTGCGCAAAATTCCGCTGTTGATTGGTGGTGCCACCTGCAGCCGGGTCCACACGGCGGTGAAAATCGCGCCGCATTACGAAGGGCCGGTGGTCTATGTGCCCGACGCGTCCCGCAGTGTGGGCGTGGCCCAAGGCTTGCTCAGCGACCAAGCCGCGCAGTTCATTGAAGACCTCAACACCGACTACGCCAAAGTGCGCGAGCAACATGCCAACAAAAAACAAACGCCGCTGTTGCCACTCGCTAAAGCACGTGCCAATGCACCTCGATTCGATTGGCCAAAACTGCAACACACGTCGCCGAAATTCATTGGCAAGCGCGTTTTCAAAAACTTCGACTTGGCCGAGTTAGAGCCCTTCATCGACTGGGGCCCGTTCTTTCAAACCTGGGACTTGGCGGGGCCTTTCCCGGCGATTTTGAAAGACGAGGTGGTGGGCACAGAAGCGCAGCGCGTGTTCAGCGATGGCAAGCGCATGTTGAAGCGGCTGATTGAAGGCCGTTGGTTGCAAGCCCATGCGGTGGTCGGTTTGTACCCCGCCAACAGCGTGGGTGACGACATCGTGCTCTGGACCGATGAATCACGCAGTCAAAAAGCCCTCACCTGGTACGGCTTGCGCCAGCAAACCGAAAAACCTTTGCGTGAGGGTGCGCACAACCCCAACCGATGTCTCTCGGACTTTGTCGCACCCATTGGCCAAGGCGCAGACCATGTGGGTTTGTTCGCGGTCACCGCGGGTGTCGGCGTGGACGCCAAAGAAAAATACTTCCTCGATGACCACGACGACTACAGCGCCATCATGCTCAAGGCCCTGGCCGACCGCCTGGCCGAAGCCTTTGCCGAGTGCATGCATGCCCGGGTGCGCCGTGACCTGTGGGGCTACGCAGCCGCTGAAAACTTGAGCAATGAAGAATTGATCAAAGAGCACTACCAAGGCATCCGGCCTGCACCCGGTTACCCAGCGTGCCCCGACCACAGCGTGAAGCAACAGATGTTTGAGTTGCTGCAATGCCAAGACATTGGCATGACGCTCACCGAGAGCATGGCCATGACCCCCGCGGCCAGCGTCAGTGGTTTTTACTTGGCGCACCCTGAAGCCACGTATTTCAATGTGGGGCGCATCGGTGACGACCAAGTGCACGACTTGGCGCAGCGTCAAGGCGTGGCAGACAAAGATTTGCAGCGCTTGCTCGCGCCCAACCTTTAGGCCGACAAATCGCCTGCGTTGCTGGTCATCAATCGCCTTTCAAACGCCATCTCGACCGCGACGACAGGCAAAAAAAAACCACCTGGTTTGCACCAGGTGGTTGTGAGCGTTGTTGCTTGTGATCTAGGAATGGTGCAATCAGCGACCGTAGGCGGTTTCGCCGTGTGAGCTGATGTCCAAACCTTCGCGCTCTTCTTCTTCAGAGACACGCAGACCCAACACGATGTCCACCAGTTTGTAAGCGATGACCGAAACCACACCCGACCAGATGATGGTGGTGAGCACCGCTTGCGCTTGGATCCACACTTGACCACCGATCGAGTAGCTTGGGTTGACTGCATTGGCGACATAGTCATAGACGCCGGTACCACCCAAGGAAGGCGCGGCAAACACGCCGGTCAACAAGGCACCGACGATACCGCCGACACCGTGCACACCGAACACATCCAAGCTGTCATCTGCACCCAGCATGCGTTTGAGGCCATTGACACCCCACAAGCACAGCACGCCAGCCACCAAGCCGATGATGATCGCGCCGCCGGGGCCGACGAAGCCGCAGGCTGGGGTGATGGCCACCAGACCAGCCACAGCACCAGAGGCTGCACCCAACATCGAGGCTTTGCCTTTGCTCAGAGCTTCACCGGCAATCCATGACAAGGTGGCAGCAGCGGTGGCCACCAAGGTGTTGACGAAAGCGAGTGCGGTCAGGCCGTTGGCTTCCAAGTTGGAACCGGCGTTGAAACCGAACCAACCCACCCACAACAAAGCGGCACCGACCATGGTCAATGTCAGGCTGTGGGGCGCCATGGCTTCTTTGCCGTAGCCAATGCGTTTGCCAATCATGTAGGCACCCACCAAACCGGCGACAGCGGCGTTGATGTGCACCACGGTGCCGCCTGCGAAATCGAGTGCGCCTTTGGCCCACAACCAACCAGCAGCAGCCGTGACTTTGTCCAAAGAGGCGGCGTCGGTGATGGCGTCAGGACCGTCCCAATACCAAACCATGTGGGCCATGGGCAGGTAGCTGAAAGTGAACCACAGGGCACAGAACAACAAAACGGCAGAGAACTTCATGCGCTCAGCAAACGCGCCAACGATCAGGGCGCAGGTGATGGCGGCGAAGGTGGCTTGGAAGGCCACGAACGTCAACTCAGGGATGTAAACACCTTTGCTGAACGTGGCGCCCAGGGATTCAACCGTCACGCCTTTGAGCAAGAATTTGTCAAAGGTGCCGAAGAAAGGATTGCTGGAGGTGAAGGCGACCGAGTAGCCGTACAGCACCCACAACACATAAATCATCGACGACACCACAAACACCTGCATCAGTACCGACAGCATGTTTTTCGAGCGGACCAAGCCGCCATAGAACAGGGCCAGACCGGGGATGGTCATGAGGATGACCAGCACGGTGGCCACGGTCATCCAAGCGGTGTCGCCTTTGTTGGGCACCGGGGCCGGTGCGGCTTGCGCTGCAGCAGGTTCGGCGGCGGCAGGTGCCGCAGGTGCAATGGCAGCGGCTTCAGCCGCAGGTTTGGCGGGCGCGTCGTCGGCCATGGCAACGCCGGAGGCGAAGACCAGGCCCAAGCCGAGGGCCAGCGTGGCAAGTAGTTTTTTCATGATGGAAGTCCTTGTCGAAAGAATTAAATGGCCGCTGTGCCAGTTTCACCAGTGCGAATGCGCACCACTTGTTCCAGGCTGCTGACGAAAATCTTGCCGTCACCAATCTTGCCGGTGCGTGCTGCGTTTTCGATGGCTTCGATCGCCTGGTCCACCAAACCCGCTGCAACAGCGGCTTCGATCTTCACTTTGGGCAGAAAGTCCACCACGTATTCCGCACCGCGGTAGAGCTCGGTGTGGCCTTTTTGTCGACCAAAGCCTTTGACTTCGGTGACGGTGATGCCTTGGACCCCGATGGCTGACAAGGCTTCGCGCACCTCGTCGAGCTTGAAGGGTTTGATGATGGCCGTGATCAGTTTCATGGGTTCTCCTTGAGTCATGGGTCTGCGCGTTGAGCGAAAGCTGCACGTTCAAAAACACGCAGTGCAGGTACCTCTTAGCAGTCTCTGTGCCAAGCACACTTTGGGCTGGATAGGCCAGTCAATCTGGGAAAGACGCCCCCAAAACTGGTTTTTTTGCACTTTTTCGGTGCGCCAAAAACATGAATGCCGCACCCAATTGGGGAGCGCACCAACACAGGGAGACCAAGATGGGGTTCGCACAAGTGCACAGCTGCGCGGTTTTGGCATGAAAGCGCCCCGCGTCACGGTCGAGGTGCACATGGCCAATGGCTTGCCCAGCTTCACCTTGGTCGGCTTGGCCGACACCGAGGTGCGCGAAGCCCGCGAACGGGTGCGCTCGGCCATCCAAAACAGCGGCCTGGACTTCCCCACCAACCAGCGCATCGTGGTCAACCTGGCCCCAGCCGACCTGCCCAAAGACTCGGGGCGTTTTGACTTGCCCATCGCCATCGGCATCTTGGCCGCCAGTGGGCAGTTGGATGAAGTCGCGCTGCGGCAGCATGTGTTTGCCGGCGAGCTGTCCTTGTCGGGTGAGCTGCGCCCGGTGCGCGGTGCCCTGGCCATGGCGCTGGGCATGGCGGCAGATGACGAGGCTTGGACCTGGGTGTTGCCGCCGGGCAGCGCCGAAGAAGCGGCCTTGTTGCCGCAGTCGCGGGTTTACCGGGCCGCGCATTTGCGCGACGTGGTGCAGGCCTTTTTGCCTGGCAGCCACGCCAGTGTGCTGGCACCCTCGGAGGGCTGGCAGCGCTTGCAGCCGCCCGCTTGGCCGCAGCCAGCACCCAACCATGGCAGCTTGGATTTGCGCGATGTGCGCGGTCAGGCCAATGCCAAACGCGCTCTGGAAATCGCTGCTGCAGGCGGCCACAGCCTGTTGATGATGGGGCCGCCGGGCAGCGGCAAGACCATGTTGGCGCAGCGGTTGGTGGGTTTGTTGCCCGCGCTGACCCAACAACAAGCCTTGGAATCGGCGGCGGTGTTGAGTTTGGCCGGGCAGTTTCAGCCCCAGCACTGGGGCCAGCGGCCATTTCGCCAACCGCACCACAGCGTCACCACCACCGCCTTGGTGGGCGGCGGTGCGCCGCCGCGTCCGGGGGCCATTTCTTTGGCGCACCACGGCGTCTTGTTCCTGGATGAACTGTTGGAGTTTTCAAGGCACAGCTTGGAAGCTTTGCGCGAGCCCTTGGAAAGTGGCCGCATCCTGATTTCCAGGGGGCGGCACCACACCGAGTTGGCCGCGCAATTTCAATGGGTGACCGCCATGAACCCCTGCCCCTGCGGCTACTTGGGCTCTCAGCAACCCGCCTGCCGTTGCGCACCTGAACACATCGCGCGTTACCAAGCCCGATTGAGCGGCCCGCTGTTGGACCGTTTGGACATGCAGGTGCAGGTGGCCGCCTTGCCGCCCGAGCTGATGCTGCAATCGCCCAGCGGGGACAGCAGCGAGCTTGTGCGACAGCGATGCCAAGCCGCCCACGATCGTGCCTTGGCCCGCCAAGGGGTGCGCAACCAAGACCTGAGCCCAGCGCAACTGCAAGAGCTGCCCATGAGCGCCCAAGCTGAGCAGCATTTGCTGCAAACCGCGAGTCGCCACGCCTGGTCGGGGCGGGCCATCAGCCGGGTGAAAAAAGTAGCGCAAACCATCGCCGATTTGGCCAGTGCCGCGCAGATTGAGCAGCCGCATGTGGCGCAGGCCATGCACTACCGCAGCCCTGACCGAGGTTGAAAGCGCAAAAAAGCCCCGCGTGGGCGGGGCTTGATGCAAGGGCTGTCGACCTGAATAGGGGATTCATCACTTTTGAGATGCGCCCCAAGCCTGAGGTTCAACACTCAAAACGGAATGTCGTCGTCCATGTCGTCAAAGCCCGACTTGGCAGCGGCGGGGGCAGATGCGCGAGGTGCAGAAGCAGGCGCACTGCGGGCGGGGGCGCGACTGCCACCACCGTCTTCCGAGGGGCCGCCCATGCCTTCGCGGCCACCCAAGAGTTGCAGTTCGGTGGCGATGATGTCCACCGTGGCTTTTTCTTGGCCCGTGGTTTTGTCGGTGTACGAGCCGTATTTCAAGCGGCCTTCCACATAAATAGGGCGGCCTTTTTTCACATACTCGCCAGCGATTTCAGCCAAGCGGTCGTAGAAGGTGATGCGGTGCCACTGGGTTTCTTCGACCATTTCGCCGCTGTTTTTGTCTTTGCGCTTGGTGCTGGTGGCGATGGACACATTGGCCACAGCCTGGCCGCTGGGCAAATAACGCACCTCGGGGTCGCGCCCGCAGTTGCCCAGCAAAATCACTTTGTTCACGCTTGCCATGGTGGTTCCTCTAGAGTTCGGTGTGGAGATGTCAACAGATTATGCGGGCAGCTGGCCTTCAGCGACTGTGTGCTGTGACCGCACCAATTGGTGATTTGTGCACGTAATGCGTGCCCCAAGCCACCAGCAGCCAAACCAGCATCAGGCCGGTGCTGGCCGCAAACACGCCCATGGCGCCGACCGACTTGAGCAACAAACCACCCAAGGCGCCGCCGGCAAAAATGCCCAAGGACTGCAAGGTGTTGTAGACCCCCAAGGCCGCGCCGCGCGAGCCCAGCGGGGCCAAGCGGGATGCCAAACTGGGTTGGCTGGCCTCCAACACATTGAAGCCGCAGAAGAACAAAAACAGCAACAAACCCAACACCCAAAGCTGCGGTTGCCCCAACGTCATCCAGCCCCAAGCGGCTTGCACCAGCATCACCAAGCCGATGCTGCACAAAAAGAGCGGGCGCAATTGGCCACGCCGCTCCATGGGAAAAAGCGTCAAACCCATCACCACGAAGGACAGCAAAACCGCAGGCAAATACACCCAGCCGTGGTCGTCTTGGGGCACACCGGCTTGGATCAGCAGGGCGGGAATCGCCACCCAAGAGGCCAATTGCACGGCGTACAAAGCGAACACACCAAAATTCAATCTGATCAAATCGGGGTGCACCAGCAAGCCCCACAGGCTGTGTTTGGATTCAGAGGCGTCGGGCAGGGCGGGCTCGGGGGGCGTCCAAAAACGCACGATCAATACACCGGCCAAGGCCATCCAAAAGGTCACCGCAAAAATGGCCGGCAGGCCGCCCCAGCCCGACAGCAAGGGGCCCAAGACCAGGCTGAGCGCGAACATCAGGCCAATGCTGGCACCCACCAAGGCGGTGCCTTTGGTGCGCACCTCGTCGCGGGTTTGGTCGGCCAGCAAGGCCGTGACCGCCGCAGAAATAGCCCCACCGCCTTGCAAGCCGCGGCCCCAGGCCAAGCCGGTGACGCTGGTGGCCAGCGCACCCACCACGCTGCCCAAGGCCAACAGGGCCAGACCCATGTAGATGACCCGCTTGCGGCCGATGCGGTCGGCGGCCATGCCAAAAGGAATTTGCAACACCGCTTGCACCAAGCCGTAGACACCCATGGCCAAACCAACGCTGGACAGGTCGGACCCGCCTTCGTACTGGCGTGCTTCGAGCATGAACACGGGCATCACCATGAACAGGCCGAGCATGCGCAAGGCGTAAATGCTGGCCAAAGAGAAAGCCGAGCGGCGTTCGTCGGCAGTCATGCGCTCGGGGGGCGCGGCGGTGGAGGGGGTGTGGTCTGACAAAACAGC
>CALBEV010000154.1 GCA_937891045.1 uncultured Burkholderiales bacterium | reverse complement strand
CGGGTGCAAAACATCGGCAAGAAAACCGAAGAAATGCTGAAGATGATCCCGGACACCACCATCAACACGATTGAGCGGTGCTCGGGCCATGCAGGCACCTATGGCGTGAAAAAAGCCACCCATGCGTACGCCATGAAATTGGCCAAGCCGGTGGTCAAAGCCATGGCCACCATGAAGGACGGCAGCACCCCAGACTACATCAGCTCGGACTGCCCGCTGGGCGGCCACCACATCGCCCAAGGCTTTGAGGCCAGCGGCCAAGCCGTGCCCGAACTTCAACACCCCATCAGCCTGGTGGCCAAAGCCTACGGCCTGAAGTAATCGGGGTCAGATTCCAATTCTTTGAAAGCAAGACATGCAACTCACCGGACACATCACCGCCGACAACCTGATGAGCCTTGAGGCCTACAGCAAATTCCGCAAAGCCCACAAAGCCGATGTGCTGGCGCACCGCAAGCTTCGCTCGGTGCATTTGGGCGAGCACATCACTTTGCAGTTTGAAAGCGAAACCACCATCCGCTATCAAATTCAAGAAATGCTGCGGATTGAAAAAATCTTTGATGAAGAAGGCATTCAGCAAGAAATTGATGCCTATGCAGCCTTGGTTCCCGAGGGCAGTAACTGGAAAGCCACCATGCTGATCGAGTACCCCGATGTGAACGAACGCAAGCGCGAATTGGCGCGGCTCATCGGAGTGGAAGACCGGATGTTCATTGAAGTCGAAGGTCATGCGCGGGTGTATGCCATTGCGGATGAAGACCTGGACCGCGAAAACGATGAAAAAACCTCTGCGGTTCACTTTGTGCGGTTTGAGTTTGACGCTGCCACCAA
Source organism: uncultured Burkholderiales bacterium (assembly GCA_937891045.1). Next base: position 40,017 of record CALBEV010000154.1, on the reverse strand, counting down.
GGCCGCCATCCAGGCTGGTGCGGCTGTGAAATTGGGTTGCGATCACACCAACTATCCAGCCCATACAACCATCGCAGAAGACGCTTTGGCGTCCTTGGCTGGGGATTTGAAATAACTGTTACCAATGAAGTTGATCCAAGGATAGTCCAAGCGCTTTGCCAACTTTTTCCAAAGTTGATTTGCGTGGATTTTTGACCCGTTCCATTTGGGCATAAGCTGACTGAGAAATATTCATGCGCGTTGCCACGTCTGCTTGAGTAAAGCCAAGGTGTTCTCTCCAAGCAGCCATGGGTGTTAAATCTTTGTCAAAGGATAAATTCACAACACGATTGGGGACAGTACTCAGGCTGCTAGCTGAGCCCATTTTTTTAAAATCTTCATAGGGCAAAACAACGAATGCAGGCTTCCCATCCTTGCCCAAAATGATTTGGAAATCAGTACGTGCGTTCATTTCGTTTCCTTACTTCTTCAATCATCACAACGTGAATGGATGCATCGTATTCAAAGAATACGCGGAATGAACCCACCCGCAAGCGATAACTGTATTCATGGTCTTTCAACGCTTTCACGTTGCGCGATTGGTTCAAATCAGATAATTCGTCAGTCACTGCAGCTCGAATCTTGGCCCCATCTTTGGGGTCGATTTTGCGCAACTGTCGAAGCGACTTTGGAAGCCAGTTGATTTGATTCAAGATTGATTATAAGTAATTTATAAGTATTTATGCGCAATATTGCTGCTTCATAACTCGATCTTGTGAGGCTGGATATTCGGCTAATTTGCTCTCAGGGCGGACAGAGTGATTTAAAAGTTCACCGCCACAATTGGGACAAATTCCGTTTAGATGTATCTCAGCAGACGACTTGCAAAATGTGCATTCGAATGAGCAGATGAGTGCTTCTCTTGACTGCGGAGGCAGGTCTTTGTCGCAGCATTCGCAGTTTGGACGCAATTCAAGCATGTCTGTCCTTGATAGGGGGATGTCAGATGGCCCAATATTAAGATCATCAAAAGTCGTTCTTGTGCCCGAATTTCCATAAATGAAAATGATTGCAATACCTTGTATGCACAGATAATGCTCTCCATGCTTTTCCTGCTGTCTCCTGCAAAAACCCTCGATTACGAATCCCCGCTGCCAACGGTGCAAGCCAGTGCGCCACAGTTTGTGGCGCAGTCGGCAGACCTGATCAGCACCCTGAAAAAGAAGACGCCCAAGCAAATTGCGGACTTGATGGACTTGAGTGCGCCTTTGGCACAACTGAATGCCGATCGCTTCAAAGCCTGGTCCCCCACGTTCACCAAGGACAACGCCCGACCTGCGGTGCTGGCTTTCAACGGCGATGTTTATGAAGGACTGGACGCCAAGAGTTTGAAGCCCAAAGACTTGCAATGGGCGCAAGACCATCTGGCCATCCTGAGTGGTTTGTACGGATTGTTGAAACCCTTAGATTTGATGCAGCCGTATCGCCTCGAGATGGGCACGTCGCTCAAGCATGGGAAAGCCCACAACTTGTACCAATTCTGGGGTTCGCAACTCGCCCAGCACCTGAATGCCCAACTGGCCAAAGAAAAAGACCCGGTCATCGTCAATTTGGCGTCGCAAGAATATTTCAAAGCCGTAGACCGCCAAGTCTTGCAAGCGCGGGTGATCGAGTGCGTGTTCCAAGACCATAAAAATGGGCAGTTCAAAATCATCAGCTTCTTTGCCAAACGCGCCCGTGGTTTGATGGCTCGCTTCGCTATTCAACACCAACTGAAAACACCGCAAGCCTTGCAAAACTTCAACCTGGAAGGCTATGCCTTCGCCCCCAGTGTGTCCAGCGACGATACTTTGGTCTTTCGCCGTCACATCAACGATTGAACAAGATGCAAATATTCGCCAATGGCTTGCGCCTGGAAGTGGAAGACACGGGAGAGCGGGATCGGCCAGCGGTGTTGCTGATTGCGGGCATGTCCATGCAACTCATCGTCTGGCCCGATGACATGGTGCATCAACTGCACCAAGCAGGGTTTCGAGTGGTGCGGTTTGACAACCGCGACATCGGTTTGTCGCAGTCCATGGATGAAGCCCCAACACCAAATCTGCTGTGGTTCATGTTTCAGCAAAAGTTGGGCCTGAAACCCCAAACACCCTACAGCGTGCAAGACATGACCCAAGACGCCTTGGCCGTTCTGGACCATTTGAAAATCCAGCAAGCCCATTTGGTCGGCGTCAGCATGGGCGGCATGATTGCCCAGCGCTTGTGCCTGACCGCGCCCGAGCGTGTGCTGAGCCTGACCAACATCATGAGCAGCAGTGGCGCGAAGGGCTTGCCTGGCCCCAGACCGGCCATGCGGCGCATCCTCATGACGCCACCTGCGTCGGGCTCAGAGGCCGCGCGGCAGCATGGCTTGCGTTTTGTCAAAGCCTTGGCGGGGCCGGGTTTTGAGCACCCCGAGGGCTCGCAGCAAAAACTGGTGGACGACTCCAACAAACGCAGTGTGCGACCCATGGGGGCCTATCGGCAAATGCTGGCGGTGATGGCCGACCGCGACCGCGCTGCAATGCTGCACAACATCCATGTGCCGACTTTAGTGATGCATGGCAAAGCCGACCCCTTGTTGCCTTATGCCTGCGGTGAAGACATTGCCAAACGCATTCCGAACGCCAAACTGATGGGCATCGATGGCATGGGCCACGACTTTCCACCCGGCGCGGTCAGTCTGATGATGAACCGCTTGCTGCCCTTCTTGAACGCCCACACGCCTGCATGAACTCCCCTGAACAATCCCAGCTGGGCAAGGCCGCAAGCTATGCCGACCATTACGACCCAGGCTTGTTGTTCCCCTTGCCCCGAGCTACGCAACGAGAACAACTGGGCATCTCGGGTCAACCGGTGTTTGTCGGCGCTGATTTGTGGACCGCCTATGAGCTGAGTTGGTTGAACATGCGTGGCAAACCGCAAATCGCTTTGGGTCGCTTGGTCGTGCCTTGTGAAAGCACCCATTTGATCGAGAGCAAATCGCTCAAGCTTTACTTCAACAGTTTCAACAACAGCCGGTTCGAGTCACTGGCGCACGTGCGCAAAGTGATGCAACAAGACCTGAGCGAGGCGGTCTGGCGCGGTGGTCCGATGCAAGCGGGAGTGGGCGTGCAGTTGCTGTTGCCAGAACAATTTGCCCTTGAAAAAGTGCTAGAGCTTGAAGGCGTGGATTTGGACCGCTTGGATTTGGATTGCACCGAATTCCAACCTGCGCCACAGTTGCTGAAAGCGGCCAGTCATGAAAAGCCCGTTACCGAAACCTTGTGCAGCAATTTGCTCAAAAGCAATTGCTTGGTGACTGGGCAACCCGATTGGGGCAGTGTGGCCATCAGCTACAGCGGGCCGCAAATTGAGCAAGCTGGTTTGTTGCAATACCTGGTGAGTTTTCGCAACCACAACGAATTTCATGAGCATTGCGTCGAGCGCATCTTCATGGACATTTGGACGCGTTGTCAGCCCAGCAAGCTGAGTGTGTATGCGCGTTACACCCGGCGTGGCGGCGTGGACATCAACCCTTGGCGCAGCAGCCACCCGCAAGCCATGCCGCCCCATGTGCGCAACGCACGGCAATGAGCCTCAGTCTTTGAACGACTTGAGCTCCGCCAAATCAGGATAGTGGCCGGTGCGTTTGGCTTGAAACGCCTCAATCGCTTCTTGCACATGGCGGTTGCTCCAAATGCCGCTTTGCAACCAACCCATTTGTTTCAAAGCATCATCGGTGCTGTGGTCGCGTGCATAGTGCAGGGCTTGCTTGGTGCCCGCGATGGCAATCGGTGGTTTGCTGGCAATCTCGGTCGCGGCTTTCATGGCGGCTTCCAGGGCGCTGGCCGCATCCGGCAACACCTGGTTCACCAAGCCGTGCTGCAAGGCTTGCTCTGAACCCATGCGGCGACCGGTGTAGGCCAGTTCTTTGGCCACCGCCATCGGAATGAGTTTGGGCAAGCGCTGCAAGGTGCCGACATCGGCCACCATGCCGATGTTGATTTCTTGGATGCAGAAAAACGCATCGGCGCTGGCATAGCGCAAGCAACAGGCCGTCACCATGTCGACTGCGCCACCAATGCATCCCCCTTGAATGGCGACGATGACGGGGATGCGCAGGTTTTCCAAACGCGTGAAGGTGGACTGCAATTCCCACAACAAATCGGCAATCGCGGCGCGTCCTTCAGCGCTTTGATCGTCCATGCTGACCGACGCCCCAAAAGCGTCAAGGGACATGCCTGCACTGAAATGCTTGCCGGTGCTGCTGATCACCAAAACCCGGGCTTGCGGGTTGGCGTGGAGCGAGTGCAAGACGCTGTCCAACTCGCGCCAAAACACCATGTGCATGGTGTTGAGTTCGCTGGGCCGGTTCAAAACCAAGTGCGCGATATGGTTTTCAATGCGCAGTTCAAAACAGGTCGGCTTGCTCATGGTGTGTCTCTTTCTTTGGGGCAGGTTCTCGGGCTGTCAGGGCAGAGGATAAGGGGTTCTTGGCTTCGTCTGAATCTGCTTTCACCAAGGCACCCACGCGCACACCCAACAAGCGCAGTCGGCGTTTCATATCCACGCGTTTCAAACACAAACCACCCACTTGTCGAATCTCCAAAGGGTTGGCGGTGTAGTGGTCCATCGTTTGGTCGCGGGTCACACTTTTGAAGTTGTCAAAGCGCAGCTTGATGCCAATGGTTTTGCCCACATAACCTTTGCGTTGCAAGTCGGCCGCCACTTGTTGGCACAGGCGGGTGAAGATGTCCCCCAATGCAGCGCGGTCGTGCACCACATGCAGGTCTTTCTCGAACGTGGTTTCGCGGCTCATCGACACCGGTTCGCTGTCAGTGACCACGGGCCTGTCGTCCAAACCGTGCGCCGCATCGTGCAACCAAGCACCATAGGCTTTGCCGAAATGGGCCATCAGCCAGTCCCGCTCTTTCAAGGCCAGGTCGCCGATGGTATGGATGCCTTGGGCTTGCAATTTTTCATCGGCTTTGGGGCCAATGCCATTGATTTTTCTGCAAGCCAGTGGCCAGATTTTGCTGGGCACATCTTCTGGGTAGATGATGGAAATGCCATTGGGCTTGTTCAGTTCGCTCGCCATCTTCGCCAACAACTTGTTGGGGGCCACACCAATGGAGCAGGTGAGTCCGGTGGCATCGGTGATGGCCTTTTGCATCAAGCGGGCCAGCACCCGTCCACCCTCGCGCTGCCCGCCGGGTACATCGGTGAAGTCGATGTAAATCTCATCCACGCCACGGTCTTCCACCAACGGTGCAATATCGAGGACGATGTCTTTGAAGGTGCGTGAATAGTGGCGGTATTGCGCGAAATCCACTGGCAACAAAATTGCATCCGGACACAGCTTGGCGGCTTTCATCACGCCCATGGCCGAGCCCACGCCAAAGGCTCTGGCGGCATAGGTGGCGGTGGTGATGACGCCGCGGCCCACATAACCGGACAAGCGTGGAAACACGTCCACAGGAATCTCGCTCAGATGGTCGGCTGTCCACTCGCGTTCAGGTTGCAACAACCGCATGCGGCCCAGCAAATCGTCTTCACGCCGCCGACCACCGCCAATGACCACGGGCAAGCCTTTGAGTTGCGGGTAGCGCAGCAACTCCACCGACGCATAAAACGCGTCCATGTCCAGGTGGGCAATGCGGCGGGGAAGCGCGAGCATGGGGCTTAGAAAATCCCGAAATTGAAGGCGTAGCCAAATTCTGTTTGTGTCTGGTGGGTCCAGACACGGCTGCGGTTGACTTGGGCGCGACCCTGGCCCAACTCCAAGTACAAATGGCCGAGGTTGTAATTACCCCAGCGCACACCGGCCGATAATTTTTGTTTGCGCTGGTCATAGCCATCGATGTCTTCTGCGGAGACCCAACGACCATACACCTGCCAATTCGGGTTGAACACCCAGCCCAGTTCAGTGAACACACCGCCAAAGTTGCCCCGAATTTGCGGATCGCCATGAAACAAAGTCAGGCCAGCATGCAAATTGAGGCCCCCTTGCGGGCTGCGGTGCAGCATCCATCCGTAGCCCAAGTCGGTGCCAAAACTCACATCCTGTTCAGCATGCACCAGCCGCGTGAACACGGTTTCGGGCGCGATGCGGCCCACCAAATACAGTTTTTCGTAGTCGTCGATGTAGTCTTGATTGACAGTCGTCTTGGCGCTCAATGGTTTTTCAGCGGCTGCGTATTTGCTGCTGAGTTCGTAGATGTCGTTGATGTTGTTTTGCTGTTCCCGGACATCGGTTTCGCGGTCTTCCGACAGCGGGTGGGTGCGCAAATAGGTCCAGCGTGGAATCAATTGGAGATAGCCCAAGGCGTCTCTGCTCATCTGTTCTTCTTGGTAGAACTTTTGAAAGGTGCTTTGAGCTGCCGCTGGATTGAAACCGGCCCGCGCCATCAACTCCAAGCCAATGCGATCGGCTTCGATTTCTTTGGTGCGCGACAGGTTTTTGTCGACACCATAGTCGATGATCATGGCGCTGGCCCAGGGCGACAAGGCTTGCGACAAACCCACACCGGCGGCATAAATGGGCACATAGTTGCTCCAATACTCCCGCATGTGCTCGCGCAGGTTGTGGGCTATTTCATGCGCCAAGATGAAGGCCAATTCGTCTTCTGTGAGGGGCAAGTGCTCGATCAAACCGCGGTAGACCATCACTTTGCCCGCACCCACGGTGTAGGCATTCACCCGGCCACGGTCGACCACATGGATTTCCCAATCCCAAGTGGAGGCTTCAGGATGAATCACGTCCACCTGCGCAATCAAGCGCTTGAACATGGCTTGAACACGTTCATCTTGGTATTGCACGTAAGGTGTGTCCAGCAAACCCTGGGCGCGGTAGAGGGTGCGGTCGGTGAAGTTGCTGAGCTTGCTCACCACATCGGCGGCCACTTGGGGCACGGCCAAGTTTTGTTTGCGATCCACATCCACGGCGGTGGGTCGGGTGCTGCTGCACCCCCCCAAAGCCAGAGAAATCAACAGGCCAAGCCAAGGGCTGAGGCCCGTGGCTGGCAATCTGGCATCAGGTTTTGAAGCTGTACCCATGGTGTCGCAAAGGCAAGGAGCGGATACGCTCTCCGGTGGCGCTGAACAAAGCATTCATGGCCGCTGGAATCACGCCGCCAATCGGTGGCTCACCAACCCCGCCCCAAAAATTCCCAGTAGGCACCAACACGCTGATGACTTCGGGGGCATGGCTCATGCGGGCCAAGGGGTAGTCGCCAAAATTACCTTGCACCACCGCACCTTTGTCGATCGTGATGTCTTCGAACATGAGGGCCGACAGACCCCAAATCACACCACCTTCAATTTGCGCCTTGACAGCATCAGGATGCACCACATAGCCTGAGTCGATGGCCACGGCCACGCGGTGCACATGGATTTCCTTGTCTTGCACCGACAACTCCACCGCTGCTGCTGTGAAACTGGCGTAGGAATCCACAACCGCAATGCCACGGTGAACTCCTTTGGCTGCGGGCTTGTCCCAGCCTATCGCTTTCGCCACGGCATCAAGCACGGCCTGGTCTTTCTTCCCTTGCAGCAAAGGGCGGCGAAATGCGTAGGGGTCTTTGCCTGCGGCATGGGCCAACTCGTCAATGAAGCATTCCCGGTAAAACGGGTTGTTGGTGTGCGCCACGGCACGCCAAAAGCCCGGCGGCACATGGAACTGGTTCAGCATGTACTCGTTGGTGAAGTTGGGCACCGCATAGGGGTTGTCGCGAAACACCCGGGTGTTGATCGGGTCAATGCCGTCTTTGATCATGGCTGGCAGGACCGTGATCGCAATCGATTGGTCGGCCTGACGGGCTTCCCAAGCAGTCCACTCACCGTCTTTGTTCAAGGCACCGCGCAGCTTGACCAGAGAAACAGGGCGGTAACGGCCTTGGCGCATGTCTTCTTCGCGAGACCACATGAGCTTGATGGGTGTGCCCGGCATGGTCATGGCGATTTTCACGGCTTGTATCGTGTAGTCTTGGTGCATGACCCGGCGTCCAAAAGCACCACCGGCGTGCATTTTGTGGATTTGAATCTTGGCCACGGGCAGCCCAGAGGCTTGTGCAGCCGCATTGATGGAGGCCTCTCCGTTTTGCGTACCAACCCACACTTGCAGTTCATCAGGCTTGTAAAGCGCCGTGGCGTTTTGCGGCTCCATGGTGGCGTGGTTGACAAAGCCGGTGAAGTACTCGGCTTCCAACACTTTGTGCGCACTGGCGAAAGCCTTGGTGGTATCGCCGTCTTTGCGGGCAATTGGGGCTTTGTCAGCGGCCAAGTCTTGCTTCAACTTGCGCATGATGCTGTCGCTGTTGACAGCGCCATTGGCGCCGTTGTCCCAGGTCACTTTCAAAGCTTGCACCGCTTTGTGCGCTTGCCACCAATTGCCAGCCACCACCGCCACCCATTCGTCGCTGGTGACGATTTTGCGCACACCCGGCATGTTGCGGGCCTTGCTGTCATCCACGCTTTTGACCTTGCCACCAAACACCGGACATTGGTGAATGGCTGCATGCAGCATGCCTGGCAATTGGATGTCAACAGCATAGAGTTGTGAGCCATCGATTTTGGCTGGCAGGTCCAAGCGGGGAGGCGAGGTGCCAATGAGTTGCCAGTCTTTGGGATCTTTGAGCTTGACATTGGTGGGCACGGGCAAGCTGCTGGCCACGCCCGCCAATTCACCGTAGGTGGCGCGTTTGCCCGAAGGATGCGAAACCACGCTGTTGGCCGCTTGGCATTGCGCCGCAGGCACCTTCCATTGTTGTGCAGCCGCAGTGACCAGCATGGTCCGAGCAGCAGCACCCGCTTGACGCAAGTATTCGTGAGATTCCCGAATACCCCGGCTACCACCGGTGGTCATGTCTTTCCAAATCTTGTCTCGCCGCATGTGTTCGTTGACATTGGCGTACTCGGCGCGAACTTTGGACCAATCGCATTGCAATTCTTCTGCCACCAGCATGGCCAAGCCCGTCATGGAGCCTTGACCCAATTCGGTGCGAGCGATGCGAATGATGACGCTGTCATCGGGCTGAATGACGATCCAATGCGTGACTTCTGTGACACCACTGCTGCCCGCAGCCATGGCGGCTGGCGCCTGGAAACCCAAGACCAAGGCGCCGGAGAGTGCCGAGGCTTGTTGCAAAAATTGACGGCGATCCGGACGTTGCAATGAAGCGGTCATGAAAATCTCCAAGATTGGTAATGAGACTGAAGCTTACGAAAAAAAACAAAGCCTTAATTGGGCAGGGTTCCTGGCAGCAGAATGCCCTTGTCAACCGTGTTGATTTGGGTGTGGCCACAAAAGGCCATGCTCAATTCGAGTTCGCGGTGGATGATTTGCAAGGCCTTGGCCACACCTTCTTCACCCATGGCGCCCAAGCCATACAGCATGGCGCGGCCAATGTAGGTGCCTTGGGCACCCAAGGCCTTGGCTTTCAACACATCTTGGCCGCTGCGGATGCCGCTGTCCATGTGCACTTCAATCTGACGGCCCACCGCATCGACGATGCGGGGCAGGGCGTTGATGCTGGACTCTGCACCGTCGAGTTGACGGCCACCGTGGTTGGAGACGATCAAGGCATCAGCGCCGCTGCGCACCGCCAGTTGCGCGTCTTCAACGTCTTGGATGCCTTTCAAAATCAGCTTGCCGCCCCAGCGCTTTTTCACCCATTCCACGTCTTCCCAGCAGAGTGTGGTGTCGAATTGGTTGGCGGTCCATTCGCCCAATGAGCTCATGTCGTTCACGCCTTGCACATGGCCAACGATGTTGCCAAAACTACGGCGCGGTGTGCCCAGCATGCCCAAGCACCAACGCGGCTTGGTCATCAGGTTGAGGATGTTGGCGAGGGTGGGTTTGGGCGGTGCCGACAAACCGTTTTTCAAATCTTTGTGGCGTTGCCCCAGGATTTGCAAATCCAGGGTGAGCACCAGTGCGCCGCAGTTGGCGGCTTTGGCACGGTCAATCAAGCGCTCAATGAAGGCGCGGTCGCGCATCACATACAGCTGAAACCAAAAACCTTCGCCCACATGCTTGGCAATGTCTTCAATCGAGCAAATGCTCATGGTCGAGAGCGTGAAAGGAATGCCAAATTTTTTGGCGGCGCGGGCGGCCAAAATTTCACCGTCGGCATGTTGCATGCCGGTCATGCCGGTGGGCGCGATGGCGACAGGCATGGCGACTGGTTGGCCAATCATGGTGGAGGAGGTGTCCCGCTTTTCAATGTTCACGGCAACACGCTGGCGGAATTTGATCTTCTGAAAATCATCCTCATTGGCGCGGTAGGTGCTCTCGGTCCAGCTACCTGAATCGGCGTAGTCGTAAAACATGCGCGGCACGCGTTTTTCGGCCAACACTCTCAAATCTTCAATGGTCGTGATCACAGACATCCAGTTACTCCTGTTCAATCCCATCATGTTAGCCTCTGCGCCATGAGATTTTTCAAAGACGTGGCGCTGTCCACGGTGTTCGCTGGCGGGGTCACCGTCTTGGTGGGCTTCACCAGTTCCTTGGCCTTGGTGTTTCAAGCGGCGCAAGCCACCGGCGCGGATGCTGCCCAAATGGCTTCATGGGTATGGGCCTTGGGCATGGGGATGGCGGCCACGTGCATCGGCCTGTCTTGGCGCTACCGCACACCCATCGTCACCGCGTGGTCCACCTCGGGTGCGGCCATGCTCATCATCTCTGCGCCAGGTTGGCCCATGGGCGAGGTGGTGGCTGCTTTTGTCATGTCATCCCTGATGGTCACCTTGGTGGGCTTCAGTGGCTGGTTTGAACGCTTCATGGATCGGGTGCCCCTGCCTTTGGCGGCTGGCATGTTGGCCGGTGTGTTGCTGCGGCTGGGCTTGGATGTGTTCGTGGTCATGTCCACGCAACTCTGGTTGCCCTTGATCATGGTCTTGGTGTATTTGCTGACCATGCGTTGGTCGCCGCGCTATGCCGTGGTGCTGACCATGCTGGTGGGCGGCGTGCTGGCTGCGATGCAAGGGCAGGTGCACTTGCAAGACATTGATTGGCAATGGGCGCATCCGGTGTGGACCACCCCAACATTCACGCTGTCCGGGTTCATCAGCTTGGCCTTGCCGTTCTTCATTGTGAACATGGCCTCGCAAAACATCCCAGGCGTGGCCTCGCTTCGGGCCCACGACTACCACCCACCCTTGTCGCCGGTCATTGGCTGGATTGGTGTGGCGAATGTGGTGCTCGCACCCTTCGGCGCTTTCTCGGTGAACTTGGCGGCCATCACCGCCTCCATTTGTTCCAGCCCCGAGGCGCACCCCGATCGCTCGAGGCGCTACACCGCCGCCATCAGTGCGGGTGTGTTTTATTTCATCGCCGGTTTGGCCGGGGCCTCGATGGTGAGCGTGTTCGCCGCCTTCCCCAAAGCCTTGGTGACCGTGATTGCAGGCATTGCGCTGTTTGGCACCATCTCAAACGCCTTGGCCACGGCTTTGCAGAATGTGTCTCACCGACAAGCGGCGTTTCTGACGTTTGTGGTCACCGCTTCCGGCTTCAGCCTGTGGGGCATCAGCTCGGCGTTTTGGGGTTTACTGGCGGGCTTGCTGGCTTGGGCCTTGTCCGGACAAAAAGCCGAATAGACCAGGTTCAAGCCCAGATCACGTTTTTGTCATGGGTGTACCAGTTGTCAATCTGGTGTTGCACATTGAACTCGATGCGGCTGCGCTTGATTTTCATGGTGGGTGTGAGGCAACCGTTCTCGATGGTCCAAGGCTCGGTGCTCAGGACCAACATTTTCAGTTGTTCATATTCTGCGGAATGGGCATTCACATGGGCCAACAAATTGGCCATTTCTTGCTCAACCTCGGCACGCACACTGGCTTGCGAAACCTTGGGCCGCAGGTCTTCGGCCAGCACGACCAAGGCGTAAGCCTTTTCAAAGCCCGAACCCGACACCATGCACAACTCCACCATGGGGTTGGCATTCAATCGGTTTTCAATGGGCGCGGGCGCCACGTACTTGCCCTTGCTGGTTTTGAATTGCTCTTTCAAACGGCCGGTGATTTTCAGCTGGCCATCCGGCAGGCGTGAACCCAGATCGCCGGTTTTGAAGAAGCCATCCGAGGTGAAACTTTGGGCATCCAAGTCGGGGCGTTTGTAATAGCCCAGCATTTGCCCAGGTGACTTGATGAGCACTTCACCTTCTTCGCTGATGCGCACTTGCACACCGGGGTAGGGCGGGCCGACATAGCCGGGTTCGTTGAACTTCCCATGCTGGGTGTGCGAATAGGCGAAGTCCTCGGTCATGGCATAGCCTTCCACCAGGTTCAAGCCCAGGCGGCGGTACCAGCGAATGAGCTCGGGCGGCAAGGGGGCCGAGCCACTGCCAGCCAACTCGACTTGATCCAGACCCAAGCCCACCAAAATTTTGCGGGCCACCACGTTTTTCAACACGGGGATGCTCAGCAGCAGATTGAGTTTTTTAGAGGGCATCTTGGCAAACACGCCTTGCTGGAATTTCATCCACAAACGCGGCACCGAAATGAAGATGGTGGGTCGCGCACGTTGCAAATCTTGCACGAAGGTGTCCAAGGACTCGGCAAAAAAGACGTGCAATCGGCCATGCATGAAGGCGGTGGATTCGACAAAGGCGCGTTCAAACACGTGGGCCAAAGGCAGGTAGGACAACATGCGGTGGCCACGGTCGCCGCCCATGGTTTCCACCAATCGGTCGAGGATGCCTTGGGTGGCCGCGCTGATGCGCTCGAAGGAATGCATGGCGCCCTTGGGTTGTCCAGTGGAGCCCGAGGTGTAAATGATCATGGCCAAGTCGGTGGGCTCGCGCCAGGGTTCGCCGCTCAGGGGTTCGGTGCGGCCGGTGATGGCGTCCCAGGTGTCGTAAGTGGTGCTGGGGGCCAATGGCAGGGCGATGCGCGGCAGGTGCTCGGGCACGCCGGGGGCTTGTTTCGGCCATTCGTCCAATTTGCCGACAAACAACAGGCTGGACTCGGAGTGTTCCAACACAAACTTCACGGTGTCGGCACTTTCCGTGGGGAAGATGGCCACGGTGGTGTAACCCGCCATCCAAATCGCCAATTCTGTGAGGAAGAAATGCGCACAGTTTTTGGACAAGATGGCGACTTTGGCCCCATGCGGCAAGCCCAAAGACTTCAAATGCGCCGCCATGCGCCGCGATTGATCGACAGCCTGCGCCCAGGTGAGGTTTTGCACCTGTCCCTGACCGGTGGGCTGGGTCAGGAAGATGTTGTTGGCTTGCTCACGTTCGTTGTCATAGATGCGTTGAAGCAGCATGGGGGCAGTGGTCGTCATGGTTTGTCTCTGGTTGTGGTTCCAGCGTCTGTGCGCTGATGAGACAAATCATACGCAGATTCAACCCTCTCAGTCAGCTTTCTCCGACGTGTTCGGGTTTTTCCAGGGTGCCCGCCACCACCCGGGCATTGCGGCTGTAACTGGCATAGGCCATGGCCCAATCCATCAAAACCACCAAACGATTGCGAAAACCAATTAAAAAGTAAATGTGGGCCAGCAACCAAAACCACCAGGCCAGCCGCTTTGAAAAGCGCAAGGGACCGAAAGGGGTGCTCAAGTCAACCACGGCGCTGTTGTGGCCAATCGTGGCCAGGTTGCCGTAATCGGCGTAGCGGAACGCATGGGTGGCTTTGCCGGCGATGCGTTTGAGGATGTTGGCCGCGGCCAAGTGGCCCATTTGTTTGGCCCCCGGTGAGACCCCGGGCACCGGCGTGGGTTTTTTACCGGGTTGGTGGCTCATGGCGGCTGCCAAATCGCCAATCACACTGATGTGGGGACAACCCGGCACGCTCAGGTCGGGGTTGACCACCACACGACCGGCGCGGTCGATGCTGCAGCCGGTGTTTTGGGCGATGTTCGCGCCCAAGGGCGAGGCCGCCACACCCGCAGCCCAGACCACGCATTTGCTGGCAATCGTGTAATCCACCGTCCCCGACACACCCGCAGGCGCAGGGCCACGAACCTTCAAACCTTGGGCATCAATGGAGGTGACGATGGCATTCAAGCGCACCTCCACCCCCAGGTTTTGCAGTTGGCTCAGGGCCTTGGCGCTCAGGCTTTCGGGCATGGCTTGCAGCACACGCGGCCCGCCTTCGAGCAACAAAATCCGGGCGTCATGCGGGTTGATGCGGCGGAATTCACCGACCAAGGCTTGGCGGGCGATTTCAGCGAAGGCCCCGGCCATTTCCACACCGGTGGGACCAGCACCAATGACGCACAAGGTCAGCCAGTCTTGGCGTTTTTCAGGGTCCGGTTCTTTCTCGGCCGATTAAAAGGCAAACAAGAGGCGACGACGGATTTCAAACGCGTCTTCCAGCGTTTTCAAGCCCGGCGCGTGGGCGGCCCATTCGTCATGGCCAAAGTAACTGTGGGTGGCGCCAGCCGCCACCACCAAGTGGTCAAACAACAAGCTGCTGCCATCCGACAAGAGCACTTGTTTGCCGGCGGCGTCAATGTTGCTGACCTCGGCCAGCAAGGTGGTCAAGTTCGCTTGTTCGCGAAACAAACTGCGCGTGGGGGCCGCGATGGCTGGTGCGGCCAAACCTGCCGTGGCCACCTGGTACAGCAGGGGTTGGAACAAATGGTGGTTGGTCTTGTCCACCAAGGTGATGTCGACAGGCGCTTTGGTCAAGGCCTTGGCGGCTTCGAGCCCGCCAAAGCCGCCACCGATGATGACGACGCGGGGTCGTTGGGGCGTTTGCATCGGGCTGGCACTCATGCGAGGCGGGCTTGGTGCCGCACGATTTGCGCTTGCACCTGCGCCGGTGCCGTGCCGCCCAAGGTGTTGCGAGCGTTCAAAGAGCCCTGCAGGCTCAACACGTCATAAACATCTTTCTCGATGGACGCGTGAAAGCCTTGCAGCACATTCAATGGCAACTCGGACAAGTCGCAGCGGTGGCTGGCGGCGGCCTTCACCGCGTGCGCCACGGTCTCGTGGGCATCGCGAAAAGGCAGGCCTTTTTTCACCAAATAGTCGGCCAAGTCGGTGGCGGTGGCAAAGCCTTTTTTAGCGGCGTCTTCCATGGCCTGCGCATTCACCCGGATGCCGCCCTCTTTGACGCCGGTGGCCGGGTTCACTTGGCCGCCCACCATCTCGGCAAGGATGCGCAGCGTGTCTTTCAGCGTGTCCACCGTGTCAAACAGCGGCTCTTTGTCTTCTTGGTTGTCTTTGTTGTAGGCCAGCGGTTGGCCCTTCATCAGGGTGATCAAACCCATCAGGTGGCCGACCACGCGGCCAGTTTTGCCCCTTGCTAACTCGGGCACATCCGGGTTTTTCTTCTGCGGCATGATGGACGAGCCGGTGGTGAAGCGGTCGGCGATTTGGATGAAGCCAAAGTTTTGGCTCATCCAGACAATCAGTTCTTCGCTCAAGCGGCTGATGTGCACCATGCACAGCGCGGCAGCAGCGGTGAACTCGATGGCGAAGTCGCGGTCGCTCACGCCGTCCAAGCTGTTTTGACAGACCTGGGGCTCGCCTTGCGCATTGACCATGCCCAAAGACTTGGCGACACGTTCGCGGTCCAAGGGATAGGTGGTGCCTGCCAAGGCGGCCGAGCCCAAGGGCAAACGGTTGGTGCGGTTTCGAATCTCGCCCATGCGTTCATCGTCGCGCGACAGCATTTCCACATAGGCCAGCAAATGGTGGGCGAAGCTGATGGGCTGCGCCACTTGCAAATGGGTGAAGCCGGGCATCACGGTGTGGGTGTGCTGCGCGGCCACATCGACCAAAGCGCGTTGCAGGTTCGTCAACAGTTCGCGGATCGCGTCAATCTCGTCACGCAGCCACAAACGCACATCGGTCGCCACTTGGTCGTTGCGGCTGCGACCGGTGTGCAGCCGTTTGCCAGCGTCTCCCACCAGTTGGGTCAGCCGCGCTTCGATGTTCAAGTGCACGTCTTCAAGCGCCAGCTTCCATTCAAACTGGCCGCTTTCAATGTCTTGGGTGATCTGCGTCAGGCCGCGCTGGATGTCGGTGAGGTCTTGGGCGCTGATGATGCCTTGGGCTTGCAGCATCTCGGCATGCGCCAAGCTGCCTTGGATGTCGGCACGCCACAGGCGCTTATCGAAAAACACGCTGGCCGTATAGCGCTGCACCAACTCGCTCATGGGTTCGGAGAACAGGGCGGACCAAGCCTGGGATTTGCGGTCGAGCGAATTGGAAGAAGTCATCGGGTCATTTTAGGTGTGGGCTGACAGGGCTTGGGCGGGCGGCGCAGGCGTGCCTTCAGAACCAGCTTGGCTTGATGAAGCACAAGTTAGTCACGCGGCTTGCAGACCACGGCGGGCTCGTCTGCCGCTCACCGCCACTTCGTGGCAACGTTCGCTACGCATCCGACCCACCATGTTCTGCAAGCTGAAGCATCTCTTCAGAGCCGCTCACCGCAGCGGAGCTGCAACGTTCGCTTGCGCGTTTGACCCAGCACGTTGGTCAAGCTGTAGTGATTCCATCGCCAGCAGGCAAATCAAATTCAAGCGGTTTTGGCGTCGGTCCAAAACCCCTTGTTTTGAGGGTATGGTCAGCGAGAACGGGGCTTAAAGGCGTTTTTATGATACATAAATTCAAAGATTTGCCGAAATCTTGTATCACCCGCTGACCAAAGAAATGGGGAAATGGGGGTCAGATTCCAATTAATTTCGCGCCTCAGTTATCAGCTTGCCGAAACATTCCTTCAAAGCCGCACGGCCTGGGGGCCATTTTTTGAGCGAAAGACCAGAAAAATGAGCCCCCATGGCGGGCGGCGCAGGCGTGACTCCAAAACAGCGTGCCTTCAGCGCCACCACTTGCAACCCCAATTTGTAAGCCTGCCAAAGGCCTGTCAGTGCTAAATTCTTCGCAGACCCCAGAACGGGGACAACTTAACGGAGACATTGTTCATGTGGAAACTAATATTGGGATTCGTGATTTTTGCTGCTGTCGCACTTTTTGCGATTTACAAAGCAGGCGGCAATGTGGACATGAGCGGTGAAAAACACGGTGCAGATGCCGTTCACGCCCCAGAGGAAACCAAACCAGCAACTGCACCCGCCGCGGCCACCGAAGCACCAGCCGCTCCTGCCCCAGCCAAGTAAGCGCAGGCTTAGCCTGTATTTCTCAGACCTGCTGCAATCCCATTGATGGACAGGTGAATACCGCGCTGCGCCCGTTCGTCGGTGATGCCCGCGCGGTGCCTCCGAATCAACTCCACTTGCAAATGGTGCAGCGGGTCGATGTAGGGAAAACGGTGCTTGATGGACCGCGCCAGCGCCGCGTTGTTGGCCAGGCGTTGCTTGGCCCCGGTGATGAGTTGCAGCGCCTGCGCCGTCAGTTGCCACTCGGTTTCAATCGCTTTGAAAATCCGCCGGCGCAGTTTGACGTCGGTCACCAACTCGGCGTAGCGCGAGGCCAGCGCCAAATCGCTCTTGGCCATCACCATGTCGATGTTGGAGAGCAAGGTGCGGAAAAACGGCCACTGTTTTTCCATGCGGCGCAACAGCGCCAGGGCTTGGGCGCGGCTGAGTGAGGGGTGCTGGTCTAAAAACTGGTGCACCGCCGAGCCAAAGCCCAACCATCCGGGCAGGGTCAGGCGACATTGGCCCCAGCTGAAGCCCCAGGGAATGGCCCGCAGGTCTTCAATCCTTTGGCTGGCTTTTCGTGAAGCAGGCCGAGAACCAATATTGAGTGCAGCAATTTCACGCAGTGGCGTGGCTTCAAAAAAGTAGTCGGTGAAGCCGGGCGTCTCGTAGACCAAATGCCGGTAAGCCTTGAAGCTGTGCGCCGACAAAACTTCGGCCGCCTCAATGAAAGCACGAGGCGCGGATTTTTGGGCTTGCAACAGGCTGGCCTCCATGGTGGCCGCCACCAAAGTCTCCAAATTGCGCCGTCCCAACATGGGGTTGGCGTATTTCGAATTGATCACTTCACCTTGCTCGGTGAGTCGGATTTGACCGCGCACCGTGCCGGGGGGTTGCGCAAGAATAGCGTCAAAACTCGGACCGCCGCCGCGCCCCACGGTGCCGCCGCGCCCATGGAACAAGCGCAGGGTGATGCCGTGTTCTTCTTCCAAATGTTGGAACACATTCACCAAGGCCAACTCGGCTTGGTAGAGCGACCAGTTGCTGGTGAAGATACCGCCGTCTTTGTTGCTGTCCGAGTAGCCCAGCATGATGTCTTGCTCGCCACTGCTGCGTTTCACCATGTCAGCAATGCCCGGCAGCGCGTAATAGGCCCGCATGATGTGCGGCGCTTGTTGCAAGTCTTCAATGGTTTCAAACAGCGGCGACACGATCAACGCCGCCAAGGCTGCATCGTTCAAGCGGCCTTGCAGCAAGCCGGTTTCTTTTTGCAACACCAGCACTTCCAGCAAGTCGCTCACGCTTTCGGTGTGGCTGATGATGGCGTGGCGAATAGCGTCTGCGCCAAAGTCATCGCGCACTTGCCGCGCGGTTTCAAAAATGCGCAACTCGGACACGCAGTGGGCGCTGTAGCTGTGGTGCGGCAGGCGCAAGGGACGCGGGTCGTTCAAGCTTTGCATCAGCAGGGCTTGCTTGTCTGCTTCGCTCAATTTGGCGTACTGCGCGTGAATGCCTGCGACTTTCAGCAACTCGGCCACGACCAACTCGTGCTGGTCCGAGCTTTGCCGCAAATCGATGGTGGCCAACTGAAAGCCAAACACCTGCACGGCACGGATGAGGGGGCGCAGACGCGGCACCGCCAAGGCTTGGGCGTGTTGGGCGGTGAGGGCCTCGTCCAAGGTGTGCAAGTCGGCCAAGAAACTGTGGGCATCCGGGTAGGCTTGTTGCGGCGGCAGGGCGTGGCGAGCCGCTTCTTTGCCGGTCAGGTGCAGCAGCGTGGCGGCCAAGCGGGCGTAAATGAAGGTGAGGCTGCGTCGATAGGGCTCGTCTTGGCGGTGTGCGTTGGTGTCGGGCGACGAATCGGCCAAGGCTTGCAAGGCTTTGGGCAAGCCCACCAACATGGCCGAAGTGGACAACTCACCGCCCAACCAATGGATCTCGGTCAGGTAGTGGCGCAGCGCCACTTCGCTTTGCCGTTGCACCGCGTATTGCAAGGTGTCGGCGTTCACATTCGGGTTGCCATCGCGGTCGCCGCCCATCCATTGGCCCATGCGGAAAAAAGGCGCAATGGCTTGGCCGCCCAGCGCGGCTTCCAGGTCGGCATACAGCTTGGGAATTTCAGACAAAAACGTGGACTCGTAATAGCCCATGGCGTTTTCAATTTCATCGGCCACGGTGAGTTTGGTGAAGCGCAGCAATCGGGTTTGCCACAGTTGCAGCACCCGGGCCCGCACTTGGGCGTCAATCTGCGCCAAGGCTTTGGCGGTGGTGGCGTCGGTGGGGCGGGACGTGATGGCGTCGCGTTCTTGCAAGCTGTGGGCGATGCCGCGCTCGGCGTCCAAAATACTTTTGCGCTGCACCTCGGTGGGGTGCGCCGTCAACACCGGTGAAATGTGCGCATGGGACAAAGCTTGGCGAATCGCTTTGGCGGTCCAGCCCGCGTTTTTGAGTTTGCCCAAGGCCTGCTCGACACTGCCGCTGCGAATGTCGCCAGCGCGTTCGTGCACTTGCTGGCGGCGAATGTGGTGCTGGTCTTCAGCCAAGTTTGCCAAATGGCTGAAGTAGGTGAAGGCGCGGATCACGCTCACGGCTTGCTCGCTGGACAAAGCCGCTAATTTTTTCTTCAAGGCTTTGCCTGCCAAGGCATCGGCATCGCGGCGAAACGCCACCGACAAACGGCGAATTTGTTCCACCAACCCAAAAGCCGCATCGCCTTCTTGTTCGCGGATCACGTCGCCCAAAATCCGACCCAACCAACGTATATCGTCCACCAGCGGTCGCTCCGCTTGGCTGAGAGCGCCGGACAGCGGGCGTTTGGCAACGAGCGGCACAGTGGTTTTGGTCATCCGATTTTTCGCGTCAGCAAGGGGAAACCATAGGAGGCCTCATGCTAGCATTTGAAGACATCAGACGACCAACACCCATCTATTTTGAGCCCTTTGCACCTGACCATCGCTACCCGTGAAAGCCGTTTGGCTTTGTGGCAAGCCCATCACATGCAAGACCTGTTGCGAGCGCAAGGCTGCAAGGTGGATATCTTGGGCATGACCACCCAAGGCGATCAAATCCTCGACCGGTCTTTGAGCAAAGTCGGTGGCAAAGGTTTGTTTGTCAAAGAACTGGAAGTCGCTTTGGAAGAAGGCCGCGCCGATTTGGCGGTGCATTCCTTGAAAGACGTGCCCATGGACATGCCCGAGGGCTTTGCCTTGGCCTGCGTCATGGCCCGCGAAGACCCCCGTGACGCTTGGGTGTCGCCGCACTTCGCCACGCTGCAAGACCTGCCCATTGGCGCCGTGGTGGGCACCTCGAGTTTGCGCCGCACCGTGTTGCTTCACGCATTGCGCCCCGACCTGCAAATTGAGCCCTTGCGCGGCAATTTGGACACCCGTTTGCGCAAACTCGATGAAGGCCAATACGCTGGCATCGTGCTGGCCGCTGCAGGTTTGAAGCGTTTGGGTCTGGCCGATCGCATTCGCCATATTTTTGCCACCACGGACATGTTGCCCGCGGCTGGACAAGGCGCTTTGGGGATTGAAATTCGCAGCCACCGCGACGATGTGAAAAGCATCTTGGCACCCCTGGCCGATCAAACCTCCTGGTTGGCCGTGGCCGCCGAACGCGCGGTCAGCCGTGCCATGGGGGGCAGTTGCTCCATGCCTTTGGCTGCCCATGCGGTCTTGCATGGTCAAGTGCTCGACTTGCACGCCGCTTGGGGCAGTCTTGAAAATCTGAAGGCCCCTTTGATCCGTGCCCATTGCCAAGGTGATGTCAGCAGCTTGGCCGACGCTGAAGAGATCGGCTTGGCGGCAGCACAACAACTGCGCAGCCAAGGGGCGGCCTGAGTGGCCAAACCCCAGGCTGTTGTCATTACCCGACCTGTTGCTGAAAGTCTGTTGTGGTCGAAAGCCATCGCACGGGCGGGTTTTGAGGTCCTCGCTTGGCCGCTCATTGAGGTGCAAGCCCATGCGGACTTGATGCGCATCAACAAAGCCTTGGCCGCTTGGCATGGTTACCAAGCCGTCATGTTTGTCAGCCGTGCCGCTGTGGTCCATGCTTTTCAACACCATCGACCCAAAGCCGGTTGGGGCCTGACCCGCTGCTGGGCCACGGGTCCAGGCACCCGACAAGCTTTGCTGGATGTCGGCGTGCCTGAGGGGCTGATCGATTCGCCGCCATTGCAGGCTGGCCAATTTGACACCGAAGCCTTGTGGCGCGTGGTGTCGCCCCAACTCTTGCCAGGTCGCCCTGTGTTGTTGTTGCGTGGCAGCGATGGTGACAAGCCTGCAACCGCCGATGAAGGCATTGGCCGCGATTGGTTGATGAAGCAACTCGATAGCGTCAACCTCCAAGTCGACAGCGTGGCGGTCTATCAAAGGAATCTGCCCGTGTGGGATGCGCCACAACAAGCCCGCGCCAAAATGGCGGCGCAGGATGGCAGCATTTGGGTGTTCAGCAGCAGCCAGTCCGTCACCCATTTGGCGCAGCTGTTGCCAGCTCAAGATTGGTCCAAGGCGAGGGCCTTGGCCACCCATGAGCGCATTGCCGATGCCAACCGGCAAATCGGCTTTCAACACATCCGGGTGTGCAAGCCCACCTTGCTGGACATCATCGCCTCATTAGAATCCTTTCAATGAGCAGTGCCACACCTTCAGACAATGATTCCAAGCTTGGTGTGACTGAACACGCCCTGCCTGCCAGCCGCTGGCGCAGATGGATGCCTCATGCCAGTCTGGTCATGGCCGTCATTGCGGTGTTGATGTCATGGCAGCTCTGGCAAAAAGTCAGCACCATGCAAGAGATGCTGGCCAGGCAAAGCGCCGATGCTGGCCAACTCTCGATGCAAGCCAACAGCTTGGCCAAAAATGCCCAAGAGCTCACCCAAGAAACAGCAGCCCGTGTGGCATTGCTGGATGCGCGTTTGAGTGAAGTGGCATTGCAGCGCAGCCAGTTGGAAGATTTGATGCAAAGCTTGTCGCGTTCGCGTGATGAAAACTTGGTGGTGGACATCGAGTCTGCGCTGGGTTTGGCCCAGCAACAAGCCGAATTGACCGGCAGCATTCAGCCCATGTTGGCCGCATTGCAATCAGCGCAAAAACGCTTGTCCAAAGTGCCGCAACCGCGTTTGACGCCCGTGCTGCGAGCCATCCAACGTGACATCGACATTTTGCAATCTGCCAGCCTGACAGATTTGCCCAACGTGTTGATTCGATTGGACGAGTTGGTGGTGTTGGTTGAAACCTTGCCCATGGTGAATGCCGTGGGCCCCAGCCGCAAAGGGGCGCTGTCTACCGACCAACGACCCCAGCCAACATGGTCGCAAATGTGGGCCAACAATGATTTATCGGGGGTGGGTCAACGCATTTGGCAAGAGATCACAGGGCTGGTCCGTGTCAGTCGGATCGAGGTGCCCGAATCGGTTTTGCTGACACCAGAGCAAAGCTTCTTTGCCCGCGAAAACTTGAAGCTTCGCTTGCTCAACGCCCGATTGGGATTGTTGGCGCGGCAAACCATCACCGCCCGCAACGACCTGGCCACGGCTGAGCGTGACGTGAATCAGTTTTTCGATTTGTCCAACCGCCCGGGTCAAACCGCCAAAGCCTTGTTGATACAAGTACAGGGCCAAATCCGCTTGACCAACTTGCCTCGCTTGGACGGCACCATGGCAGCTTTGGCCACAGCATCGGCGGGCCGCTGAGATGCGCTTGGCTTTGTGGCTGATTGCCCTGTTTGGTGTGGCCGTCTCGGTGGCGCTGGGTCTGAGCCAGCAATACGGCACGGTCACTGTGTTTGTGCCGCCTTACCGGGTCGACTTGTCCTTGAACCTGGTGGTCATTGCTTTGGTGCTGGGCTTTGTGTTGTCTTACTTGGCATTGCGCGGCGTGATGTCCTTGTTCGAACTGCCAGCACAAGCACGCAACTGGCGTGCCCAGCAACGCGAACGGGTGGCGCAAACCGCCTTGCTCAACGCCATGGTGTTGTGGATGACCGGGCGTTACACACGTTCGCGCAAAGCCGCCATGCAAGCGCTCAGCCAAGTTGAAAGTCTGTTGACCGTCGCCCCGCCCGAACACCTGCCCAGTTTGGGTTTGATGCGCAGCTTGTTGCATTTGCTGGCCGCTGAAAGCGCCCATGCGTTGCGCGACCACCCGGCGCGGGAACAGCACTTCCAGCAAGTACTGGCCCATCAAGACATGGGGCGTGTGGCGCAAAAACTGGAACTGCGGGATGCCGCGCATTTGAATGCCGTGCGCTGGGCTTTGCATGACCGCGACAACGCTACCGCGCAGCAGTATTTGGGCTTGCTGCCGCATGGCACGGCGCGTCGCACACTGGCGCTGCGTTTGCGTTTGAAAGCGGATCGCTTGGGACAAAACCATTTGCCCGCCTTGGACACCGCCCGCTTGCTGGCCAAGCACGGCGCGTTTTCTGCCGCACCGGCGCTGAGTTTGGTGCGTGGCTTGGCCATCGCTTGTTTGGACGACTGTCATGACAGCGGACAGTTGCAAGCCTCTTGGCAACTTCTGCTGCCAGACGAGCGGTTGCAAGTGGACATCGCCATGCATGCAGCGCAACGCTTGTTGACGCTGGAAGGTGAACCCACCTTGGCCTTGAAATGGTTGCTCCCTGTTTGGCAAGAGCTCACCCGCATGCCCGAGACCGGCAGTGCTTTGCAACGGCAACGCTTGGTGAAGGTTTTGGCCCAAGCCATGGACGCGATGACGCCCAACAGCGAATGGCTGGCGCGTATCGAGCAAGCGCGACTGGCCAATCCGCGCAGCATGGAACTGCAGTACCTGAGTGGCATGGTGTGTTTGCGCCACGGCTTGTGGGGCAAGGCCCAGCAAATGCTGGAACAGGTGGCCCCGCGCATCACCGACAAAGACTTACAACGTCAAGCGTGGCGGGCCTTGGCCGAATTGGCCGAACAAAAAGGCGACAACGCCCAGGCTTTGGCCTGCTGGAAGCTGTCCGCCAAAGTCTAGGCCAGCGGCTTCAATGTGAAGCGCTGTTGTCAAACGGCATGGGCATCTGACCCAAATCCCGCTTGGTTTCCACCAAGATCAAAGGACCTTCGTCCATCACCACCGCTGGTGGGCGTTCGCGCGGCACATGAATCGGACGGGGCTCGGCGGCAATCGCCGCTTGCACCTGGGCGATGCGCTCGGGGTTGGAATTGACCCATTCCAAACCAGAGGACTGGGCCACGCCTTGCAAGCTGCTGATGGGCAACTCGTAAGCACCTACCGTGGGCATGCGGGCTGCAGCAGGCGCGGCCACAGTCGTGTGGACGCTTGCTTGGAAGGGGGCCTGAACCTGTGAATGCTCAGCAGTGGATGCACTGTCGGCTTGGTGCTCACGCGGTTGGCGATCTCGGCCATAGCGGTCCCGGCTGCGGCGTTCACGGCGTTCGCTCAAGGCTTCACCGTCTTGGCCAGGCTGCGAGGATTCGCTGTGTGGAGCCCCATCGGTTGATGCGTCCGAGGGTGCAGCCAACTGTTGCAAGCCGTCTTCGTTGGTCTGGTTGTCACCGGTTGGCGTGGATCGTTCGCCACGGCGGCCACGGCCACGGCGGCCCTCGCCACGCGCTGGGCGGGCGGCTTTTTCGCCGTTGGCATACAAGGTCTCAGTGCTAGGGGCATCACTGCTGCGAGCGTCGTCGGTGCGCGGTTCGGTGCGAGCTTCGGGGCGGTTGCGGGCTTCGCCGCTGCGTTCGCCACGGCCATTGCGACCACCGCGTTCACCACGCTCGGCGCGGCCTTCTGTGTTGCGGCCCTCTGCACTGCGGCCTTCACCGCGTTCACCACGCTCGGCGCGGACTTCGGCGTTTCTGCCGTCTGGGCGCTCGGTGCGTTCGCCGCGACCTTCGCCACGTTCAGCGCGATCGCCACCACGGCCTTCGGCTCGTCCTTCGCCACGGCCTTCGCCTCGGCGGCCACCACGTCGACCATCGCCACGGCCTTCACCGCGGGCGCCATCACGTCCGGGTTCACGGCGTTCACCGGGTTTGCCACGTCCGGCGGGAGCGGGTGCCGCAGCAGGTTCGCTGCTGAACAAGCCTTTGAGCCAGCCAAAGAAACCTTTTTCGGCCGGTGCCACGGCGGCTTCACGACGCGCTGCCGGGGCAGGGCGCTCAGCGCGGGGTGGGCGTGCCTCGGCAGGCGGTGCGGGCAGATCGGGCAACACGCCTTTGATGACGGGCGTTTGTTTGTTGGTGGGTTCTTGCGAACGACGGGTGACGGCGGTCGGGTCTTCGATCTCCTCGGCCATCTTGTAGCTGGCTTGGATGTTGTCCAAACGCGGGTCGTCGTGCTTCAAACGCTCCAACTTGTAGTTCGGTGTTTCCAAACCTTTGTGGGGAATCAACAGCACGTTGGTGCGTTGTTGGATTTCAATCTTGGCAATCTCGGAGCGTTTCTCGTTCAAGAGGAACGAAGCCACTTCCACCGGCACTTGGGCATGCACCGCCGCCGTGTTGTCCTTCATCGACTCTTCTTGAATGATCCGCAAAATTTGCAGCGCCGAGCTTTCGGTGTCGCGCACATGGCCGGAGCCACCGCAACGTGGGCAAGGGATGGAAGCGCCTTCGCTCAATGCGGGGCGCAGACGTTGGCGGCTCATTTCCATCAAGCCGAATTTGCTGATGGTGCCGAACTGCACCCGGGCGCGGTCTTGGCGCAGCGCGTCGCGCAAGCGGTTTTCCACCTCGCGGCGGTTTTTCGATTCGTCCATGTCGATGAAGTCGATGACGATCAGGCCACCCAAATCGCGCAAACGCATTTGACGCGCCACTTCGTCGGCGGCTTCCAAGTTGGTGCGGGTGGCGGTTTCTTCGATGTCACCGCCTTTGATGGCACGCGCCGAGTTGACGTCCACCGACACCAAGGCTTCGGTGTGGTCAATGACGATGGCGCCGCCAGACGGCAGGTTGACCGTGCGGGCATAGGCCGATTCGATTTGGTGTTCAATTTGGAAGCGGCTGAACAACGGTGTTTCGTCGCGGTAGCGCTTGACGCGGGCGGCATGCTCGGGCATGACGTGGGCCATGAACTGCTGCGCTTGGTCGTAAATGTCATCAGTGTCGATCAGGATGTCGCCGATGTCATTGTTGAAATAGTCGCGGATGGCACGGATCACCAAGCTGGATTCTTGGTAAATCAGGAAAGCGCCTTTGGACTTGCTGGCGCCGTCAATCGCAGTCCAGAGCTTGAGCAGGTAGTTCAAGTCCCATTGCAACTCGGGGGCACTTCGGCCAATACCGGCGGTGCGGGCGATGATGGACATGCCGTTGGGGTATTCCAACTGGTCCATGGCTTCTTTGAGTTCAGCCCGGTCGTCACCCTCGATGCGGCGACTGACGCCGCCACCCCGGGGGTTGTTGGGCATCAGCACCACATAGCGACCGGCCAAACTGATGAAGGTGGTGAGGGCCGCGCCTTTGTTGCCGCGCTCCTCTTTTTCCACCTGGATCAGCAGGTCTTGGCCTTCTTTGATGACGCCTTGGATGCGGGCCTGCGAGGCCGACACATTGCTTGAGAAGTACTGCTTGGAGATTTCTTTGAAAGGCAGAAAACCGTGGCGTTCTTCGCCGTAATCGACAAAACAGGCTTCCAACGAGGGTTCAACCCGGGTCACCACCGCTTTGTAGATGTTGCCCTTGCGCTGTTCGCGCCCTTCAATTTCGATTTCGTAGTCGAGGAGTTTTTGTCCGTCGACGATGGCCAGGCGGCGCTCTTCAGCTTGCGTGGCGTTGATCAGCATCCGTTTCATGATGCGTTCCTTTTCTTGCTAACAACACAGGTCCATGGCGGACCAACGATGCCGTGGGCCAATGCAAGAAAAAACGAAAGGGAATGCCGCGTGGAACGCGCACGAGCACCGGGTTAGCGGTGTCTGCGGGTCGAAGGCGGGGGGTGGATGCGGGCGAGTTGCAGGCGAACGGGCATGACCAACAGGGCCATGGGGTTCATTGGCGAACGGGTGGGGGGCTGGAAAACACGCACCGTTTCCACTGGCGCAAGCCAGGAAAAGCAGAGTTTCAGCAGAACCAACACGACGTTCATGTATCGACAATCTCACTTTGTATCCGTTGCAGGTTTGAATTCAAACCTGCAACTGGGGTATTCCGTTTCTGGGTTTTTCCAAGGCATCGGCTTGTGTGACCGCAGGGCAGACCGCAATTGGGCGGTAAGGCTTGCGGCGGCCACGATGGGCATCGACCTCTCAGTGCTGGTGGGACGTGCTCTAATCTCTTATTCAAATCAAGCACTTAGAACCTGACACTGGTGAAGATCATTATAGACACAGACGCTACCCCAACCGCCGCGGTCAAAAACTTGACGGTGGACGAGGAATCCGCCGGTCAGCGCTTGGACAATTTTTTGCTGCGCCACCTGAAGGGCGTGCCCAAAACCCATGTGTACCGCATCATCCGAACCGGTGAGGTGCGGATCAACAAAGGCCGCGCCAGTGCCGACACCCGGGTGCAAACCGGTGATTTGGTGCGCATGCCGCCCGTTCGGGTGTCCACGCCGTCGCCCGACGCGCCGGTGGCCCCGGGCCGTGAATTCCCCATTTTGTTTGAAGACGAACAAATGCTGGCCATCGACAAACCGGCCGGTGTGGCGGTGCATGGCGGCAGCGGCGTGAGCTTTGGCGTGATTGAGCAACTGCGCCAGGCCCGACCCGGTGCCCGGATGTTGGAGTTGGTGCACCGCTTGGACCGTGACACCTCGGGTGTGCTGTTGGTGGCCAAAAAACGCAGCGCCCTCACGCGCTTGCAAGACCAGTTCCGCGACCGTGAAACCGGCAAAACCTATTTGGCGCTGGTCAAAGGCCAATGGCCAACCAATAAAAAAGTGATCGACTTGCCGCTGCAGCGCTATTTGTTGCCCAGCGGCGTGGGCGAGGGCGAGCGCCGGGTGCGCATCGCCCACAAAGACGATGCCAACGCCCAACGCGCCATCACCTTGGTTCGGGTGGCGCGTTTGGTGGGCGATTACAGCCTGCTGGAAGTGACCATCAAAACCGGGCGCACCCACCAAATTCGGGTGCATTTGGCCAGCCAGGGCTACCCGATCGTGGGCGACGACAAATACGGCGACTTTGAACTGAACAAGCGCATGTCTGCAGAAGGCTTGAAGCGCATGTTCTTGCATGCCTGGCGGTTAAAGTTTGTCCATCCGCAGTTGGGCAAGCCGCAAACCTTGCAAGCCGATTTGCCCCCCGAACTTCAACAATTCATCGATCATGTCCAACCCCCGCCCCCGTCAGTATGACCTGATCGCTTTCGATTGGGACGGCACGCTGTACGACTCGACGCAAATCATCGTGCGCTGCATCCAAGCGGCGGTGACCGATGTGGGTGGTGCCAAGCCCACAGACGAACAGGCTGGGTATGTGATTGGCATGGCCCTGATGCCTGCGCTGGCACATGCAGCACCTGATGTGCCGAAAGAAAAATACCCGCTGTTGGGCGAACGCTATCGGCACCATTACGCCTTGCACCACAACGATTTGTCTTTGTTTGTCGGCATCTTGCCGCTGCTGCAAGCGCTGCACGAACGCCAACACCTCTTAACCGTGGCCACCGGCAAAAGCCGCAAAGGCTTGGACGATGCCTTGCACCAAGTGGCCTTGCGCGGCATGTTTGACGGCTCGCGCACCGCCGACGAAACCGCGGGCAAACCCGATCCGCGCATGCTGCACGAGTTGATGGCCGAGTTTGGCGTCTCTCCTGAGCGCACCTTGATGATTGGCGACACCACCCACGATTTGCAAATGGCGCAAAACGCCGGTTGCGCCAGTTTGGCGGTCAGCTATGGCGCCCATGGCGCTGATGGTCTGGAGAACTTCGGCCCTTTGGCTGTGGTGCATTCCGTGCCCGAGTTGCACGATTGGTTGATCGGACATGGCTGAAGACTTGGTGCCACTTTGCCAAAGCAGTGAACTGTTGGACAGCGGCTTGGCCGTGCCCTTTGACGTGGTCTATGCAGGCCAAACCTGCCGCGCTTTTGCGGTCCGGTTTGAAGGACAGGTGCAGGCCTACCTGAACCGTTGCACCCATGTGGCCATGGAGATGGACTACCAACCCGATCGGTTTTTCGACACCGAGGGCCGTTGGTTGCTGTGTGCCACCCACGGCGCTACTTACGCCCCTGACACAGGAGAATGCGTGGGCGGACCTTGCCGAGGCGGTTTGGTCAAAATCACCCTTTCAGAGCGTCAGGGCGTGGTCCACTGGCATACTGCCTACAACCTCAAGCCTTTGGACTTCTAAGCCATGAACGACGACATGTCTGCCAACACCACTGCCAACGACAAAGCAGCACCCGGCCACTGGGAGCGCGAAACGCTGGAGCGATTGGTCATGGCACAACTGGATGAGCAGCGTGCTGCGCGTCGTTGGCGCATTGGATTTCGCATTTTTTGGTCCTTGTTGGTGTTGACAGCCGTTTGGTTTTCATTTCATCAAAACAAAGCTGCCACCTCGAACAACCCAGCCTCGCACACCGCCATGATTTCAATCCAAGGCGAGATTGATGCAGATGCCAATGCCAACGCCGAATGGATCATGGACTCCCTGCGTCAAGCCTTTGAGGATGAAGGGGCGCAAGCCATTGTCTTGCTCATCAATTCGCCGGGTGGCAGCCCGGTGCAAGCGGGCATGATCAACGATGAAATTCGCCGTCTCAAGGCTTTGCATCAAAAACCAGTCTATGTGGTGGTGGAAGAAACCTGCGCTTCAGCGGCCTACTACATTGCCGTGGCAGGCGATCAAATTTTTGTCGACAAAGCCAGTATTGTTGGCAGTATTGGTGTGTTGATGGATGGCTTTGGCTTCACGGATTTGATGGACAAAGTGGGTGTCGAGAGACGCCTGATGACGGCAGGCGAGAACAAAGGCTTTCTCGATCCGTTCAGTACACCCAGCAAACCGCAACGCGCCCACGCACAAGCCTTGCTGGACCAAATTCACCAACAATTCATCAAAGTGGTTCGAGACGGTCGCGGAGACCGTTTGAAGGAAACGCCCGATGTTTTCAGTGGCTTGTTTTGGAGCGGTGAGCAGGCGATTGCCTTGGGCTTGGCCGATCAATTCGGGACTTTAGACAGTGTGGCCCGCGACGTGGTGAAAGCCGAAGACATCGTGGACTACACCCGCCAAGACAACGTGGCCGAACGCCTGGCCAAACGCTTTGGGGCCGCCATGGGCGAAGCCATGGTGAAGACTTCGCTCAGCCTGATGCCCTCACTGCGTTAAAGCGGCCATCAGGCCGAAGGGGTGAAAACCTCAAGTCCCAAAGGCAAACACCGCCGGGGTGTTTTTATCCGGTGCATCGGGGTGGCGTTTCCAATCAGCCACGCTGTGGCTTTGAATCCGCATCTCAGGCAAGGTCAAATGGCTGCACACCGCCAAGCGTGTGCTGGCTTGCAAACTGCCCAGCAAGCCTGACAACATGGCGGCATTGCGGTAAGGCGTTTCAATGAACACTTGGGTTTCACCGGTTTTCAAAGCGTGTTTTTCCAGCGCTTTGAGGCGGGTGTCGCGCTCTGCGGCGTCTTGCGGCAAATAGCCCAGAAAAGCAAACTGCTGGCCATTCAAGCCACTGGCCGCCAGCGCCAACAGCAAGGCACTGGGTCCTACCAAAGGCAGCACTTGCAAACCCAAATCATGGGCGGCGCGAACCACCGAAGAGCCCGGATCAGCCACGGCTGGCATGCCCGCTTCGCTCAGCAAACCGATGTCGTGGCCTTGCAAGGCCGCTTGCAACAACGGGCGCATGTCACCACCGGCCTTGAGGTCGCCTTTCTTGTGCACTTGGCGCGGCAATTCGGTGATGGTTTGGGCTTGCAGAGGTGTTTTCAGCGCCAGTTCCAGGTCGATGCGTTTCAAAAAAGCCCGGGTGGATTTGGCGTTTTCGCCAATCCAATGGTCGATTTGCGAGGCTGCTCGCACCGTGCCCACGGGCAGTACGTGGTTCAACGGCACCTGCGTGGCGCATAAAAAATCAAGGGGGGTGGGCACCAAATACAACTTGCCCAAGGGCGCTTGGCTCATGGCTTAATTCAGCAAAGGCAGGCCAGCAGCCCGCAGCAACCGGCAGGTGTGGATCAGCGGCAGGCCGACCAAGGCGCTGGGGTCTTGGTTGTCGATCTGCTCTAGTAAAGCGATGCCCAAACCTTCGCTCTTGGCGCTGCCAGCGCAGTCGTAGGGCTCCTCAGCGCGCAAGTAAGTTTCGATGGCCGCATCGCTGAGCTGGCGAAACTGCACCTTGACTTGCGCCAAGGCCTGCTCGGCAAAACCACTCTCAATGCACACCACCGCCACGGCGGTTTGAAACACCACGGTGTGGCCGCGCATGCGCTGCAATTGGGCCACGGCCCGCTCGTGGGTGCCGGGTTTGCCCAGTGGTTCGCCGTCCAAATCGGCTACTTGGTCGGAGCCGATCACCACCGCTTGGGGGTGCTGCCGCGCCACGGCCAGGGCTTTTTCCATGGCCAAGCGCTGGGCCAAGGCCACGGGTAACTCTCCTGCATGGGGTGTTTCGTCCACCTCGGGCCGCACCACCTCGAACGGCAGGCACAGGCGTTGCAGCAATTCACGCCGGTAGGGCGAGGTGGACCCCAAAATCAGGGGGCGGGGCAAGGGGCTGTTGGGCATGCACCATTCTCTTACACTGAACCGCATGAAAACCGATTGGCAACCCCGCGTACTGGACCTCCACCGCTTCACCCAGTTGGAAGGGGTTTGGCAAGACGCCACGCCGCTTGCCAAGCTATCGCGTGTTTTTGAGGCTTGTTTGGACCAACCCGGCTTGGCCGACCGCACCTGCCAATGGACCTTGACAGGTGAACTGCGGACCGTGGCGGGCACAGCACAGGCTTGGCTGCACCTGACAGCCCAAGTGACCCTGAGCCAGCAATGCCAGCGCTGCCTGGAACCCATGGACATCCCCGTACAGGTGAACCGCTGGTTCCGTTTGGTGGCCGATGAAGCCACCGCCTTGGCCGAGGATGACGCCGCCGAAGAAGACTTGCTGGCCATGGACCCCGAATTCGACGCCCATGCCCTGCTGGAAGACGATGTGCTGCTGGCCATGCCCTTGGTGCCGCGCCACGATGCCTGCCATGCCCCCTTGAGTGCAGCCCTGGAAGACGACTTGCCCCACCCGTTTGCCGCCTTGGCAGCCCTCAAAGCGCCTAAACAGTGAAAAGTTGCAAGCCGCTATAATCTTTGATTCTTTGCCCGGCCAAGCTAGGGCATCCCATTTGAACCAACGATCTTCAGGAGCCTGCCATGGCTGTCCAACAAAACAAAAAATCCCCCTCTAAGCGGGGCATGCACCGTTCACACAATGCACTGAATGTGCCTGGTTTGGCCGTTGAGCCCACCACTGGCGAAGTGCATTTGCGCCACCACATCAGCCCCACCGGTTTCTACCGTGGCCGCAAGGTGCTGAAAACCAAATCCGAAGCCTGATTGAGGCTTGCCATCAAGGCCCGTCGCAGCTTGTCTCGCGCGGGCTTTTTTGCTTGATGGCGACTCCAAAGTGAGCAATCTTCAGGGGTGTTTCCAGTGGTGACCGTGGCCGTGGACTGCATGGGCGGTGACCATGGGCCCCGTGTCACCTTGGCAGCCTGTCATCAATTTCTGAAGCGCTATCCACACGCCCAACTCTTGATGGTGGGCTTGCCCGAGGCGCTGTCCTCTTTTTCCCATCCCCGCGCCCGCATCCTGCCCGCTTCGGAAATCGTTGAAATGGACGATCCGGTGGAAGTGGCTTTGCGCCGCAAAAAAGACTCGTCGATGCGCGTGGCCATCGAGCAGGTGCGCGACGGCCATGCTCAAGCCGCGGTATCTGCTGGCAACACGGGCGCATTGATGGCTATCTCACGCTATGTTCTGAAAACCATGGACGGCATTGATCGCCCGGCGATTGCGGGCGCCATGCCCAATATCAAGGGTGGCGGCACCACCATGCTGGATTTGGGCGCCAACGTAGATTCCACGCCAGAGCATCTTTTGCAGTTTGCCTTGATGGGCTCGGCCTTGGTGTCGGTGCTCTACGGCATCGAAAAACCCTCGGTAGGCCTCCTGAACATTGGCGAAGAAGCCATCAAAGGCGGCGAAAACATCAAAAAAACCTCTGAATTGTTGCGATCTGCCGCCAATTCCGGCGACTTGAATTTTTACGGCAATGTTGAAGGCAATGATATTTTCAAAGGCACGACCGACATTGTGGTGTGTGACGGTTTTGTTGGCAATGTCGCCTTGAAAGCCAGCGAAGGCTTGGCGGCGATGGTCAGTCATTTCCTGAAAAGCAGCTTTTCTCGCAATATCTTCACGAAAATAGCCGGCATCATCGCTTATCCTGCGCTAACTGGCTTTAAACACCTGGTCGATCACCGCCGTCACAACGGCGCGGCGCTGCTGGGCTTGCGCGGCTTGGTGTTCAAGAGCCATGGTTCGGCGGACGAACTGGCTTTTTTGACCGCCTTGAGCCGGGCGTATGATGCGGCGGACCACGATTTACTGGCCCGTGTGCAGTCGCAACTCACCCATGCCGCCCCTTTGTTGGCGGCATCCGCGGCAGCGCAGGCCCTTTCTTCAAACCCATGACCCTTTATTCCCGCATCGTTGGCACAGGCAGTTACCTGCCGCCCCGTCGTTTGAGCAATGCCGATCTGGTGGCTGACTTGGCTCAACACGGCGTGGAATCCTCGGACGATTGGATTGTTGAGCGCACCGGCATCCGGGCCCGTCACTTCGCCGACGAAGGAATGTTCAGCAGCGATTTGGCCTTCGAGGCCTGCAAAAACGCCTTGCAAGCCGCCAAACTCGGCCCGCAAGACATCGATTTGGTGATCGTCGCCACCTCCACCCCCGACATGGTGTTCCCGTCCACCGCCTGCATCTTGCAGCACAAGTTGGCGCAACTCAGCCCCGAAGCCGGTGGCATCTCTGGTGCACCAGCCTTTGATGTGCAAGCGGTCTGCGCGGGCTTCATTTATGCCCTGAGCGTGGCTGACGCCATGATCCGCGCGGGCAATGCCCGTCGGGCCCTGGTGGTGGGTGCCGAGGTGTTCTCCCGCTTGTTGGATTTCAAAGACCGCACCACCTGTGTGCTGTTTGGTGATGGCGCGGGTGCCGTGGTGCTGGAAGCTTCCGAGCAGCCCGGCATTTTGGCCACCGACATCCATGCCGATGGCAAACATGTGGGCCTGCTGTGTGTGCCCGGCCATGTGCATGGCGGCCAGGTCTTGGGCGACCCGGTGCTGAAAATGGACGGCCAAGGCGTGTTCAAGCTGGCGGTGGGCGTGTTGGAAGAAACCGCCCGCACCGTTTTGGCCAAAGCGGGTTTACAAGACAGCGATCTCGATTGGTTGGTGCCGCACCAGGCCAATATCCGCATCATCCAAAGCACCGCCAAAAAGCTCAAACTCTCCATGGACAAGGTCATCCTGACGGTGGCCGAGCATGGCAACACCTCTGCCGCCTCGATTCCACTGGCTTTGGACGCGGGGGTGCGTGCTGGTCGGGTGCAGCCCGGCCAACTGGTCATGCTTGAAGGCGTGGGTGGTGGTTTTGCCTGGGGTTCTATTTTGTTGCGCTATTGATATGACGACATTTGCATTTGTATTTCCGGGCCAAGGCTCACAGTCGGTGGGCATGCTGGACGCGTGGAACGACCACCCGGTGGTGGAAGCCATCTTGGAGGAGGCCAGCGAAGCGCTCGGCCAAGACCTGGGCAAGCTGATCCATGAAGGCCCCAAAGAAGAGCTGGCACTCACAACCAACACCCAACCGGTGATGCTGGTGGCCGCCATCGCGTCTTACCGCGTGTGGCAAGCCGAAGGCGGCGCGACCCCGCACTTTGTGGCGGGTCATTCCTTGGGCGAGTATTCCGCGCTGGTGGCGAGTGGGGCCCTCAGCTTGGCCGACGCCGTGCCCTTGGTGCGCTTTCGCGCCCAAGCCATGCAAGAAGCGGTGGCGGTGGGCTCGGGTGCCATGGCCGCCGTGCTGGGCCTGGACGCGGCCAAAGTGGTGGAGATTTGCAACCACGTTCAAAGCAGCTTTGCCGCTGGCAGCGGCGAGGTGGTGCAAGCCGCTAATTTCAACGACCCCAGCCAAACCGTCATCTCCGGCAGCCAAGCCGCCGTGACCTTGGCCTGCGAGCAACTCAAAGCAGCAGGGGCCAAACGCACCCTGCCACTGCCCGTGTCTGCGCCATTTCACTGCGCCCTCATGCAGCCGGCCGCCGAGCGTTTGCGTGGCCAGCTGAGCAGCATCCAATTGCACAGCCCGGGTATTCCTTTGGTGAACAACATCGATGTGGCCACTGAAACCGACGCCGACCGCATCAAAGACGCGCTGTACCGTCAGGCCTTTGGGCCGGTGCGCTGGGTGGAAACCATGCAGCGCATGCAGCAACTGGGCGTGGGCCACGTGGTGGAATGCGGCCCCGGCAAGGTCTTGACCGGCATGGTTAAACGCATCGCCCCTGATTTGAACGCCAACGCCTTGTATGACCCCGCCACCTTGGCCGAGGTCTTGGCCCTGTTTCCTGCCTCCAAATAAAACATGAGCTCAACAGACAACTCTCCTCAAGTCGCCTTGGTCACTGGGGCATCCCGTGGCATTGGCGCGGCCATTGCCCTGCAACTGGCGCACAACGGTTTCAAAGTATTTGGCACCGCCACCAGCGTTGAAGGCGCTGAGCGCATCAGCCACAACCTGTCGGCCTTCGCGGGTTGCCAAGGCTTGGTGCTGCAAGTCAATGACGCCGAGCAGTTGCAAGCCGTGGTGGATGGCGTGCTGGCGCAAGCCGGAGCCTTGCATGTGTTGGTCAACAATGCTGGCATCACCCGCGACATGCTGGCCATGCGTTTGAAAGATGACGATTGGGACGCGGTCATCGACACCAATTTGAAAGCGGTGTTTCGCATGAGCCGCGCCGTCATGAAACCCATGATGAAGCACCGTTATGGCCGCATCATCAACATCACCAGCGTGGTGGGTGCCGCCGGCAACCCTGGCCAAGCCAATTACGCTGCCGCCAAAGCGGGTGTGGCTGGCATGACCCGCGCCCTGGCCCGCGAACTGGGCAGCCGACACATCACGGTCAATTGCGTGGCGCCTGGTTTCATCGACACCGACATGACCGCCACCTTGTCTTCCGAGCAGCAACAGGGCTTGCTGTCACAAATCCCCCTGGGACACCTTGGCAAGCCTGAAGATGTGGCCCATGCCGTGGCGTTTTTGGCCGGTCCCCATGCCAGTTATGTGACCGGTCAAGAAATCCATGTGAATGGCGGCATGTACATGGCCTGACGGCCTTGGTACAAGCCATGAGTAAGCCGACCCGTCCGCGCGGCTAAAATCGCGGACTTGTTAACAAAACCCTCTGAGGGAACCATGAGCGATATTGAAGCACGAGTCAAGAAAATCATTGCCGAACAACTCGGCGTTGAAGAGTCCCAAGTTACTTCTGAAAAGGCTTTCGTGGCCGATTTGGGCGCCGACTCTTTGGACACCGTCGAATTGGTGATGGCCTTGGAAGACGAATTTGGCATCGAGATCCCCGATGAAGACGCCGAAAAAATCACCACCGTGCAAAACGCCATCGATTACGCGTTAAGCCACAAAAAAGCTTGATTCCCCGGGGTTTCGCATGAGTCGCCGTCGCGTCGTCGTGACCGGTTTGGGTTGTGTTTCTCCTGTGGGAAACACCGCTCAAGCGTCTTGGGCACAAATTCTGGCCGGGCAGTCCGGCATTGATGTCATCACCCACTTTGATGCATCGGCTTTCGCTTGCCACTTTGCCGGCGAAGTGAAGAATTTCAATCTGGACGAGTACATCTCACCCAAAGAAGCCCGCACCATGGACCGCTTCATCCACTTGGGGGTGGCCGCTGGTTTGCAAGCTGTGGCGGATGCTGGTTTGCCCACCGGAGACGCTTTGGATGAAGAAGCTTCATTCCGCATCGGTTGCTTGATTGGCTCTGGCATTGGCGGCTTGCCCCTCATTGAAACCATGCGCGACGAACTGATGGCCCGTGGCCCGCGCCGTATTTCGCCCTTTTTCGTGCCCGCCAGCATCATCAACATGATTTCTGGTCACGTGTCCATGCGCTGTGGCTTCAAAGGCCCCAATTTGGCCATCGCCACAGCCTGCTCCACCGGCTTGCACAGCATTGGTGAAGCGGGGCGCATCATTGAGTACGGTGACGCTGACGTCATGGTGGCCGGTGGCTCTGAAGCCACTGTGTCACCATTGGGTTTGGGCGGATTTGCGGCCATGCGTGCGCTCTCCACCCGCAATGACGACCCGAAAACAGCTTCACGCCCTTGGGACAAAGACCGTGACGGTTTTGTGTTGGGGGAGGGCGCTGGTGTCATGGTGCTCGAAGAATACGAGCACGCCAAAAAACGCGGCGCCCGTATTTACGCCGAACTGGTGGGCTATGGCCGCAGTGCGGATGCTGGCCACATGACGGCCCCCAACATGGATGGCCCGCGCCGCTCCATGCTGAGCGCCTTGAACAATGCCGGTATCGCACCCGAGCAGGTGCACTACCTGAATGCCCATGGCACGTCCACACCGCTTGGGGACATCAACGAAACCCATGCCATCAAGGCGGCCTTTGGACACCACGCCAAGTCCATGGTGGTCAGCTCCACCAAATCCATGACCGGTCATTTGCTCGGCGGTGCGGGTGGCATCGAAAGCGTTTTCACGGTGCTGGCCATCCATGATCAGAAGGCGCCGCCCACCATCAATTTACACAACCCCGATCCGGAGTGTGACCTGGACTATTGCGCCAACACCGCACGCGATATGAAGATCGATATTGCTGTGAAGAACAATTTCGGCTTTGGTGGCACCAACGGCAGCTTGGTGTTCAAACGCCTTTGATGGGCGAAAGACCGCCGAAGCCTAGTGGTCACTCACGAGGAGTCTGCATTGGCAGGCGGGTTGACGTTACAACTGTTCAATTCCTTTTTCTTGGAGAGTAACAAGATGATTCAGTCTTTAGGTCGACGCAATCAGGTGATTTCCCTGCTGGCGGCTGCATCCTTGTTCATGGGCTTGATGACAACGCCCAGTCTTGGCCTGGCGAACAATGCCGGATCAGGACGCGCTTTGCCCGATTTCACCGATTTGGTTGAAAAAGTCGGTCCCTCTGTGGTCAACATCCGGACCTTGGAAAAGCAAGCGGCACAGTCCCCTGTGGCCGGCAATCCTGGTGCACCTGGCGAAGGCCAAGACGAGGAAATGCAAGAATTGTTTCGTCGTTTTTTTGGTGTGCCTGTGCCCGGTGCCCCGGGGCAACGACGCCCCAATCGTCCCCAGCAGCCTGAAGAACAACCGCGTGGCGTGGGCTCAGGCTTCATCCTCACCGCTGATGGCTTCATCATGACCAACGCGCATGTGGTTGATGGTGCTGAACAAGTGTTGGTCACACTCACCGACAAGCGCGAGTTCACCGCCCGCATCATTGGCGCCGACAAGCGCACGGATGTGGCCGTGGTCAAAATTGAAGCCACGGGTTTGCCACATGTGACCTTGGGTGACCCGAACAAACTCAAAGTGGGTGAATGGGTGATGGCCATTGGCTCACCCTTCGGATTGGAAAACACGGTCACTGCGGGCATCGTCAGCGCCAAAGGTCGCGACACCGGTGACTACTTGCCCTTTATTCAAACCGATGTCGCCATCAACCCCGGTAACTCTGGCGGGCCGCTGATCAACATGCGCGGTGAAGTCATCGGCATCAACAGTCAAATCTATTCGCGCTCTGGTGGTTTCATGGGCATCTCGTTTGCCATTCCCATCGATGAAGCGGACAACGTCAGCAAGCAGCTTCGAGCCAGTGGCCGGGTGCAGCGTGGCCGCTTGGGTGTGGGCATTGGCGACGTCAGCAAAGAGATTGCGGAGTCCTTGGGCTTGAGCAAGCCCCAAGGTGCGCTGGTCAACAGCATTGAAGCCGGTTCGCCAGCTGACAAAGCTGGTTTGGAAGCGGGTGACGTGATTTTGAAATTCGATGGCAAAACCATCGAAAAGTCCTCTGATTTACCCCGTACGGTTGGCGGCACCAAGCCGGGCACCAAAAGCCAAATCACCGTGTTGCGACGCGGCGTGACCAAAGATTTCGCCATCACCGTGGGTGAATTTGAAGCCGAGAAAACCGCTGCGGCCAAAACCCCGGACAAACCGGCTGCCAAAGACGGCCAGCAACTGCTGGGCTTGACGGTCAGCGATTTGACCGATGCCATGAAAAAGGATCTCAAGCTGCGTGGTGGCGTGCGTGTCGATGCAGTGGCTGAACCTGCTGTGCGTGCTGGCATTCGTGAAGGCGATGTCATCATGCAAATCGGCAACATTGAAGTGCCAGACGTCAAGGCGTTCGCCCAGATTTTGGGTCGCTTGGACAAAGCCAAGCCCGTCAATGTCTTGCTCCGAAGGGGCGACTGGGCGCAATATGTCCTGATCCGCCCGCGTTGAAAACCAAGGATTTCCAAGGGTTAACCCTTGGAAATGCCGACTGATGGATTCTTCCAACGACTTCTGAAAATATTTTTAATGTGGGCGCACGCTAACAACAGGAATAGAATCTGATTTGTTTCAATCTAAAGCAGAGACCAAGACAAGGATTTTGAGCATATAGATCGTTGCTTTTTGTCTTCTGGAGGTCAATCTCTGGCTTGTACATATCCTTCCACAGCTCACCCACAAGTTATCCTGATGGAATCAAACTCAAATTGTGCACAACCTGTGAATAAATTTCACCAAATTGGCCTTCTTTGTCAAAGCGACTCGCCGCAAGGGGCTATCGCTTGGGCGCGATCTGCCTACAATGAAGTCCCAACTATCGCAGTTGCCATAGATTGTTGGTTCCGGGCGCGTCATCACCTGACGCGCCCTTTTTTATGGCTTTCTCCTCTGTAAATTCAA
>CALBEV010000153.1 GCA_937891045.1 uncultured Burkholderiales bacterium | reverse complement strand
TTTTTGAGCGAAAGACCAGAAAAATGAGTCCCCATGGCGGGCGGCGAAAGCGTGAATGCATGGCTGATCGTGATACACAAAATCGGCAAAACTTTGAATTTATGTATCATAAAAACGCCTGAAAGCCCCGCTCCTGCTAACCACCCCCTCAAAACAAGGCTTTTTAGGCATACCCAAAAACCACCTAAAGCCGCACGGCCTGGGGACCATTTTTTGAGAACAATTGGAATCTGACCCCAATTAACCAATTAACCAGGCCAGCGCAAAGCAGCCGCCTGCGCCGTGATCCGCCGAATCAGCTCAGCCGCTGGCGGCGCGTCGTGCATGAGCCCCACCGCCTCGCCCACCGTCACATGAGCGCGGTCAAAGTCTGCTGCCGCCACACCCGCGTCATAGTCGGCACGTGCAGCGTCTGGCGCGGCCCGAAGCGCGTCCACGCGCCCCTCCCACTGCCGGTGAAGGCCGTTGCGCAGCGCCCGAAAGTCGTAGGGCGCAGGCCAGTGTTTGCGCCGCAACACATCAAACACCGGGCTTCGGGCGGTGTCGTCGCCGCTGGCGGCCAGGGCCGCGTTCACCGCGCCTGCGGCGGCCAAACTTTCCGCGCTGGCCCACAAACGGCTACCCAGCAACACGCCATCCGCGCCCAACAGCCGTGCCGCCGCCAAGCCCCGGCCATCGGCCACGCCACCGGCGGCCAACAACAAGGTGCCAGGCGAGCGCACCGCCAAGGCATCGGCCAACTCGGGCACCAGGCTGAAGGTGCTGCGCCCGTTCAAGGCGTTCATGCCGTGGCCACCGGCCTCCGCGCCTTGCGCCACCACCACGGCGGCACCGGCTTCCAAACAGTCATCCAGCTGCCCCAGTTGTTGAATTTGGCAGATGAGCGGCACGCCACGCGCCGCCAATCGCGCGGCATAGGGGCGCGGGTCGCCAAAAGACAGCATCAACGCAGCGGGTGTGTGCGCCTGGTCCAGCAACCAGTCCAAGGCGCTGGCGTCTTCATCCAATTTCCAGGTGATGAAGCCACAGCCGAATCGCGGCGCGGCCTCGGGCAGCAGGCTCAAAGCCAAAGCGTGTTCGCGCTGCACCCAGGGCAGGTCGCCATAGCCCCCGCCCAGCAAGCCCAAGGCCCCGGCGTTGGCGCAAGCGGCGGCCAGCGCACCGCCCGCGGCCAGCGCCATGGGGGCCAAGGCGATCGGGGTGGACAGGCCAAAGGCGGTTGTGAGGCGGGTGTGCATGAGCGCGATTATGGGTGCGGGTAAACGATGGGCTCGGCGCGGCTGCTTGCCACCAATATTGAAAAGCCAAACAAAACCATTTCTGGAGACTTCGCCCATGCTTTCCTTGTTCAATGTCAAAGCCGTCGCCCTCGCCGCCCTGCTCCTCACCGGCGCGGTGCAGGCGCAAACCTACGGCAAGCCGCAGGTGGTGGTGCCGCCGTCCAACTTCAAAGGCGTGCACGGCTTAGCGGTGGACAAGCAAG
Organism: uncultured Burkholderiales bacterium; assembly: GCA_937891045.1. Next base: position 17,060 of record CALBEV010000153.1, on the reverse strand, counting down.
GTCGCTTGCTGGGTGGCAGCGTGGTCGGCATGTCCATCACCCAGGTGGACCAGCAAACTGGCAAAGGCAGCATCTTGGTGGATGCGCCGCAAGGCCAAGCCGATGACATCGCCATTGGCCCCAAAGGTGAGATGGCCTGGACCTCGTTTTTGCAAGGCGTGGTGCGCATCCGCGACAACGATGGTGCACCCATCCGCGTGATTGCCAAAGACCTGCCCGGCGTGAATTCGATTTCTTTTGACAAAAGAGTGGCAAGCTGTATGCGTCTCAGGTGTTCTTGGGCGACGCCCTGTGGGAGCTCGATGTCACCGGCGCGGCCGCCCCGCGCTTGATCAAAAAAGACTTGGGTGGCTTCAACGGTTTTGAAGTCGGCCCCGACGGCTGGATCGTGGCGCCCCTGTGGTTCAAGGGACAAATCGTCAAGCTCAACCCCGCCGATGGCGAGATCAAAGTCATCAACAGCGAATTCAAGGTGCCCGCCGCCGCCAACTACGACAGCAAGGGCAACATCTGGGCGATCGACACCAAGACCGGCGAGCTGTTCAAGATCAATCCAGCCGACGGCAAGCGCAGCAAAGTCGTGCAGTTGGCCACCGGCATCGACAACCTGGCGCTGGACAAACAAGACAACATCTTCGTCTCCAACATGGTCGACAACGGCGTGCAACAAATCAACCCCAGCAACGGCAGCGCGCGGCAAATCACCAAGGGCGGCATGGCCGCGCCCGGCGGCCTGAAGCTGTCCGAGGACGGCAAAACCCTGCACGTGGCGCATTTGTTTGGCCTGCGCTCGGTGGACCTGGCCAGCGGCCAATTGACCGACGTGGCCCGCATGCACGGCGACGCCATCGAGTACCCCTTCGCCGTCACCCTGTCCAAAGACCACTATGTGTTGTCGAGCTGGTTCACCGGCACGGTGCAGCTCTTGAGCCGCAAAGACAACAGCAGCAAGGCCATGGCGCACGGCTTGGCCGCGCCCATGGACGCGGTGCAATTGCCCAATGGCACGGTGCTGGCGCTGGAATTGGCGGCGGGCGCACTGACGCAACTCAGCGGACCAGACCTGCATGACAAAAAACAAGTCGTCACCGGCTTGCAAGGCCCCACGCAAATGATTGTGGGTCAAGACGGCGCGGTCTACATCACCGAATTGGCTGGCCGCTTGCTGCGCGTGGACACCAGCAACTGGAGCATGAGCACCGTGACCGAAGGTTTGGCGGGCCCTGAAGGTTTGGCGCAAACCCCTGGCGGCAAGCTGATCGTGGCCGAAGCCGCCAAGCGCCAACTCACCGAAGTGGACCCGGCCAACGGCAGCAAACGCGTGATTGCCAGCGACCTGCCAATTGGCTTTGAAGCCGGCCATGGCCTGCCCCCGCCATACCTCACCACCGGCGTGGCCGTGGCGGCTGACGGTACGGTGTATTTCAGTGCGGACCGCGACAACGGGATTTACAAAATCAAGCCGAATTGAGACTGGCGGTTTGGCAGGCTAACGTGAGCCTTATGGCGGTACAAACGCCATCGGCCTCACGCAGGTTGGTGAAACCTGCTGGCCAACCACACCAGCAGCAACACCGGCAGTCCCAACAAGGCGGTGCCGACAAAGAAACTGGCATAGCCGCCAGCGTCCACCGCCACGCCTGAAAACCCGGCCAAAAACTTCGGTAGCAGCAGCATGAGCGAGCTGAACAAAGCGTATTGCGTGGCCGAGTACTGCACGTTGGTGAGCGACGACAAGTACGCAATGAAAGCGGCCGAGGCGATGCCGCTGCTCAGGTTGTCAGCTGACACCACGGCGATCAACGCCACCACATCGTGGCCATGTCCGGCCAACCACGCGAACAGCAAGTTGGTGGCCGCGCTCATCACCGCGCCCCACATCAGCACCCGCATCACGCCCAAGCGCAGCACCATCACGCCGCCCACGAAGGCGCCGACCAAGGTCATCACCACGCCATACAGCTTGGTGACGGTTGCCACCTCTTCTTTGCTGTAACCCATGTCCACGTAAAACGGATTGGCCATGATGCCCATGACGATGTCGCTGATGCGGTAGGTGCCAATCAGCGCCAGCAACAACACGGCGTGCCAACGGTAGCGCCGAATGAACTCGGCAAAGGGCGCCAGCACCGCCACTTGCAGCCATTGGCGCAGGTTGTGTGCGGGCGGCAAGTCCACCGCCGCCGGTTCTTTGGAGAACAACACCGTGGCCATGCCCACGGCCATCGAGATCGCCATCACGGTGTAGGCCCAGGCCCAGGCCGCGTCTTGGTAGGTGCCCGCTGGCAAGCCACCCACCTCGGCTTTGGCGGCGATCCAAAACACCCCAGCACCGGCCCAAATCATGGCCAAGCGGTAGCCGGTTTGGTAGCTCGCCGCCAGCACCGCTTGCAAGCGGGCCGAGGCGGATTCAATCCGAAAGGCGTCCAGTGCAATGTCTTGCGTGGCCGAACCAAAAGCCACCAACAGCGCAAAACCAACCAAGGGCGTGAGCGCGTCTTGCGGGTTGGCCGCGGCCATGCCCAACAGGCCCAACACAATCGCCACTTGCGCCAGCAACAACCAGCTGCGGCGACGACCCAACAACGGCGTCAACACGGGAATCGACAAGCGGTCGACCAGCGGGGCCCACACCCATTTGAAGCCGTAGGCCAAACCGACCCAACTCAAGAAACCGATGGTGGCGCGGTCGATGCCTGCCTCGCGCAAACGAAAACTCAAGGTGCCCAACACCAGCAAAAGTGGCAAACCCGCCGAAAACCCCAAAGCCAACATGCGCAAACTGGTGGGGCTCAGGTAAATCAACAGGGTGTCTTGCCAACGCAAGGACAAGCGGGGCTGAGTTGGGTTATCGTTCATGCCCTTATTGTGCGACCCTCAGGAACACCAGCCCCATGCAAACCAAACGCGCTTTTCTTCATTCCTGTGCCGGCTGTGCGGCTGGCCTGTTTGCTTTCGACGCCTTGGCGCGTGACGGCGTGGAAGTGGGCGGCACTTCCAAGTTCGCCAAGTTGGTGCCTGCGGGCGAGGTGGAAAACTCGGCCCAAGTGCAGTACGGCCAAATGATGAAACAGGCCAACGAGAAAGAGGCCTTGGCCGGTGACGACCATCCGCAAGTGATTCGGCTGCGTGCCATCGCCAACAAAATCATCCCGTTCAGCTACGAATGGAACCCGCGCGCCCGCGATTGGAAATGGGAAGTGAATTTATTGGGCTCGACGCAAATCAACGCGTTTTGCATGCCTGGGGGCAAGATCGCTTTTTACAGCGGCATCCTCACCAAGCTGGAATTGACCGACGACGAAGTGGCGATGGTGATGGGCCATGAAATCGCCCACGCTCTGCGCGAACACGCCCGCGAACGCATGGGCAAGAGCATGGCCACCAATGGTTTGTCACGCTTGGGCGGCGCGTTGATTGCTGGTTTTTTGGGCATCGATGCGCGGGTCACCGACGCCGTGGCGCAGCAAGGCGCCCAACTGCTGTCGCTCAAGTTCAGCCGCGAAGACGAAAGCGAAGCCGACTTGGTGGGCATGGAATTGGCCGCCCGCGCTGGCTACAACCCGCGTGCCGGTGTCAGCCTGTGGAAAAAAATGAGCGCTGCCAACAAAGGCGCACCGCCGCAGTGGCTCAGCACCCACCCCTCGGGCAACACCCGCATCAAAGACATCGAAGCCAACTTGCCCAAAGTCAACCCGCTGTATGAGCGGGCCAAAGCGTCTTGAATCTCCCACCCACCCCTGAAAGTCAAGTATGAAACTGCGCATCTGATGCGTTTGCATCAGATACACTTGGGCCATGCGAACCACCTTAGACTTGGATGATGATGTGCTGGCCGCGGCCAAAGCCTTGGCCAAAGCGGGTCAAACCACGGCAGGGCGAATCATTTCAGACACCATGCGCCGCGCCATTCAAAGCGGCTTGGCCGACCCGGCGTCTCGTCAAGAGACGCTGGCGGTGAAGGAAGCGCCCGCAGTTCACGGCTTCAAGCCCCTCATCTTGCCGGGGCAGCACATCGTCACCGCCGACATGGTGCGTGCCATCCGCGACGAACTGGGTGATTGATGCGGGCCTTGTTGGACACCAGTGTGTTGATCGCCTTGCTGGACGCCAACCATGTGCACCATCGCTTGGCCACCACCTGGTTTCAATCACACGCAGACGGCTGTGCCAGTTGTCCCATCACTCTCAATGGCTGCATTCGGATCTTGTCGCAAGCCAATTACCCGAACCGATTGCCCATGCACGTTGTGGTGCAAGGCTTGCAAGAAGCCATGCAACATCCCATGCATGTTTTTTGGGCGGACGACATTCACCCCTTGGACGCAACAGGCATCGATTGGCAGCAGGTCTTGCGGCCTGCGGACATCACCGATGCCTACCTGCTGGCCCTGGCTGTGAAAAACCAAGCCTGCATGGTGACGCTGGATCAAAAAATCGCCATCGCTTGGGCCTTGAGGGCAGACGCACGACATTTACGCGTGTTGGTATGAGCAGTAAGTGGAGTCGGTCTCAGGTGCCACCCACATAGGGGTTGCTGCGCCGCTCGCGGCCAAAGGTGCTCTCAGGCCCATGACCCGGAATGAACACCGTGTCGTCGCCCATCGGCCACAAGCGCTGCGTGATGCTGTCAAGCAAGTCTTGGTGGTTGCCTTGCGGGAAATCGGTGCGGCCAATGCTGCCGGCAAACAGCACATCGCCGACAAAGGCACGCTTCAATTCAGCCGAATAAAACACCACATGGCCGGGTGTGTGGCCGGGGCAGTGCCGCACTTGCAAGCTGTGCTGGCCCAATGTGACCGTGTCGCCATCGGCCAACCAGCGTGTCGGTTTGAAGGGGCGTGCCGGTGGAAAACCGTAACTCTCGGCGGCCTCTTTCAAACCATCAATCCAAAACTGATCGCCGGGGTGCGGACCGATGATGGGCAGGTTCAAGCTTTCGGCCAAATCGGCGGTGGCTCCCGCATGGTCCAAGTGCGCATGGGTGATCCAGATGGCCACCAGCTTCACGCCGAGTTGCTTGCAAGCACTTTGCAATAAATCCAAGTCACCACCCGGGTCGATGATGGCCGCTGTCATGCCCTCGTCCTCCCAGACCACGGAGCAGTTTTGTTGAAAGGGCGTGACGGGGATTGTTTCGTAGTGGAGCATGGTGTTCGGCTAGTGCTAAGACTGGATGCACTTAGTTTAGGCTTGCAATCACAATCCGTGACCACGGCCATCGTTCGGGTGTCATTTGAAACTCAAAGCGCCATCTTTCAGCGACGCCAAGCGCAAACCCCAAAGGTCGAGCAAGTAGTTTTGCGGAACCCGCCAGGGGCCGTGGTCGCCTTGCTTGGGCAATTGGTGACTGCTGCGCGTCACATAGCCTGAGCTGAAGTCCATGAAGGGTTGCGCGGTCATCGGCCGCGCTGGTGTGGGCCGCACCTCGCTGTAAGCGTGTTGATCCATGTGCTTGAGCAGTCGGCAGACAAAGCCAGCGATCAAATCGGCTTTCAAGGTCCAAGAGGCGTTCGAGTAACCGAAGGTGACCGCAACATTGGGCAAGCCTGACAACATGCAGCCCTTGTAGCTGAAAGCTTGGCCGGGTTCAAACGGCACGCCGTCCACGGCAAACGCCACATCGCCCAAGACATTGAGTTGCAAGCCGGTGGCCACCACCACCATGTCTGCCGCCAGCACCTGCCCGCTTTGCAGCGCCACACCCTCCGGTGTGAAATGCGTGATGTGGTCGGTCACCACGCTGGCACGACCAGCTTTCAGCGCTTTGAACAAATCACCATCGGGCAAGGCGCAGACCCGTTGTGTCCACGGGTTGTAGCGCGGCGTGAAATGCGTTCGAACATCAAAACCGGGCCCCAAGGCTTGGCGCACCATGCCCACCAAATACTTTTTCAAGAAGGCGGGTTGTCGCCGCGCCAATTGGAAATACGTCAGGCCTTGCAAAATATTTTTCCAACGTGCAATGGTGTGCGCCCAAGCCTTGGGCAACCAGCGCCCGAGCAGCATGGGCAGCGGGTCTTGGCTGGGCAGGCTCACCACATACGAGGGTGAGCGCTGCAACATGGTCACGTGTGTGGCGCTTTGCGCCATGGCGGGCACCAGCGTGACGGCCGTGGCCCCGCTGCCAATAACCACCACGCGTTTGTTCGCATGGCTCAAGCCTGCTGGCCAAAACTGGGGATACACCAGCGCGCCCTTGAAGTCGTCTTGCTGCGCAAACACCGGCTGGTGACCGCGTTCATAGCTGTAATAACCGCCGCACAAATGCACAAAGCGGGCGCGTTGTTGCACGGTGTCGCCGTTGGGGAGCACTGCGGTCAAGGTCCAACAAGCGTCCAGGCTGGACCATTCGGCCTGCGTGACTTTGTGGCCGTAGTGGATCTGCGCAGCCACACCAGTTTCGTGCGCCGCGTCTTGGATGTAGTTCAGGATGGAGGCCCCATCGGCCATGGTTTGCGTGCCGACCCAGGGCTTGAACGCATATCCCAGCGTCAGCATGTCCGAGTCGGAGCGCACACCGGGGTAGCGGAACAAATCCCAGGTGCCACCCATTTGTGCGCGGGCTTCCCAAATGCGCCAGGTTTTCTCAGGGCACTTGTTTTGCAAATGGCGAGCGGCCCCGATGCCGGACAAGCCCGCGCCAATGATCAAGACATCCAACACAAGAAGCCTCCTGTCAAAGCAGAGAAAGCCAAAGATATGTGCATGGTTCAGTCGATCACTTTGCCACGCGTGGCTTTGGTTTGCCCGCGCAACACCTTGCTGTCCACGCGTTTGCGTTGTGAGCTCAGCGTGGGGCGGGTGGCGCGGCGTGGCTTGACCGGTTTGGCAGCAATGGCCACCATGTCGTGCAGTCGTTCAATGGCTTCAGCGCGGTTTTTATCTTGGCTGCGCGTGGTTTGCGCTTTGATGACGATCACGCCTTCGCTGGTGATGCGCTGGTCTGAGGTGGCCAAGAGTTTCTCTTTCACAGCATCCGGCAACGAAGAAGCGCGAATATCAAACCGCAGGTGCACCGCGCTGGAGACTTTGTTGACATTTTGTCCGCCCGCACCTTGGGCCCGGATCGCGGTGAATTCGATCTCGTGTTCCGGTATGAGGATGGCGGTGCTGGACATGATCAGGGTGCGCGAGACGGTCTGAAGCTTCAACCCAGCAATGAGGGCTCATAGACCACGGTGACCGGCGAGTGGTCTGAAAACTTCTCGTCCTTGTAAATAGACACCTGCTTGGCCAACGCCGCCAAAGCAGGTGTCGCCAGGTGGTAGTCCAGCCGCCAACCCACGTTGTTCGCATAGGCCTGGCCCCGGTTGCTCCACCAGGTGTAGCAAGCATCGGTGGTGTCGGGGTGCAGTTGCCGGTACACATCCACCACGTCGCCCTCGGTGGTCAAGCGTGTCATCCAAGCCCGCTCCTCGGGCAAGAAGCCTGAATTTTTCTGGTTGCTGCGCCAGTTCTTCAAGTCTTTTTCCTGGTGCGCGATGTTCACGTCGCCACACAAAATGAACTCGCGTTTCTTTTTCAAAGCCATCAGGTGCGGCTCGATCGCGTCTAAAAAGCGGTATTTGGCTTCTTGCCGCTCGGGGCCGGAAGACCCGCTTGGAAAGTACACGCTGAGCAAGGACAATTTGCGTTTCGGTGTGTCAAAGCGCAGCTCCAGATAGCGGCCCTCGGCGTCAAACTCGCCGCCGTCAAAGCCTTCAATGACGGCGCTGGGCGCATGCCGGGTGTAGATGCCCACCCCCGAATAGCCTTTTTTCTCGGCGCAGTGAAAGTAGCCGTTCAAACCCGCCAAGACCTCGAATTTGCCCGCCAAGTCGGGCGCTTGGGCTTTGATTTCTTGCACACACATACAATCCGGCTTGGCTTTTTCCAGCCAGTTTTCAAGGCCTTTGCTGCTGGCAGAACGGATGCCGTTGAGGTTGAGGCTGGTGAGTTTGAACAAGGAATCCTCCATGTCGGTGCAAGACACGCCAAACACCTTGGCGCAAGAATTCATTCAATTCTCGCTGGAATCGGGGGTGTTGAAATTTGGCAGTTTCAAGACCAAAGCCGGGCGCATGTCCCCTTATTTTTTCAACGCAGGCTTGTTTGACGACGGCGCCAAGCTGAGCCGATTGGCCGCCTTTTACGCGCAAAAACTCCTGCAAAGCGACTTGCAGTTCGACATGATTTTTGGCCCCGCTTACAAAGGCATCCCTTTGGGCGCGGCGGTCGCCATCGAGTTGGCCCGTTTGGGGCGCAACCTGCCATTTGCCTATAACCGCAAGGAAGCCAAAGACCATGGCGAGGGCGGCAGCTTGGTCGGCGCACCCTTGAAGGGCCGGGTCTTGATCGTGGACGATGTGATGAGTGCGGGCACGGCGGTGCGTGAATCCATTTCGCTGATCCAGGCCGCGGGTGCCCAGGCCTATGGCGTGGCGATTGCCTTGGACCGCCAAGAAATGGCCACCGAGGTGGTGGACGGTCAGGTGCGGGATGTGGCGCACAGCGCGGTGCAGTACGTGCGTGAACAGCTCGGCTTGAAAGTCTGTGCCGTGGCGCAACTCACCGACCTGCTGGGCTATTTGCAATCTGCGACAGGCCCCGACACCACGGCGCATCTGGCGCAAGTGCAGGCTTACCGCGACCGTTACGGCGTGGCCTAAAGTCCTCGTCAACTGCGGGACAAACCCGCTGTCAAATTTCATGGCCAAGCCCTAAACTGGGCCGGCTGTCAGTTGCTGTTGGAGACACCGTATGAACGCCCCCCTGCCCGATCACATTCGCCAAGCGCTGGAAACCGTCCAGTTGGACGACAAATACGCGTTAGAGCACGGCCGCGCCTTCATGAGCGGCGTGCAAGCCTTGGTGCGCTTGCCCATGTTGCAGCGCCAACGCGACGCGGCCCAAGGCAAAAACACGGCGGGCTTCATCAGTGGCTACCGTGGTTCGCCTTTGGGCAGTTACGACCAAGCGCTGTGGAGCGCCCGCAAGTATTTGCAAGCCCAGCACATCGTGTTCCAACCCGGTGTCAATGAAGAACTGGCGGCCACCGCTTTGTGGGGTACGCAGCAACTCGGTTTTGCGCCCCCCGGCAACAACAAATTCGACGGCGTGTTTGGCATTTGGTATGGCAAAGGCCCGGGCGTGGACCGCACCTCGGACGTGTTCAAGCACGCCAACATGGCTGGCACCACGCCTTGGGGCGGTGTCTTGGCTGTGGCCGGTGACGACCATGTGTCCAAAAGCAGCACTGCAGCGCATCAAAGCGACCACATTTTCAAGGCCTGCGGCTTGCCCGTGTTCTTCCCAGCGTCGGTGCAAGATGTGCTCGACTACGGTTTGCACGGCTTGGCCATGAGCCGCTTTGCCGGCATCTGGGCTGGCATGAAAACCATCCAAGAGGTGGTCGAGTCCAGTGCCACGGTGATGATCGACCCAGATGGTTTGGACATCGTCATCCCCGAGTTCGAGATGCCTGTAGGTGGTGTGCACATCCGCTGGCCGGACGACGCGCTGAGCCAAGAAGCCCGATTGTTCAATTACAAGTGGTACGCCGCGCTGGCCTATATCCGCGCCAACAAACTCAACCGCACCGTCATCCAAGGTCCGCACGACCGCATCGGTCTCATGGCCAGTGGCAAGGCCTACAACGACACGCGCCAAGCCTTGCTCGACCTCGGTTTGGACGACGCCACCTGCAAGCGCATCGGCATTCGGGTGCACAAGGTCGGCGTGGTCTGGCCGCTGGAATCCCACGGCACGCGCGAATTTGCCCGGGGCTTGCAAGAAATCGTGGTGGTGGAAGAAAAGCGCCAGCTCATCGAATACCAACTCAAAGAAGAGCTGTACAACTGGCCCGATGGCGTGCGCCCGCGCGTGTTGGGCAAGTTCGATCAGGTTGAGGGTGACGCTGGCGGCGAGTGGACCGGCATCAACCCGATCGACCATGTGCTGTTGCGTGCCAATGCCGATTTGTCACCCGCGCTCATCGCCCAAGCGATTGCCAAGCGCTTGAAAAAAATCGGCATCGACAGCGACACCACGGCCCGCATTGATGCGCAGTTGGCGGTGTTGGAAGCCAAGCAACAAGCCATGAACGTGTTGGAAGTCCAGGCCGATCGCCAGCCCTGGTTTTGCTCGGGCTGCCCGCACAACACCAGCACCCGCGTGCCCGAAGGCTCCCGCGCCATGGCTGGCATTGGCTGCCATTTCATGAGCTTGTGGATGGACCGCAGCACCGTGGGCTTCACCCAAATGGGCGGCGAGGGCGTGCCTTGGGTCGGTCAGCAACCGTTCAGCAACGACCAACATATTTTTGCCAACATCGGCGACGGCACTTACTTCCACAGCGGCTTGTTGGCGGTGCGCCAAAGCGTGGCAGCGGGTGTCAACATCACCTACAAAATTTTGTACAACGACGCGGTGGCCATGACCGGCGGCCAACCCGTGGGCGAGCGTGCCGAAGGGCACAGCGTGATTCAAATTGCGCAAAGCATGCGGGCCGAAGGCGCCAAGCACATCGTCATCGTCACCGATGAGCCCGAGAAATATGCGACGGTCGGCCAAAACGGCATCCCCGGCGGCGCGTTGGGGCTGCCCGAGGGCGTAGCCATCGAACACCGCGACGAACTGGACCGGGTGCAGCGCACCATGCGCAGCATCCTGGGCTGCACCGTCATCATTTACGACCAAACCTGTGCCACTGAAAAACGCCGTCGCCGCAAGCGCGGCACCATGGTGGACCCCGCGGTCAACGTCATCATCAACGAAGCGGTGTGTGAAGGCTGTGGCGATTGCAGCAGTCAAAGCAATTGCCTGAGCGTGGAGCCTTTGGAAACCGAGCTTGGCCGCAAGCGCAGCATCAACCAAAGCACTTGCAACAAAGACCTAAGCTGTGTCAAAGGGTTTTGCCCCAGCTTCGTTTCGGTCAAAGGCGGCAAGCGGCGTCAGCAAAACAAGAGCGGTATGCCGCAACCCCAAGACTTGGGCGCCCTGCCATCGCCTGAATTGCCCTCGCTCAGCCGTGGCGTCTACCCCGGCGGCTACGGCATCGTGGTGGCAGGTGTGGGCGGCACCGGTGTCATCACCATCGGTCAGTTGCTGGGCATGGCCGCGCATTTGGAAGGCTTAGGGATCGTTACCCAAGATGCTGCGGGCTTGGCACAAAAAGGCGGCGCCACTTGGAGCCATGTGTTGATCGCGCAGCAACAGTCCGACATTCAAACCACCCGCGTGTCCACCGCTGCAGCTGATTTGGTGCTGGGCTGCGACCCGATCGTGAGCGCGGGCAAAGAAACCATGTTGCGCATCCGCCCAGGCCGCACCCGCGTGGCCATCAACGGCCAAGGCACACCCACCGCCGCCTTTGTGAAAAACGGTGCGTGGGCCAACCCCAGCGACAACTGCGTGGCCAACATCCTGCTGGCGCTCGGCGGCGAGGCGAACAACTTGGGCGCGTTTGACGCCAACCGCGTGGCGACCCAATTGCTGGGCGACAGCATCTACATCAACCCGATGGTGTTGGGCTATGCCTGGCAGCGCGGCTGGATTCCGTTGAGCGAAGCCGCCATGTCACGCGCCATCGAACTCAATGCCGTGCAGGTCGAGTCGAATTTGAAGGCGTTTTTGTGGGGCCGTTGGTGCGCCCACGACATGCCCCGGGTTGAGCAGTTGATGCGCCCCAGCCAAGTGATGCAGTTCAAGGCCAAGCCGCAACTGAATACCGTCATTCAACAGCGCAGCGAATGGCTGACGGCTTACCAAGACGCGGCCTATGCCAAGCGTTACACCGACTTTGTGCAACGTGTGCAAGACAAGTCGTCGAACCTGGTGACAGAAGCCGTGGCACGCAATTTGTATAAGCTGATGGCCTACAAAGACGAATACGAAGTGGCGCGTTTGCATGCCGACCCTGCATTTTTAAAGCGCATTGCCGAGCAGTTCGAGGGCAACTACACCCTGAACTACCACCTGGCCCCACCCTTGATCGCCAAGAAAAACGACAAAGGCGAATTGGTGAAACAAGCCTTTGGCCCGTCCATGCTGTGGGGCTTCAAACTGCTGTCGCGCTTGAAGTTTTTACGCGGCGGCGTGTTCGATGTGTTTGGCTACACCGAGGAGCGCCGCGAAGAACGCGCTTTGGTGGACGAGTACATGGCCAGCCTCAACGAGGTGCTGCGCGACTACGACCCACAGTGGCAAGCGCTGGCGCTGGAAATCGCCCGCATCCCTGAAAAAATAAAAGGCTATGGCCATGTGAAAGCACGGCATTTGCAAGCCGCGCGGGCGCAGTGGGAAGGCTTGACGCAGGCTTGGCGAGCGACCGTTCAAGCGGCTGGTAAGAAAGCGGCTTAATCGCGGTCAACGCTTGGCGGTTTCACTGCTTTCGTCAAACACGTGGTCGTGAATCCAGTCGCTCAAGTCATCGGTGTTCATGCACTGCCTTTGTTGTCATCAGAAGGGCGCAGACCAAGCACCAGCAAGGCCAACACCGCAAACACGCCGCCGCCCACAAACGTGAACGACGCGCCCTGCGTTTCCCAAAGCCATCCTGCAACAACACTGGCCACCAGCATGGCCACGCCACTGACCAGGTTGAACAGGCCAAAGGCGGTGCCGCGCAAATCAGCGGGTGCGGTGTCGGCCACCATGGTGGCCAACAAGCCTTGCGTCATGCCCATGTGCACGCCCCACAAGGCCACGCCGATCAACAGGCTCACCCAGTCGGTGCTGACAGCCAACACGGCGTCGGCCAAGATCAACACCAACAGGCCAGCCACCAGCAAACGGCTGTGGCTGACGCGGTCCGACAACCAACCAAACGGGTAAGCGCTGGCGGCATACACCAGGTTCATGGCCACCATCACCAGCGGCACCCAGGCCATGGCCACACCCAGTTGTTGCGCACGCAGCACCAAAAAAGCCTCGCTGAAACGCGCCAAGGTGAACACCGCGCCAATGCCCACCACCCACCAGTAGGCCGCGCTCAAGCGGCGCATGTTGGCCCGGTTGATCGGGTTGGTTCGGGGTGCATCGGCATGCCGTTCAGGTTCGGTCACGCCGACCATCAGCAGCAACACACTGAGCAAGCCCGGAATGACCGCCACCCAAAACACGGCGCGAAAGTCGTTGGCCCACAAGAGCATGAGGCCCACGGCCAACAGCGGTCCGGTGAAGGCGCCCACGGTGTCCAAAGATTGGCGCAGGCCAAACGCCGCACCGCGCACCTCGGGTGGCGCAATATCGGCCACCAGCGCATCTCGTGGTGCACCACGGATGCCCTTGCCCACGCGGTCGAACAAACGTGCCGTGATGACCAAACCCGCGCCTGAGGAGATGGCAAACAAGGGTTTGCTCAAAGCGCCAAGCGCGTAGCCCAGCACGGCCAAACCCTTGCGCTTGCCCAGGTAGTCACTCAGGCTGCCCGAAAAAACTTTGACAATGAGCGCGGTGGCCTCGGCCAAGCCTTCGATCAAACCGACCACCAGCACTGACACACCCAAAGAACCCACCAGGAACATGGGCAGCAAGCTGTGCACCATCTCCGAGGAGATGTCCATCAGCATGCTGACAAAGCCCAGCACCCAGATGCCGCGTGGGATGGCTGGGCGGGCGGCGGTCATGGGGCCGATAGGGCGGCGTGGGCTTGCTGATCGGCGTGGTAGCTGGAGCGCACCATGGCGCCCACGGCGGCGTGCTGAAAGCCCATCTCGCGGGCCTTGGCTTCGAACATCTTGAAGGTGTCGGGATGCACATAGCGGCGCACTGGCAGGTGGTGACCACTGGGCGCCAAATATTGGCCGATGGTCAGCCTGTCGATGTCATGGGCTCGCATGTCTTGCATCACCGCCAATATTTCTTCGTCGGTTTCGCCCAAGCCCACCATCAAGCCGCTTTTGGTGGGCACATGAGGGAACAGGGCTTTGAATTTTTTCAGCAGGTTCAGGCTGAAGGCGTAGTCACTGCCCGGGCGCGCTTCTTTGTACAAACGCGGCACGGTTTCCAGGTTGTGGTTCATCACGTCCGGCGGAGCAGCTTGCAAGATGCTCAGGGCGCGGTCGTCGCGGCCACGGAAGTCGGGCACCAGCACCTCAATTTGGGTGTGGGGCGACAAGGCGCGGGTTTGCTGGATGCATGCCACGAAATGCCCAGCGCCACCGTCGCGCAAGTCGTCACGGTCCACGCTGGTGATCACCACATACTGCAGCTTCAAAGCAGCGATGGTTTTGGCCAAGTTGGCGGGCTCGTTCACATCCAGCGGGTCGGGGCGGCCGTGGCCGACATCGCAAAACGGGCAGCGCCGGGTGCATTTGTCCCCCATGATCATGAAGGTGGCCGTGCCCTTGCCAAAGCATTCGCCGATGTTGGGGCAACTGGCTTCTTCGCACACCGTCACCAGCTTGTTGGCACGCAAGATGTCTTTGATTTCATAAAAGCGTGAATTCGGCGAACCGGCTTTGACGCGAATCCAATCTGGTTTTTTCAGCACCTCACCGGTGTGCTCGACCTTGATCGGGATGCGCGAGACCTTGGAGGCAGACTTTTGCTTGGCGCTGGGGTCGTAAGCGGGCGGTGTAGGCAGGTCGGTCGCAGTGGTCATGGCGTGAGCTTTGAAGAGGCCGTGTCAGGGCGTGAGGTAGGCGACAAGTTTGTGGCTCAGCACATCAGCCGCTACTTGCCAGCTGACATCGACGCCCATTGTAAAAAGATCGGTGGTTTGCAAACCTGCATAACCACAAGGGTTGATGCGCTCAAAGGGTGATAAATCCATGTGCACGTTCAATGCCACGCCATGGTAGGTGCAGTGGCGCGAGACCTTCACGCCCAAAGCGGCGATTTTGGCCACGCCGGTGAAATCGGGCGCGGTCTTGGCGGCATGTTGTTGTGGGCGTTGCGGCAGGGGACTGTGGTTGTGCGGGTCGAGGGTGCGCACATAAATACCCGGTGCGCCCGCCACCCGGTGACCCGTCACGTTGAAGTGCAGCAGGGTTTTCAAGACAGCTTCTTCAATCCGGTGCACATACTCTTTCACGAAATAGCCCGCCCGCTTCAAGTCCACCAGCGGATAGGCCACCACCTGACCCGGGCCGTGGAAGGTGACTTGTCCGCCTCGGTTGGTGGCCAGCACCGGGATTTCGCCCGGGGCCAGCAGGTGCGCATCCTGTCCCGCCAGGCCCAAGGTGAACACAGGTGGGTGCTCACACAGCCAAAGTTCATCCGGGGTGTCGGCAGCGCGGGCGGCCGTGAAGTCTTGCATGGCTTGGTAACTGGTTTCAAAAGCCACCGGCCCCCAAGAGCGCAACAAAAAATCGCTCACTAAAGTACCACTTTGGCCATCGGGTGGCTGCTCAGGGTGCGGTACAGCTCGTCGAGTTGCTCGCGGCTGGTGGCACGCACGGTGAAGGTCAGGCTGAGGTACTTGCCACCAGCGCTTTCGCGGGTTTCCAGTCGGTCTTCTGTCCAATCCGGATCGAATTGGCGAACCACATAACTCATGGCGTCGGTGTAACCCTCCACCTTCAAACCCATGACCTTGATGGGGAAATCGCAGGGATAGTCAATCAGGCTGTCTTTGCTGGGTGGTGTGGCGTTCATGCGCAGGAATTAACCATATTCGAAAAGTGTCAGTAACTTCCCCTACAATAGCAGGCTTTGCTGCACTGAAAAGGCTTGTCAAGGATGAACAAGACATTGTCCAACTCAGTCAGCGGCCAGCGTTCATCGTCTGGTTTGGAGGATTCGGCGGAAGAGGAGTTTCACACTTTTTCGGCCGAAGAAGCCCAAGCTTGGCGACAAAACCAGCCGAAGTTATCGGTGTGGTGGGTGTTGGTGGCGCAGTTGTTGACGGCCTTGGTGTTGGCCATTGCAGTGTTTCTCTGGTTCGGCCAGTGGTCGCTGTTTGTGTCCTTGATCTATGGCGCACTGTCGGTGGTGCTTCCTGCGGCTTTGTTTGCCCGGGGGCTGAAATCCCGGACGGCATCGGTCAATGCTTTCACGGCTGCACTGAGTTTTGCCGTATGGCAAGGCGTCAAGATGGCCCTGACCGTGTTGCTGATGGTGTTGGCACCGCGATTGATTGAAGATTTGAGTTGGCCTGCCTTGTTGGCAGGCTTGATTGTGACGATGAAGGTGTATTGGTTGGCGCTGATTTGGGGCAAGTCCCCCTTAAAGTCCAATCCAACCACCACTTTGTAAAGAGTTGAACATGTCGGAACCCGTCAAGACGCTCACCGCTGGGGAGTACATCGGTCACCACCTGACCCACTTGCAAAGCAAGCCCATGGGTGGCGTGATTGATTTCTCGGTCGTGAACATTGATTCGATTTTCTGGTCTGTGTTGTTGGGCGCAGTCGGTAGTTTTTTCCTGTGGCGCGCCGCCCGTGCAGCCACTTCTGGTGTCCCCGGCCGTTTCCAAGCCGCGGTTGAAATTATGTTTGAAATGGTCGATACCCAGGCGCGTGGCATTGTGCACAACGCTGAAAGCCGCAAGCTGGTGTCTCCCTTGGCGCTCACCGTGTTTGTTTGGGTTTTCCTGCTCAACAGCATGGACTTTTTGCCGGTCGACTTGTTCCACCAAATTTTTGCTTGGACGGGCTTGAGCCACAGCATCCATTATTTCCGTGTGGTGCCCACCGCCGATTTGTCCACCACCTTGGGTTTGTCTTGCTCGGTGCTGCTGATTTGTTTGTTTTACAACGTCAAAATCAAAGGCTTGGGCGGTTGGTTCCACGAACTCACCACAGCCCCTTTTGGCGCCCACCCGATACTGTGGCCCATCAATTTTGGTTTCCAAATGATTGAATTTGTCGCTAAAACCGTGTCCCACGGCATGCGACTGTTTGGCAACATGTATGCTGGCGAACTCATCTTCATGCTGATCGCATTGATGGGTGGCGCAGCGGCCATGAGTTTGACGGGCATTTTGTTGCCCATTGGCCACATCATTGCCGGCTCCATCTGGGCCATCTTCCACATCTTGATCGTCGCGTTGCAAGCCTTTATTTTCATGATGTTGACCTTGGTCTACATCGGGCAAGCACACGACGCGCATTGATTTCTCGTTTTTTTCAACC
>CALBEV010000152.1 GCA_937891045.1 uncultured Burkholderiales bacterium | reverse complement strand
GAAGGGCAGCGTTGATGCCGGCAAACAGGCCTTGTGCGGCCGCCTCTTCGTAACCGGTGGTACCGTTGATTTGGCCAGCAAAGAACAGGCCGTTGATTTGGCGCGTCTCAAAGCTGTTTTTCAGGGAGCGCGGGTCAAAGTAGTCGTATTCAATGGCGTAACCGGGGCGCAAGATGTGGCAGTTTTCAAGCCCCTTCATCGAGCGCACCAAGTCGTATTGGATGTCAAACGGCAAGCTGGTCGATATGCCGTTGGGGTAGTACTCGTGTGTGGTCAGGCCTTCGGGCTCCAGAAAAATCTGGTGGCTGTCCTTGTCGGCAAACCGGTTGACCTTGTCTTCCACGCTGGGGCAGTAACGCGGGCCCACGCCCTCGATCTTGCCGGTGAACATGGGGCTACGGTCAAAGCCGGATCGGATGATCTCGTGTGTGCGTTCGTTGGTGTGGGTGATCCAGCACGGCACCTGCTGCGGGTGCATGCCCGCGTTGCCCATAAAACTGAATACGGGCACGCCAGCGTCCGGGTTCATGCCGCCAGGCACACCGTCGCCGGGCTGCTCTGCGCATTGGCTGAAATCAATGGTCCGGCCATCCAAGCGCGGTGGTGTGCCCGTCTTCAGGCGTCCTTGCGGCAGCTTGAGTTCTTTCAAGCGTGCAGACAAGCTCAAAGCTGGAGGATCACCGGCCCTGCCTGCGGCATAGTTTTGCAAGCCCACATGGATCTTGCCGTCCAGAAAAGTGCCGGCCGTCAGCACCACGGTGCGCGAGCGGAACCGAATGCCGACCTGCGTGACCGCGCCCACCACCCGGTCGCCTTCGACCATCAGGTCGTCCACAGCTTGTTGAAACAGCCAGAGATTGGGCTGGTTCTCCAGCAAACCACGGATGGCGGCTTTGTACAAAATGCGGTCGGCTTGCGCCCGCGTGGCCCGCACGGCTGGGCCTTTGGATGAATTGAGGATGCGAAATTGGATACCTGCCTCGTCGGTGGCCAACGCCATGGCCCCACCCAAAGCATCGACTTCTTTGACCAAATGGCCTTTGCCAATGCCGCCGATCGAAGGGTTGCAGCTCATCTGCCCCAGCGTCTCGATGTTGTGCGACAACAGCAACGTTGTGCAGCCCATGCGGGCGGACGCCAGCGCGGCTTCGGTTCCGGCATGGCCGCCACCGACCACGATCACATCGAATTCTTGAGGGTAAAACATGAAAGATCCGCCTTGAAAGAAGGCCAAAAATGGGCACCGCCTGCGCCAAGGGCCGACCTGCCAAGGGGTCGGCTGAAGCTGCTTATTTTACAGGCAGGGTGCTGGCATGCAGCACACCCACCCGCAAGCCAGGCCAAGCAGCAGCTTATGCAGTAAACACATGATTTGACAGCCAAGCGGCCTTGGACAACAAACACAGGGCGGCCTACCATTCAAGCGTCTGACAAATTGTCAGTTTCAAGAAAGGTGACAAATCCATGTCCAACACATCTGCAGGCGCCAACGCCAAAAGCGTTCACACGCTGCCCTCTTACCTCAACCCTGAACAACCCGGCCCTTGGGCCATTTACCTTGAACAAGTCGACCGCGTCACGCCCTATCTGGGCTCACTGTCACGCTGGGTCGAAACCCTCAAGCGCCCTAAGCGCGCCCTGATCGTGGATGTGCCGATCGAACTGGACAACGGCACCATGGCCCACTTTGAGGGCTACCGCGTGCAACACAACACCAGCCGTGGACCGGGCAAAGGCGGTGTGCGTTTTCACCAAGACGTGACACTGTCCGAAGTCATGGCCTTGTCGGCCTGGATGTCGGTCAAAAACGCTGCCGTCAACCTCCCTTTTGGCGGGGCCAAGGGCGGCATCCGGGTCGACCCCAAAACCTTGTCACGCGGCGAGCTCGAGCGCCTGACACGGCGCTACACCAGCGAAATTGGCATCATCATCGGCCCCACCAAAGACATCCCCGCGCCTGATGTGAACACCAACGAGCAAATCATGGCCTGGATGATGGACACCTATTCCATGAATGAAGGGGGCACCATATCGGGCGTGGTGACCGGCAAGCCCATCGCGCTGGGCGGCTCATTGGGTCGGCGCGAAGCCACCGGGCGTGGCGTTTACACGGTGGGCCAAGAAGCCGCTCAGCGCATCGGGCTGGACGTGGCGCACGCCAAAATCGCAGTGCAGGGATTTGGCAATGTAGGCGGCATTGCGGCCAAGCTGTTTTCACAAGCCGGGGCCACCTTGGTGGCAGTGCAAGACCATGGCGGCACGGTCTACCACCCGTCAGGTTTGGATGTGAACGACTTGCTGCGCCATGTTGAAGCCCACGGCAGCGTCAAAGGTTTTGCGCCTGCAGAGACCTTGCCCGACGCGAAGTTCTGGGAAGTTGAGTGCGACATCCTGATTCCTGCCGCTTTGGAGCAACAAATCACCGCAGCCAACGCACAACAAATCACCGCCCGCATGGTGATCGAAGGGGCCAACGGGCCGACCACGCCCGAAGCCGACGACATCCTGCATGAACGGGGCATTCTGGTGGTGCCCGATGTGATCGCCAACGCCGGTGGCGTCACCGTCAGCTACTTCGAATGGGTGCAGGATTTCTCCAGTTTTTTCTGGAGTGAAGACGAAATCAATGCCCGCCTGGTGCACATCATGCGCGAAGCCTTTGCCGCCATCTGGCAAGTGGCCGACGAACACCGGGTGAGTTTGCGCACCGCCACCTTCATCGTGGCCTGCTCTCGGATTCTGCAGGCGCGTGAGTTGCGGGGTTTGTACCCCTGACAAGCAGCGTCTGTTCACAGGCCCGGGCTCGCACGGGCAGTGCTGAGCACCCCGCTACCTCAGGTCCTCAAAGGCAAGGCCCCTGCGGCCTTGACCTCGCCCAGAGAAAAGCTGGTGTGCAGGTCCTTGACATTGGGAAGATTGAGCAACACATCCCGCGCAAACTGGCTGAAGGTGTTCAGGTCCTTGCTGACCACCTGCAGCTCAAAGGTGCCGGTCCCGCTGATGTAGTGGCAAGACACCACTTCGGGAATTTTCTGAATCGCTTCTTCCAATTGACGCGTGATGTCGCCCCGGTTGCGCTCGGCATCCAGCCGCACAAAGGCCAGCACATCCAGCCCCACCTTTTGGCGATCAATTTCGGCGCGGTAGCCTTTGATGACGCCAGACTCTTCGAGCGCCCGAACCCGCCGCCAGCACGGCGCGGCCGATAAACCCACCCGCTGCGCCAATTCGGCATTGGTCAGGCGGCCATTCTTTTGCAGTTCGTTCAATATCGCCCAGTCAAATTTGTCCAGTGTTTCCAAAATAAGCCTCTTTGAGCAAGATTCTTTCAAATCATAGGGCAAATCCTGTCGCCGAAAGCAAGCACATGTCCGCAGGGGCGTCCTACACTGTGCATTCCATTTAAGACGCAGGACAGACCATGAACGCCCCCTTGCCCGAATCGATTCGCCAGGCTCTGGAAACCGTGACGCTGGACGATAAATACAGCCTCGATGTGGGCCGTGCCTTCATGAGCGGCGTGCAGGCCTTGGTCAAACTGCCCATGCTGCAGCGCCAACGCGACGCCCTGCAAGGCAAAAACACCGCCGGTTTCATCAGCGGTTACCGGGGCTCGCCCTTGGGCAGTTACGACCAGTCGCTGTGGAAGGCCAAGGACCACCTCAAAGCCCAGCACATCGTGTTCCAACCCGGCGTGAACGAAGAGTTGGCCGCCACCGCCTTGTGGGGTACGCAACAACTGGGCTTTGCGCCACCGGGCACCAACAAGTTCGACGGCGTATTCGGCATCTGGTACGGCAAAGGCCCCGGCGTGGACCGATGCTCTGACGTTTTCAAACACGCCAACATGGCGGGCACCACACCTTGGGGCGGCGTGCTGGCGGTGGCAGGCGATGACCATGTAGCCAAAAGCTCCACCGCCGCGCACCAGAGCGACCACATTTTTAAGGCCTGTGGCCTGCCGGTGTTTTTCCCGGCGAGTGTGCAAGACATCTTGGACCAAGGCCTGCACGCCTTAGCGCTGAGCCGTTTTGCCGGCATCTGGTCAGGCATGAAGACGATTCAGGAGATCGTTGAGTCAAGTGCCACCGCCCACATCGACCCCGAGCGCGTGCAAATTGTCTTGCCCGAGTTCGTCATGCCGCCCGGCGGTGTGCACATCCGCTGGCCAGACACCGCGCTGGAGCAAGAAGCGCGTTTATTCGATTACAAGTGGTACGCGGCTCTGGCCTACATCCGCGCCAACAAGCTCAACCACAACGTCATCCAAGGCCCCAACGATCGGTTCGGCCTAATCGCCAGTGGCAAGGCCTACAACGACACACGCCAAGCCCTGCTTGATCTGGGTCTGGACGACGCCACCTGCCAACGCTTGGGCATACGGGTCCACAAAGTGGGTGTGGTTTGGCCCCTCGAAGCACAAACCACCCGCGAGTTCGCCACCGGGCTGCGCGAGATTTTGGTGGTCGAAGAAAAACGCCAAGTCATCGAATACCAACTCAAGGAAGAGCTTTACAACTGGCGCGACGATGTGCGCCCCACCATCGTGGGCAAGTTCGACGAGGCCGATGGCGACACCTCGGGCGGCGAATGGTCAACGTCCAATCCGACAGGACGCACCTTGCTGCGGGCCAACGCCGACCTGACACCCGCATTGATTGCACGGGCCATTGCCAAACGCCTGAAAAAGCTGGGCGTGGATGCCGACACAACCGCCCGCATCGACGCGCACCTGGCCATTCTGGACGCCAAAGAAAAGTCATTGCAAACCCTGACCTTGGGTGCAGCTGCTGAACGCACACCCTGGTTTTGCTCGGGCTGTCCGCACAACACCTCCACCAAGGTGCCTGAAGGCTCTCGCGCCATGGCCGGCATTGGCTGTCACTTCATGAGCATCTGGATGGACCGCAGCACCGTGGGCTTTACCCAGATGGGCGGCGAAGGGGTGCCATGGAGCGGCCAGCAACCCTTCAGCACCGACCAACACATTTTTGCCAACATCGGAGATGGCACCTATTTCCACAGCGGCATCTTGGCCGTGCGCCAAAGTGTGGCGTCAGGTGTGAACATCACCTACAAAATTTTGTACAACGACGCCGTCGCCATGACGGGTGGCCAAGCCATCGGCGAACGGTCTGAGGGCCACAGCGTGGTGCAGATCGCCATGAGCATGAAGGGTGAAGGAGCTCAACGCACCGTGGTCGTGACCGACGAGCCCGAAAAATACGAAGGCGTCGCTCTGGCCGAAGGCGTGCGTGTCTACCACCGCGACGAGCTTGACCGCATTCAACGCGAGATGCGGGAGATCAAAGGCACCACCGTCATCATTTATGACCAGACCTGCGCCACCGAAAAGCGCCGCCGCCGCAAACGCGGCACCATGGTCGACCCTGCCGTGCGCGTGATGATCAACGAAGAAGTCTGCGAAGGCTGCGGCGATTGCAGCGTGCAATCCAACTGCTTGTCGGTCGAGCCGCTTGAAACCCCTTTGGGCCGCAAACGCACCATCAACCAAAGCACTTGCAACAAAGACACCAGCTGCCTCAAAGGTTTTTGCCCCAGCTTTGTCACGGTAGAAGGCGGTACTTTCAAAAAGAAAGCCACATCCACCAGCGCCACGCCAAACCCAGCTAAGCTGGGTGCACTGCCCGAGCCTGAGCTGCCCGTCATCGGCCAACCTTGGGGCATGGTGGTGGCGGGTGTGGGCGGTACAGGCGTCATCACCATTGGCCAGCTGCTCGGCATGGCAGCGCACATGGAAGGCAAAGGCATCGTCACACAAGACTCGGCAGGACTTGCCCAAAAAGGGGGGGCGACCTGGAGCCACATTTTGGTAGCCAACACCCAAGACGAAATCCGAACCACCCGTGTGAGCATGGCCGCTGCCGACCTGATCATCGGTTGCGATCCCATTGTCAGTGCCTCCAAAGAAACCACTTTGCGCATGCGCGCCGGTCGCACCCATGTGGCCTTGAACAGCAACAGCACCCCCACCGCAGCTTTTGTAAAAAATGGCAATTGGCAGAACCCAGCCGAACAATGCGTGGCCGAAATCGCCACCCAAGTTGGTGCGTCAGGCGTTGGCGCTTTTGATGCAGATGCTCTTGCCAAGCAGCTCATGGGCGACACGATTTATGTGAACCCCATGCTGCTCGGTTACGCCTGGCAAAAAGGCTGGGTGCCCTTGCGTCGCGAATCTTTGGTGCGGGCGATTGAGCTCAACGATGTGCAGGTCAAAAACAACTTGGCCGCTTTCG
>CALBEV010000151.1 GCA_937891045.1 uncultured Burkholderiales bacterium | reverse complement strand
CCACCCTCACATGAACCGTGATGAACGCAAAGCGCGCCATCACAGTCAAGAAAGTTGGGGCTATGAGAGGCCTGGCATTAACCAGGACGCTTCATTTGGCAGCTGGTGGGTGTGCTGGCCACGTAAGCAGGGATGTCTTTGACGGGGGCCAAAGTCATGCCTGTGTTTTCTGGGCTGTATGGAAACTTCTTGTCCGCCTTTTGCCACACGGTCATGTACAAGGGCTGCTGCAGTTGGTGGTCCGTCTTGCGCATTTGCACTTCACCATTGAAGGTGTTGAAGGTCAAACCCTCCAGGGCTGCCGCAACCTTGACGGGATCGGTTGACTTGGCCTTGGCCATCGCAGCGCCGAGCGATTCGTAAATGCGGATGACAGAATGCGTGTAAAAGTCGTCGCTGAAACGCTTTTGGAATTCAGCAGCCCACTTGTCCATTTGACCGCCCATGTTGTAGTGACCATAGGCGATTTGGTAAACACGGCCTGCACCATTTTGACCTAGCGCCGTAGGCGTGCCGCTCACACCGGTGTAGTAGGTGTAGAAATTGCCGTTGTAACCGCCTTCATTGGCCGCTTTGACCAACAAAGCGAGGTCAGAACCCCAGTTGCCCGTGATCACCGTGTCTGCCCCAGAAGCTTTGATCTTGGCAATGTAGGGCGAGAAGTCACGAACTTGGGCTAGCGGGTGCAAGTCTTCACCCACGATCTTCACATCAGGACGCTTGCGGGCCAAGTTCTCTTTGGCGAACTTGGCCACTTGCTGGCCATGGGAGTAATTTTGATTGAGCAGGTAGACTTTTTGAATGTCTTTTTTGTCCGCCATGAACGAGGTCATGGCCTCAATTTTCATGGATGTGTCTGCATCAAAACGGAAATGCCAATAGCTGCATTTCGCATTGGTCAAGTCTGGATCCACCGCCGAGTGGTTCAAGAAAATCACTTCCTTGCCGGGGTTACGCGCGTTGTGCTTGTTGACCGCATCCACCAGCGCACCGGCGATACCGGAGCTGTTGCCCTGTGTGATGTAGCGAACACCTTGGTCCAAGGCGGCCTTGAGCGCGTTCAGGCTTTCAGCGGGGCTGAGTTTGTTGTCAATGCCAATCACCTCGAACTTGACGCCAGCCGGGTTGGTCTTGCTGAATTTTTCGGCAAAGAACTGGAAGCTCTTGAGCTGGTTGCTGCCCACGGGGGCCATCAGACCGGAGAGTGGGTCGATCCAGGCAATCTTGACGGTCTCGCCTTTTTGGGCATAAGCGCCCAACGAACATGCTGCAAAAGCGGCTGCGGCGATCAAACGGGTGGTGGTCTTCATTCAAGGTCTCCTGCTTTGTGAATTTGAACAGCGTCAGCGTAACCGCTGATCGCGTAAATCACGTCGGGGTTTGCCCCTAAGGCATATCACCCGTGCGACTCTGGAGTCGCACGGTTTGGGCGCAGGTCAGAGGCCTGGCAACACGTAATCGGCCAATTGCTCGCGCAAACGGGTCTTGAGCATCTTGCCGGTACCGCCCAAGGGTATGGCCTCGACAAAGACCACATCGTCCGGGATCTGCCATTTAGCCGTCTTGCCTTCGTAAAAAGCGATCAGCGCTTCGCGGCTCAGCTCAGCACCGGGCTTCTTGACCACACACACAATCGGGCGCTCGTCCCACTTGGGGTGGCGCATGCCGATGCAGGCTGCCATGGCCACAGCCGGGTGGGCCATGGCGATGTTTTCAACATCGATCGAGCTGATCCACTCACCGCCCGACTTGATCACGTCCTTGCTGCGGTCGGTGATTTGCATGAAGCCATCGGTGTCGATGGTGGCCACATCGCCCGTAGGGAACCAGCCGTCCACCAAGGGGTTGCCGCCTTCTTGCTTGTAATACGACGTGATGACCCAGGGGCCTTTGACCAGCAAGTCGCCTGCGGCCTTGCCGTCGTGCGGCAGGGTTTGGCCTTCGGCGTCCACGATCTTCATATCGATGCCATAAATGCAGCGGCCTTGCTTCATGCGCAGCTTCATTTGAGCTTCGGCTGGCAAGCTCAAATGCTTGTTCTTGAGGGTGCACACCGTGCCCAGCGGGCTCAGCTCGGTCATGCCCCAAGCGTGCAGCACGTCCACGTTGTAGTTCTGGCGGAAGGCGTCGATCATGGCTGGCGGGCAAGCCGAGCCGCCGATCACCGTGCGGTTGAGTGTGCTGAACTTCAGGCCTGCGGGCAGCATGTGGCCCAGCAACATTTGCCACACAGTGGGCACGCCGGCAGCAAAAGTCACGCCCTCGGCTTCGATCAGCTCGTACACCGATTTGCCATCGAGCGCCGGGCCGGGGAACACCAGTTTGGCACCCGCCATGGCCGCGCTGTAGGGGATGCCCCAGGCATTGACGTGGAACATGGGCACCACCGGCAAGATGGCGTCGCGGGCAGAAATGCACATGGAGTCGGGCAAAGCGGCGGCGTAGGCGTGCAGCACCGTGGAGCGGTGGCTGTACAAAGCGCCCTTGGGGTTCCCTGTGGTGCCGCTGGTGTAGCACAAGCTGCAGGCAGTGTTTTCGTCGAGTTGAGGCCAGGTGTAGGTGTCCGGCTGCTGGCCCATCCAGGCCTCGTAACTCACCAAGTTCGGGATGCCGGTATCGGCCGGCAGTTTGTCGGCATCACACAGGGCCACAAAGTGCGTGATGGTGGTGCATTTGGCGTGCACGGCTTGGACCAGGGGCAAAAACGTCATGTCAAAGCACAACACCTGGTCTTCTGCGTGGTTGGCGATCCAGGCCAATTGGTCCGGGTGCAGACGGGGGTTGATGGTGTGCAGCACGCGGCCTGAACCGCTCACGCCAAAGTACAGCTCCAGATGGCGGTAGCCGTTCCAGGCCAGCGTGGCGATGCGGGCACCTTGGGGCAGCTGTTGCGCATCCAGTGCGTTGGCCACTTGACGCGAGCGGCGGGCCACATCGGCCCAGGTGTAACGGTGAATATCGCCCTCCACCCGGCGCGACACGATTTCGCTGTCGCCATGGTGTTTCTCGGCAAAGTCGATCAATGAAGAAATCAGCAGCGATTGCTGTTGCATCAGTCCCAGCATGGGTTGGTCTCCTGTCAGTGGGGGTTGTTCTCAAGCGGATCATTGTGCACCCGGCACTGGGCAGTTCGAGGGGCCATGCAGGGCTTAAAACCCGCAAAACACCGGGTACTTGTCATGGGCGTGACAATCAAGCCCCATGTCATCTGCACCTTTGGATATTTCCGCCCACCAGCCGCACGCATCACCCGTGCTGAACTGGACACACCGCCTGACCGAATTGGGTCCCCGGTTTTTCACGCCCCTGCAGCCCACCCCCGTGGCCGCGCCGCGCTGGGCTGCCTGCAATGAAGACTTGCGCACCGAGTTGGGCTGGCCTGCCGAGTTGTTTGACGACGATCACCTGCAAGCCTTTGCGGGCAATGCGGTCATGGCGGGCTCCACCCCTTTGGCCACGGTCTACAGCGGCCACCAATTCGGCCAATGGGCCGGCCAGCTGGGCGACGGACGTGCCATCTGGCTGGGCGAGGCCGCATCGGCCCAAGGCCCGCAAGAGATTCAGCTCAAAGGCGCAGGCCGCACCCCTTATTCGCGGGGGGGCGATGGCCGGGCCGTGCTGCGCTCCAGCATCCGCGAGTATTTGTGCAGCGAAGCCATGCACGGCTTGGGCATCCCAACCACCCGAGCGCTGTGTTTGGTGGCTTCGCCCGAGCCTGTGCGCCGCGAAGAGATCGAAACCGCCGCCGTGGTGGCCCGCGTGGCTCAGAGCTTTTTGCGTTTTGGGCACTTTGAACACTTCTCAGCCCAGGGCGACACGGACAGCCTGCGCAAGCTGACCGACCACGCTGTTGCTCATCACCTGCCCGAATGCCGCGAGCGCGCCGCGCTGTGGCAGGGCAATGTGTACGCAGCCCTGCTGGACGAGGTGCAAGAGCGCACTGCCAAACTGTTGGCGCAGTGGCAAGCGGTGGGTTTTTGCCACGGCGTGATGAACACCGACAACATGAGCCTCTTGGGCCTGACAATCGACTACGGTCCTTTCCAATTTTTAGACGGCTTTGACCCCGGTCACATTTGCAACCACTCGGACCACCAAGGCCGCTACGCCTATGGCCGCCAGCCGAATGTGGCGTACTGGAATTTGTACTGTTTGGCCCAGGCGCTGGCCCCGTTGATTGACGACCAAGAGCTGACGCTGCAGGTGCTGGAGGGTTACAAAACCCTGTTTCCCCGCTACCTGGGCGATGCCATGCGGGCCAAACTGGGCCTGGTTGGCGACTTGGCACCTGAGTCGGAGC
>CALBEV010000150.1 GCA_937891045.1 uncultured Burkholderiales bacterium | reverse complement strand
ACCTGCAATGGTGGCAAGCACAGCGCCAGACACGCGGGGCAACCCTGTTTAAAGAAACCTTGGCACCGGGTTATTTGGGCGAAAACTTGAGCTTGCAAGGCTTGCTCGAACAAGACCTGTTCATTGGCGACCGCTTGGACTTTGGCAACGTGGTTTTGCGTGTGACCCAGCCACGCGAGCCTTGTGGCAAGTTCAACGCCGTCATGGGCTATGCCCAGGCCGCCAAGGACATGGTTCAAAGCGGGCGCTGTGGCTTTTATCTGGCCGTGGAGCAGCCCGGTTCACTGCAAGTCGGGGCCACATGCCGAGTGCTGGCAGGGGCACGGTCGACCAGTGTGAGCGAAGCCTTGCAACACAAAGCTTGGAAACATTTGCGCTGATCGCCACCATTTGTGCGCAAAAGTCAAAAGCCATCTCACTTCTGAGGGGCATTACCCAAACTCAAAGTCTTGAATCCCGGGTCTACAATGAAAATAAGGCCGAAATGTCGCCCTGCGCCTTGACAAATTTATTGCCATGCGAACGGGCTGCCGAACACCGGCATCCTTGACGACACATCCCCAAAACGGAGAAAAACAATGACCCCCCCGGTTCAAGTCGAAGAAAAACGCGCCCAACTGCGCCAGGCCGCACTCGAATACCACGAGTTCCCCACTCCAGGAAAAATCGCCATCGCGGCCACCAAACAGCTGGTCAACCAACACGATTTGGCCCTGGCTTACTCGCCCGGCGTAGCAGCCCCGTGTGAAGAAATCGTCAAAGACCCGGCCAACGCCTTCAAGTACACCAGCCGAGGCAACCTGGTGGGTGTTGTGACCAACGGCACGGCCGTGTTGGGCCTGGGTGATATTGGCCCGCTGGCCAGCAAGCCAGTCATGGAAGGCAAGGGCGTGTTGTTCAAAAAGTTCTCGGGCATCGACGTGTTCGACATCGAGATCAACGAAAAAGACCCGGACAAATTGGTCGAAATCATCGCCTCCTTGGAGCCGACTTTTGGTGGCATCAACCTTGAAGACATCAAGGCCCCCGACTGCTTCTACATCGAGCGCAAACTGCGCGAACGCATGAAGATCCCAGTCTTCCACGATGACCAGCACGGCACCGCCATCGTGGTGGGCGCGGCCATTTTGAACGGCCTGAAAATCGTCGGCAAAGACCCCAAAAAAATCAAACTCGTCACCTCCGGTGCTGGCGCAGCGGCCTTGGCCTGCTTGGGTTTGCTGGTCAAGCTTGGTATTCCGCGTGAGAACATCTGGGTCACTGATTTGGCGGGCGTCGTCTATGAAGGGCGCACCGAACTGATGGACGAAGACAAAATACAGTTCGTGCAAAAAACCGAGCACCGCACGCTGCGCGAAGTGATCGCCGGTGCCGACGTGTTCCTGGGCTTGTCGGCGGGTGGTGTGCTCAAGCAGGACATGGTCAAGTCCATGGCTGCAAAGCCGCTGATTTTTGCGCTGGCCAATCCCAACCCCGAAATCGACCCCGAAGACGTCAAAGCGGTGCGCGACGACGCCATCATGGCCACAGGCCGCACCGACTACCCCAACCAGGTCAACAACGTCCTGTGCTTCCCCTACATCTTCCGGGGCGCCCTGGACTCGGGTGCCACCACCATCACTTTGGAAATGGAAATTGCGGCTGTGCACGCGATTGCCGAGCTGGCCCAGGCCGAGCAGAGCGAAGTGGTCGCTGCTGCTTATGCCGGCGAGCCCTTGGCGTTTGGGCCTGAATACCTGATTCCCAAGCCGTTTGACCCGCGCTTGATGATGAAAATTGCCCCAGCCGTGGCCCAGGCCGCCGCCGACAGCGGTGTGGCTTCGCGCCCGATTGCCGACATGGACGCGTACCGGGAACGCTTGCAGAGTTTTGTCTACGCCTCGGGCACCATGATGAAACCGATCATCACGGCCGCCAAACGCGCCCTGAAAAAGCGCATCGCCTACAGCGAAGGCGAAGAAGAGCGCGTGCTGCGCGCCGCTCAGATCGTGGTGGACGAAGGCATTGCCCGCCCCACGCTGATTGGCCGCCCAGCCGTGATCGCCGAGCGCATCGAAAAATTCGGCCTGCGCCTGAAAGAAGAGCTGGATTACGACGTGGTCAACGTCGAGATGGACCACCGCTACCGCGATTTTTGGCAGACCTACCACCGCATGACCGAGCGCAAAGGCGTGACCCAGCAAATCGCCAAGATCGAGATGCGCCGCCGCTTGTCGCTCATTGGTGCCATGTTGCTGCACAAAGGCGATGTGGACGGCATGATTTGCGGCACCTGGGGCACCAACCCCATGCACCTGAACTACATCGACCAAGTCATCGGTAAGCGCGCAGGCGTCAACACCTTTGCCTGCATGAACGGCCTGATGCTGCCGGGCCGCCAAGTGTTCATGGTGGACACCCATGTCAACTATGACCCCACAGCCCAGCAATTGGCCGAATTCACCATCATGGCCTCCCAAGAAATGCGCCGTTTCGGCATCCAACCTAAAGCGGCCCTGCTCTCGCACTCCAATTTCGGTTCCTCCGACCAACCCAGCGCCATCAAAATGCGCGATGTGCTGGACTTGCTGCGCCAAAACGCACCTTGGCTCGAAGTGGACGGCGAAATGCACGGCGACGTGGCGCTCGACGCCGCCGCACGCCAGGCCTTGATGCCCAACAGCCGCTTGGTCGGTGACGCCAATTTGTTGGTATTGCCCAACATCGATGCGGCCAACATCGCCTACAACCTGCTCAAAACAGCTGCCGGCGGAAACATCGCAGTAGGCCCTGTCCTGCTCGGTGCGGCCAAACCGGTGCACATCCTGACCTCGAGCACCACGGTGCGCCGCATTGTGAACATGACAGCGCTCACGGTGGCCGATGCCAACGCAGCTCGCTGAGCCCGAAAGAAGTGTACGCACTCACTTGTGAGAGAACTGCTCAAATTGTCTTTGCCTATTTAGCGGGCAATCGCTTGCATTTTTATCGCATTTGATACACACTAGCGCCTTCGAGTTTTCGGGTAAACCCGGATGCTCCTGAAAGGCGTATTCATGAGGGTGACACAACAAGTCTTGACCCGTCGGTGGTGGTTTTCTGCCCTGATGGGTTTTGTTTTGATGGCATGCACACATTTGGTGCAAGCGCGCTCACCCCAAGAGGTCCAAGCTCTGCCCAGTATCTGGGCGGCAGAGATGCCTCGCGAAGGCCAGGAAACCTACCAACGCCTCCGCAAGGGCGGTCCTTTTCCTTACGAAAAGGACGGAACAGTTTTTGGCAATCGCGAGCGGCTCTTGCCGCGCAACGCGCGAGGGTATTACCGGGAATACACCGTCAGGACACCTGGCGTGCGTCACCGTGGAGCCCGTCGCATTGTCTGCGGCGGCCCGGTGCCAACAGAACCGAAGGCCTGTTATTACACCCAAGACCATTACGCGAGCTTTCGCGTGATCGTCGACAAAGACTGATTTTTTAGTTCTCAAGAAAGACCACGGAGATGGACATGCCGACACGTCAAGACCAAGAGACGCCCTTGAAGGGCGTGCGGTCGAACATCGTGCAGTCGATTCGCGCTTACCGCGTGAACGATCTGCAAGAAGCCGCCCAAGGCTTGGGGCACCACTTTTTGTATGCCAATCTGGCTGAAGCCCAGAGCAAACAAGATGTGCTGGACCTGATTGGTGCGCAATTCACGCTGCCTTCGCACTTTGGCAAGAACTTCGATGCCTTGTACGACTGCATGACAGACCCTTTGCACAAGTCGGGCCCACAGCCCGGCTTCATCGTGGTGCTCGAGCAAATTCCTGCACACGCCAAGTTTGACAAGGAAGCCCGCGAGCAATTGCTGGACATCTTCCGTGACACCGCCGACTACTGGGGAGACAGGAAGATACCCTTCCGATGCTTCTATTCTTTTCTGTAGCCCGTTCTGCGCAAAACAGCCAAGCAGGACGGGCGATTGAGGCACAAACCGACGACGCCACAGTGGCCGAATCGGTCGAAGAAGGCGAGAAAATGCCCACCGACAAATTGGTGGATGTGTCGCCCTTGGCGCTGCGCATGAGCAGCCCATTCAACGCAGGTTACTGGCTCGCAGCCGCCTGAACCCGTTGAGCCGCCGGTGAGCGGCAGCCACAAAAAAGCCCGTCACCGACGGGCTTTTTTTGTGGCTGCGGCCTGCCGCTTCAGACGGCCTGGGCCAAGGCCACGAACTCGGCCACGGGGACTTCTTCGGAGCGGCGCTGCAAATCAAACTGCCCAGCAAAACCCTTTTCATCGAGCCACTTGCCCAAGGTATTGCGCAAGATTTTGCGTCGCTGGCTGAAAGCCACCTGCACCAGGGTTTCCAGCGTTTTGAAGTGGACATCCGGCGGCTGGGCCAATGGCACCATGCGCACCACGGCGCTGTCCACGCGTGGGGGTGGGTCAAAACTATCGGGCGGCACGAACAGCACGTTGGCCATCTCGTAACGCCACTGCAGCATGACGGACAGGCGGCTGTAATCCGAAGTGGCCGGTTGGGCCACCATGCGGTCGATCACTTCCTTTTGCAGCATGAAATGCTGATCTTCGATCACGTCCACCTGCGCCAGCAAATGGAACAAGATAGGTGTGGAAATGTTGTAGGGCAAGTTGCCGACAACCCGAATTTTGCGCAAGGGCGCGGCTGTGGCCTGGGCCAGCATGGGCACCGCCAGCGCACGAAAGTCGACTTTGAGCACATCCGACTCGACCACCGACAGCTGCGGGTGTTCGCGCAGGCGCACGGCCAGAACGCGGTCCAGCTCGATCACCGTCAAATGGCCCAGGCGCTCGACCAAGGGCTGCG
>CALBEV010000149.1 GCA_937891045.1 uncultured Burkholderiales bacterium | reverse complement strand
ATGACGCGGTGCTCTTGAACACCGCCGTGGCCTTGGCCACCCATCCTGCCGCCATGGCCGAAGCCTTTGCCAACGCGGTGAAAGCCGGACGCGCCGCCTACCTGTCGGGTGCGATGCAGCCCCAAGAAACCGCCCAAGCCAGCACCCCCGTGTTGGGCACTCCTTTTTGGCACCACGCATGAACAGCATCGAATGGGCTCAACACATGGCGCAGCAGCACAGCAGCTTGCAAATTGGCAATCCACCCGACTTGGCGGATGTTCAGCGAGGTGTGCAAACTGAAGACAGCTTTGCCGCCAGCCTGATGGCCGCTCGGCTGTTGGGTTTTTTGGAACACGATGCCCAGTGCGTGGCCCAGGCTTGGGCTGCGCAAACCCAGCGCACCGGCAGCTTCGACCCTGCGGCTTGGCCCGAAGAACCCGCTGACTTTGGCTTGTCCACCGAGCCCAGCGCAAGTGCTTTTCCCAACTGCCCGCAAGCATTGGGCTTGTACGCCGTGCTGCCCGACGCTGCCTGGGTGGCTCGCATGGTGGCGCTGGGTGTGCCCACGGTGCAACTGCGCTTCAAGTCAGATGACGCTGCTGCTGTGCAGCGCGAGGTGCAAGCTGCGGTGAAAGCCGTTCAAGGCAGCCAGAGTTTGTTGTTCATCAACGACCACTGGGAAGCCGCCATCGAGGCAGGTGCATATGGCGTGCACTTGGGCCAAGAGGACATGCAAGACGCGCCGCTGGAACGCATCCGCGCCAGTGGTTTGCGGCTGGGATTGAGCAGCCACGGCTATGTGGAAATGCTCCGTGCCGCACAACACGAACCCAGCTACATCGCCTTAGGTGCGGTGTTTCCCACCACCTTGAAACGCATGGAAACCGCGCCGCAAGGCTTGGGGCGTTTGAACAAATACGCGCGTTTGATGCGGCATCGCTCATTGGTGGCGATTGGCGGCATCGACTTGGCCGCCATGCCCAGCGTTTTGCAAAGTGGTGTGGGTTCGGTGGCCGTGGTGCGGGCCATCACCGGGGCCGAGGACGTGGCCGCCAGTGTCAGGCAGCTGTTGGCCTGTATGCAAGCCAAGTGATAGGGGTCTGAATCCCGATGGTGACTCCTACCGTTTTTTAAAAGCCCTTATCGGTAAGCCTTGCGCAATTCGGATTTTTGAATCTTGCCTGTGCCGCCCAAGGGCAGTGCATCCAGGAACACCACCCGCTCGGGCACCCACCACTTGGCCACTTTACTGGCCAAGAAATCCAAAATGTCGGCGCTCTCCAGCGTGGCCGAGGGCTTGCGCACGATGAACAGCAAAGGCCGCTCGCCCCACTTCGGGTCTTCCACGCCAATCACTGCGGCCATAGCCACTGCCGGGTGTTCCAGCGCCACGTTTTCCAGGTCGATCGAGCTGATCCATTCGCCGCCGGTTTTGATGACGTCCTTCACCCGGTCGCGGATTTGCATCACACCATCGGCGTCGATGGTGGCGATGTCGCCGGTGGGAAACCAGCCATTCACCAAAGGTGATTTTTCG
Source organism: uncultured Burkholderiales bacterium (assembly GCA_937891045.1). The sequence goes on along the minus strand of CALBEV010000149.1, from coordinate 5,356 downwards.
CCCTTGAAGTAGGACGACAAAATCCAGTGGCCGCGCACCATCAACTCGCCTTGGGTCTGGCCATCGCGGGGAATGTCCTGGCCGTTTTCATCCAACAGTTTGATGCTCACGCCATGCACGGTTTTGCCCTGCTTGGCCAAGTGGTCGTATTGCACCGCGGCCGCTTGTTTGGCAATGGCGGGCGACAACGTACCCATGGTGGCCACCGCCGTGGTTTCGGTCATGCCCCAACCGTGGCGCACCTCCACCTGATACACCTCCATGAATTTGGTAATCAAGGCCTTGGGCATGGCCGAGCCGCCCACCGCCGTGCGGCGCATGCTGGTGAAGCGCAAATTGTGTTGTTCGACATGCGCCAACAAGGCTTGCCAAATCGTGGGCACCCCCGCGCTGATGGTCACGCCCTCGGACTCCATCAATTCATAAAGGGACGCACCATCCAATTTCGGGCCGGGCAGCACCAACTTGGCGCCGCCCACAAACGCCGCGTACGGAATGCACCAGGCGTTGATGTGGAACATGGGCACCACCGGCAAGATGGTTTCTTGCGGAGACAAACACAGCAAACTGGGCATGCAACAAGTGATGGCACTGAGCACGATGGCGCGGTGCGAATACATCACCCCCTTGGGGTTGCCCGTGGTGCCCGAGGTGTAGCAAAGCGCTGCGGCGGTGTGCTCGTCAAACTGCGGCCACTCGAATGTGTCTGAGGCCTGGTCCACGAGGGTGTCATAGGCATGCAAATGTGGGATGCCTTCCAGGGCCGCCGTGCTGGCCGCGTCACTCAAGCACACCCAAGCCACCACCTGCGGGCAATGGGCGGCAATCGTTTTCACCAAAGGCGCGAAGGTGGTATCAAACAACACCACTTTGTCTTCGGCGTGGTTGATGATGTAGATGAGTTGATCCGGGTGCAGGCGCGGGTTGCAGGTGTGCATCACCATGCCACTGCCCGAGACCGCGTAGTAGGACTCCAAATGCCGGTGGTTGTTCCACGCGATGGAGCCCACCACATCGCCTGCTTGCAAACCCAAACCGGCCAGCGCATTGGCCAACTGACGTGCCCGCTTGGCGCAATCGGCATAGGTGTAGCGAAACAGCGGCCCGTGGGTTTCGCGGGACACCACATCCACCTGGCCGTTTTGCGCCTCGGCGTGCTGCAGCACCCCTGAGAGCAGCAAAGGCAGTTCCATCATCAGTCCAGCTTGCGGCATATCCAAATCCTTGAGAGTCCATGGTGAAGAGATATCACCGAAAGGCAATTACACCAGCATGTGTCCTAGGACTAACCCGTAGTGGCTCAGGTGCGATGCGCTCGCCAAGATAATGGCGATCTGATGCCAAGCAAAACCACAATGAATGAAGACATGAAACTCGGCGCGGTGGTGTTGTCCGGTGGTCAAGGTTCACGCATGAACGGCGTGGACAAAGGCTTGCAACTGCTGCAAGGGCAAAGCTTGGTGAAGCATGCGGTCAAGCGCTTGCAAGCGCAAAGTTTGGCCGTGGCATCTATTGCGATCAATGCCAATCGGCATTTGACCGACTACCAAGCTTTGGGATTCGAGGTGTGGCCCGATGCGCAAGCCGACTTTGCAGGGCCCCTGGCGGGCTTCTTGGTGGGCATGACGCACTGCCCACACCCCTACCTGCTGACCGTGCCGTGTGACACGCCCATGTTCCCTTTGAATTTGGCTGAGCGTTTGGTACTTGCCTTGCATCACCAAGGCGCCGACATCGCCATGGCTTCAACGCCTGACGATACGGGCGTGCTGCGCCGACAACCGGTGTTTTGTGTTTTGAAGCTGACACTGAAAGACAGCTTGCAACAATTCATGGCAGAGGGTGGGCGAAAAATCGGCGCATGGACTGCGCTGCATCACACAGTGGAAGTGCCGTTTGAAGACCCGTTGGCGTTTCGCAATCTCAACACGGTTGAAGATTTTCAAAGGCTTTTTTGATTGACCCGCTTGGAAAGCGCTTCAGCAGACTCTTTGCGTTCGCTGTAACGGTCCACCAAATAAGGCGCCACATCCCGCGTGAGCAGTGTGAATTTCAGCAACTCTTCCATCACATCCACCACCCGGTCATAGTAGGCTGAAGGCTTCATGCGGCCGTTTTCTTCAAACTCCAAAAACGCCTTGGCCACCGAGCTTTGATTGGGGATGGTCAACATGCGCATCCAGCGCCCCAAGATGCGCATTTGGTTCACCGCATTGAACGACTGCGACCCACCGCTCACCTCCATCACCGCCAAAGTTTTGCCTTGTGTGGGCCGCACCGCGCCCACCGACAGGGGAATCCAATCGATTTGGCTTTTCATGATGCCCGTCATGGCACCGTGCCGCTCTGGCGAGCACCAGACCATGCCCTCGGACCATGTCGCCAAGTTGCGAAGTTCTTGCACCTTGGGATGGCTGTCGGGTGCAGCATCTGGCTGGGGCAGACCCAAAGGATCGAACACCTTGACCTCAGCACCCATGCGTTCCAACAAACACGCGGCCTCTAAGGTGAGCAACTTGCTGTAGGACCGTTCGCGCAGCGAGCCATACAACATCAAAATGCGCGGCGCATGGCTTGAGACTTTTTCACTGCGCAGCATCTGCAGCTGGGGTGTTTGGAAACTGTCTGCGTCCAACTGGGGCAAAGTGTGGTCGGTCATGGGATTGTGGTGGTGGAAGCGTCAGTGATGGTGTTGATCGTGTTTGGACAAAAGCAAACGGTGCAAGCCCCAACCCAAGAGGCCACCAACCAACTCAGCCAACATGAATGCAGGCACATCGGCTGGCGAAATGCCCGCAAAGGTATTGGAGAACATGCGCCCAAACGCAGCAGCAGGGTTGGCAAACGAAGTGCTGGCTGTGAACCAATAAGCTGCGCCAATATAACAAGCCACCATAGCCGAGGCTTTGCCAGCAGGTGCACGCAACACCACGAACAACAAACCAGCAGTGGCCACAGCTTCCGCCAACCATTGCGCTGGCCCTGTTCGCACCTTCACTGACCATTGCAGTATTTCAAGATCGAACATCGCATGGGCCAACCATGCCCCCAAAGCCGCACCCATGAATTGCGCCAACACATAGCCCAGCAAGTGATGACGCGCCAAGTCTTTGCGCCAAGCCATCACCAAAGACACCACGGGGTTGAAATGTGCGCCACTGACCGGGCCCAAGGTTTCAATCAGCACATACAAGGCAAACACAGTGGCCAAAGTGTTGGCCAACAAGGCCACGGCCATGTTGCCGCCAGCCAGTTGCTCGGCCATGATGCCCGAGCCAATGACGGCGCACAGCAGCGCAGCCGTGCCGATCAATTCAGCAAAGTAGCGTTGCCAATGGATCATTGTTTTGCCAGGTCGCGTGCTGTTTTTTCCAATGCCATTTTGTTCAAGCTGGCCATCGGCAGGCTGGTGAAGATGTCCAATCGGCGCTTGATCAGATGGAAGGTTTGTTTGAATGCTTCCATTTTTTCGTCGTCACTGCCCTCGCCTGCGGAAGGGTCGGCATAGCCCCAGTGCGCGGTGGCCGGTTGACCGGGCCAATAGGGACAGACCTCGCCTGCGGCGTTGTCGCACACGGTGATGACCAGGTCCATGTGCGGCGCGTTCGGTTCTGCAAACACGTCCCAGCTTTTACTGCTCAAGCCTTCGATTGAAATGTTGGCTTTTTGCAAGGTGGCCAAGGCCATGGGGTTGGGTTGCTGGTTGTCTTTCGGACTGCTGCCTGCCGAAAAAGCTTTGAATTTGCCGCGCCCGATGTGGTTCAACAAGGCCTCGGCCAAGATGCTGCGGGCTGAATTGTGGGTGCATAAAAAAAGCACGTTCAGGGGTGGGGTATCGGTCATGCGGGTTCCTTTGAATCAACAGGTTTTGCAAATGTCGTCGGGGCTGACTTCACAGACCTCGCCCTGACAACAGTTTTGCGTTAAGTAAGCCAGCACCGCATTCATGTGGTCGTATTGGGCGCGGTAAATCAGGTTGCGGCCACTGCGTTCTTGGGAAATCAAATCGGCGTTCATCAACTCTTTGAGGTGAAACGACAGTGTGTTTGCAGGAATCCCCAAGCTGTCTGCCAGCAAGGCAGGCGTCAGGCCGTCGGGGCCTGTGACCACCAATGAACGGAATATTTGCAGCCGATTTGGCTGGGCCAGTGCGGCCAGTGCTTTGATGACGAGTTTGTCTTCCATAGTTCAATGATATTGGAACTATGTGACAAAACCATGACCAAAAATCCAGGCATGGCACGCGAGAGGGGGAACTCTATTTGCAAAACTGCCTACAAAGCGTCATCGATGTAATGAAGGGTCAGCTTGAGAGAGAAAGCATGTGTAAAGTCCGAATCACAAATGGTCGTGTACAAATCCAATCTGAAGCAGATGAAAAAAACAATCGGCTACTTTCTCCTCGTTTTGTCATTCGTGGCATGGGGCGGTATTGCTGTACTTGCATGGACAGATTTATCAATCGCCATGATGGCTGCTTGGACGACAGGATTGGTGATTGCTGGCGAAGTGGCTTTTTTTTCAAGCTTGATTTTTCTAGGCAAAGATTTTTTAAGGCACGTCAAAGCATTCGTTGCCAAGCTCATCAAGCGTGACTAGCCCCTGCCACCCACAATAGCCATGTCAACCCCTTCATTCATCGAAGCTTCAAGGGAAAAGGCACCAGGAACAATTTGGCTTTTGTCGCTGAAAAGGCGGCAAATTGAGATCCACAAAATAATTTTGCTACAATCTTTATTGTATATTCCTCGATAGCTCAGTCGGTAGAGCGCCGGACTGTTAATCTGGCGGTACGTGATTGAGATACAGCTTGAGGAGCCACCTAAAAAAGCCGGGTCAAAAGCCGTGCTTTTTCCTTTAAAACGTGACTATTTGTCATGTTGAGGGCCTCTGGGTGACTTTTTGCCCTCAAATTTCATCAAGTTATGGCACGTTTATTACACGGCGGATGGCATCAGTCAAGAGCCTAAATTGATTGTCATGAAAAATGCTGGGCCACTTATAAAATGCCTTTATACCAAGAGACGAATCCACAAAAATAGCCAGCAATGGTCTTCGATATAAATCCAAAGAAGCTGGTTCTCCATTTGGAGGCTCAAGCTCTATGGGCACCATGAGTTGCTTCAAATGTGGACTACATAAGCCACGCTCACTTGGTTCGTTTAGAAAGCTAGCTGGGCAAAATATGTTTTGCTGTGGTGAGTGCAATCAGCCCAAATGACCTACCCCAGTAAATTTCTTGTACCGGGATTTTTTAACGTCCTTGTGTTGATGGTGGTCTGCATTGGCTCCGCCTTCGGCCAAAGAATGTATGACAGCAGTGGTCGTCAAATTGGACGAGTTGATGGTGAACGGT
>CALBEV010000148.1 GCA_937891045.1 uncultured Burkholderiales bacterium | reverse complement strand
CCAAGAGAGAAAAGCCTTGGGTTAAGCGATGAAAGATGGCATCTTGAAAACGCTGACGTCTACCCACTGCATGGAGATTAGATTTGCTGATGGTTGTCGTCATGTTGTGCGCTTCTATTGGGTATGTCGATTGCATGCCTGGATCTTTCAAAAGAACAGTTCAATCAAGCCAATCGGTTGGCGGTCACTCAACCACCAACCGATCTTCTGATGAATCAATTTACTTTTGGATTTGAGTCCAAACTTTGCTGCGGATCTGATCCGTCAAAGCATCTGGCAATGGGACATAGTCAAGCTCTGCCGCCATTTTTTTGCCATTCTTGAAAGACCAGTCGAAAAACTTCAAAGCTGCCTCAGATGCCGATTTGTTATCAGGCGTCTTGTACATCACGATGAATGATGCGGTAGAGATCGGCCAGCTGGTATCGCCTTTGGCATTGACCATGGAAATGCCCATACCAGGGACACTGAACCAATCGGCACCTGCAGCCGCAGCGGCAAAAGTCAAGTCGTCAGGACTGACGTACTTGCCATTGGCGTTTTGCAATTGCAAGAAGATCATTTTGTTCTTTTTCACGTAAGCGTATTCCACGTAGCCCACAGAACCTTTGATGCGGTTGACGTTCGCAGCCACACCTTCGTTGCCCTTGCCACCCACCGAAGACGGTGCTGGCCACTTCACAGCAGCGCCTTTGCCCACAGAGTCGGCCCAGTCTTTGCTGATAGAAGACAGGTAATCGGTGAAGTTGAAGGTGGTGCCCGAGCCATCAGCGCGGTGCACAATGGTGATGGATTCGTCGGGGAGGTTTTTGCCTGGGTTCAAGGCGGTGAATTTGGGGTCGTTCCATTTGGTGATTTTGCCCATGTACATTTCGGCCAGGATGGGACCTGTGATGCGCAACTCACCAGGCTTGAAACCTGCCAAGTTGACCACTGGAACAGTACCGCCAATGATGGCTGGGAACTGGACCATGCCGTCTTTGTCCAAATCTGGGCCAGTAACTGGCGCGTCTGTGGCACCAAAAGTCACGGTTTTGGCGCGAATTTGCTTGAGGCCACCGGATGAACCAATGGATTGGTAATTCATGCCGACGCCAGTGGCCTCTTTGTAAGCCTCAGCCCACTTGGCATAAATAGGAAATGGGAAAGTGGCACCTGCGCCAGTGATGTCTTGGGCCTGAACGGCGCCTGCCAGAAGCACTGCACCTAGACCCAACATCGCACTTTGAACAAATTTCATGGATACTCCTTGAGAGGGAAGAAACAAGCCGCTGTGTGCGGCAAAACGACTGACAACTTCTTCACTCTATTCTGGGAATATGACATTTTGATGTCTGCCATGTCCGCCCTCAAGGAATTATTCATCTTTTGGTCATATAAGCGTCATATGATAATGCGATCTTGACCCTGCGATCTCCCAAAAATAATACAAATCAATGCACATTTGAACTTTGCGTTGCATCTCCAACCCCCGATCCCTCATGAAAAACGAAACTTTGCTAGCAGCCATTGACCTGGGCTCCAATAGCTTTCGTCTGGAAATTTGTCGCTACAGCCACGGCCTGATTCAACGCATCGAATACCTGAAAGAGGCCGTCAGGCAAGGCAACGGTTTGGACGATGACCGCAACTTGAGCTCGGCGGCCATGGAGCGAGGCTGGGACTGCTTGTCCCGGTTTGCAGAAAGACTGGCCGGGTTCAAAGCCAGCCAAGTCCGGGTTGTGGCCACCCAAACACTGCGCGAAGCCCGCAACCGCAAAGTGTTTTTGGACAAAGGGCACAAAATTTTGGGTTTCCCCATCGAGGTGGTGTCTGGCCGAGAAGAGGCCCGGTTGATCTACCAAGGTGTTTCACACCTGCTGCCTCATTCTTCTGAAAACCGTCTCATCATTGACATTGGGGGGCGTTCGACCGAGTGCATTTTGGGTCAAGGCAAGCAAGCGAAAGTGCTGGAATCCTACCGTTTGGGCAGCGTGGCATCGAGCATGAAGTACTTCGCCACTGGTGACCTCACTGCACAAGCATTCCACAAGGCTGAAGTGGCTGCCAAAGCCATCCTGGATGAAGCCGTGGCGGTTTTCCCAAAAAAATCTTGGGATGTGGCTTATGGCTCGTCTGGCACTGTTGGGGCGGTTGCAGAAGCATTGCAAGCAGCTGGATGGCCCTCAGATGTGATCACGCGCAAGGGTATTCATTGGCTCAAAGACCATCTGGTTCAAATTGGACATGTGGACAAGCTCAGACTGGATGGTTTGCGTGAAGACCGCAAAGCCGTGATTGGCGGCGGCCTGAGTGTGTTGAGTGCCGTCATGGATTTGTTTGACATCGAGACCCTGAAGGTCACACCTGGGGCGCTGCGTCACGGCCTTTTATACGATTTGATACAACGAGAAGATGAAGACAAAGACATTCGCGCGATCACCGTTGAAGGCATTCAAAAAACCTTTCATGCTGATATCCAGCAAGCACAACGTGTGAGCCGTGTGGCATGTGCTTTCCTCAAGCAACTGCAACCCGTGGATCATGATGAACAAGCTTGGACCAGGTATTTGAAGAAATTACATTGGGCAGCGCAACTGCATGAAATTGGCACCCAAATTTCCCACACCGATGCCCATAAACACGGTGCTTACATTTTAGAAAACACCGACACACCGGGTTTCGTGATGCAAGAGTTGCACCGCTTGAGCCTGTTGGTATTGGGTCACAAAGGGAAGTTGCGCAAGCTTGAGATTGACTTTGAAGACGTGTTCTTTGTCTATCAGTTGCTCAGCCTTCGGCTGGCTGTGATTTTGTGTCACGCCAGACGAGAGCCCCAGTTCGAAGGCATGCATCTGAGCTTGTCGAGCCAGGTGCCACGCTGCTTTGAATTGAAATTGGAACCGCTGTGGTCACAGCGGTTCCCGCAGTCAAGTCATTTGTTGCAGCAGGAAGTTTTATCTTGGCAAAAAACCAGCTGGACGCTGCAACTCCTGACCCATTAACGAACGATCTTGATGGAATCGCGTTTACCGGCTTTGAAGGTGAACAACGTCAGTGCGCCGTTTTTGATATCCCCTTTTCCATCAAAAGCAATATCGCCCGTCACACCTTTGTAGCCGCTGGTTTTGGCCAAAACCGGCAGGTATTTGGCTGGATCGGATGAATTGGCTTTCACCATCGCGTCTGCCATCACATTCACAGCGTCATACACATACGGGGCATACAGCTGGACATCGGTGTCAAAGCGTTTCTTGAACTTGGCCTTGAACGCATTGGCAGATTTTTCTTCAATGCCCCCAGCTTCAGCGCAAAAAACCTGGTTATCAGCCATGCTGTCGCCTGCAAGCTTCATCAATTCTCCCGTGCAAATACCGTCACCGCCCATGAATTTGGCATTCAAGCCCAAGGACTTCATTTGTTTGAGCATGGGACCGGCCACAGCATCCATCCCGCCAAAGAACACCACATCCGGTTTTTTTCCTTTGAGGGTGGTCAAGATGGCAGTGAAGTCGGTGGCTTTGTCGGTGGTGAATTCGCGGCCAATTTGAGTACCGCCTGCGGCCGTGGCAGCCTTGGCAAATTCATCGGCCACCCCTTGACCATAGGCGGTGCGGTCGTCAATGACAGCAAAAGTTTTGGCTTTCAAGTCCTTGATGGCATAGCGCCCCAGTGTGCCCCCCAGATGCACGTCGTCAGCCACCACGCGGAAGGTGGTTTTATAGCCTTGACGGGTCAGTTTGGGGTTGGTGGATGAGGGCGAAATTTGAGGAATGCCAGCATCGCTGTAGATTTTGGAGGCAGGAATGGAAGTGCCCGAGTTCAAGTGCCCAACCACGCCGTTGACATTTTGATCCACCAATTTTTGGGCAGCTGCTGTGCCTTGTTTTGGATCAGCGGCATCGTCTTCGGCCAACAAGACAAACTTCACTTTTTTGCCACCAATGGATAAACCCTTGGCATTGAGTTCCTCAATCGCCAAGCGTGCGCCGTTTTCATTGTCCTTGCCCAAGTGAGCGATAGCGCCGCTCACGGGCCCTACGTGACCAATCTTGATCACATCTTGTGCCATTGCTTGAAGGCATGAAGCAGTCAATACCGCAGCCAAAGTCATTTGAAGTTTCACAGTCTGCTCCCGAGGTTG
>CALBEV010000147.1 GCA_937891045.1 uncultured Burkholderiales bacterium | reverse complement strand
GTATGCCGTGGCTATTATTTTCTTCTGCTTTTTCTACACCGCCCTGGTGTTCAACAGCCGTGAAACCGCAGACAACCTGAAAAAGAGTGGCGGCTTCATCCCCGGCATTCGTCCCGGCGACCAAACGGCTCGCTTCATCGACAAGATTTTGTTGCGTTTGACTTTCGCTGGTGCCATCTACATCACCTTCGTTTGTTTGGTGCCCGAATTTCTCATCCTCAAGTACAACGTGCCTTTCTACTTTGGTGGCACGTCGTTGCTGATCATCGTGGTGGTCACCATGGACTTCATGGCCCAAGTGCAAAACTACCTGATGAGTCAGCAGTACGAATCGCTGCTCAAAAAGGCCAACTTCAAGATGGCACCGGGTGGCTGATTGGGCGCATGGCGAAGGACGATGTCATCCAGATGCAAGGAGAGGTTGTTGAAAACCTCCCCAATGCCACCTTCCGGGTCAAACTGGAAAACGGCCATGTGGTGCTCGGACACATTTCCGGCAAGATGCGGATGCACTACATCCGAATCCTGCCAGGGGACAAAGTGACGGTTGAGTTAACGCCCTACGATTTGAGTAGGGCACGAATTGTGTTCCGCGCCAAGTAAGGCGTGAAACATGCAGAGTTTGTTGGAGCACGCAGGGTGCGTGTTCTGGGTTCTTAGGAGAATGAAATGAAAGTTTCGGCTTCGGTCAAAACAATTTGCCGCAACTGCAAGATCATCCGCCGTAAAGGCGTGGTGCGTGTTATCTGCACGGATCCACGTCACAAGCAGCGCCAAGGCTGATCTTCCAACGCATTCAAGAGGTTTCTCATGGCACGTATCGCTGGTATCAATATTCCGCCCCATAAGCACACCGAGATTGGCTTGACGTCAATCTTTGGCATCGGTCGCACCCGCGCGCGCAAAATTTGCGTTGCTTGCGGCATCGACTACGCCAAAAAAATCAAGGACCTGACGGACTCAGACCTTGAAAAAATCCGCGACCAGATCGCACTGTTCACCATCGAAGGCGATTTGCGCCGTGAAACCACCATGAACATCAAGCGTTTGATGGACATCGGTTGTTACCGCGGTTTCCGCCATCGTCGCGGTTTGCCCATGCGCGGCCAACGTACCCGCACCAATGCGCGTACCCGCAAAGGCCCCCGCAAGGCGGCTCAATCGCTGAAGAAATAAAGAGGGACCACCATGGCAAAAGCACCCGTCAACTCAGCCGCACAACGTGTGCGCAAAAAGGTTCGCAAAAACGTTGCGGACGGCATTGCGCACGTGCATGCGTCTTTCAACAACACCATCATCACCATCACCGATCGTCAAGGCAATGCGTTGTCTTGGGCGTCGTCCGGTGGTCAAGGATTCAAGGGCTCACGCAAGTCCACACCGTTTGCCGCTCAGGTGGCATCCGAGGTGGCTGGTCGTGCAGCCATTGATCAGGGCATCAAGAACCTCGACGTCGAAATCAAAGGTCCCGGCCCCGGCCGTGAATCTTCTGTTCGCGCGTTGGCGGCCCTGGGCATTCGCATCAATTCCATTTCTGATGTGACGCCGGTTCCTCACAACGGATGCCGTCCGCAAAAGCGCCGTCGCATCTGATTTCAAACAAGCCCACCGCCGCTGGTGTTGACATCGGCGGCTCCCCGCATTTTTGTGCGGGCAGTTGACATAAAAGGAAGTTCAAGTGGCACGTTACCTCGGCCCCAAGGCCAAACTATCTCGCCGTGAAGGCACCGACCTGTTTTTGAAGAGCGCTCGTCGCTCGATCGCAGACAAGGCCAAATTCGACAGCAAGCCCGGCCAACACGGCCGTACATCCGGTCAGCGCATGTCTGATTTCGGTTTGCAGTTGCGTGAAAAACAAAAAGTCAAACGCATGTATGGCGTGTTGGAGCGTCAGTTCCGCCGCTACTTCGCCATGGCGGACCAACAAAAAGGCAACACCGGTTCCAACCTGTTGTCCTTGTTGGAATCGCGTTTGGACAACGTGGTCTACCGCATGGGCTTTGGCTCCACACGCGCTGAAGCACGTCAACTCGTGTCCCACAAAGCCATCACCGTCAATGGTCATCAAGTCAACATCCCGTCCTACTTGGTCAAGGCTGGTGACGTGGTGAGCGTGCGTGAAAAATCCAAAAAACAAGGCCGCGTGCTTGAAGCGCTCCAATTGGCCACCCAAGTCGGACTGCCTGCCTGGGTTGAGGTCAATGTGGACAAAGCCGAAGGTGTCTTCAAGAAGACACCTGACCGTGACGAATTTGCGGCTGACATCAACGAATCTCTGATCGTTGAGTTGTATTCGCGTTAACCGGGGCTGTTTGGCTCCTTGAATCCGCCGCCCTGGTCATGTAGGCCAGGGGTCATCATCCTGCCTTACCGGTGTAACGAGCCGGGGGCATTGAGAGGAAAAACGAATGCAAACAAATCTCCTGAAGCCCAAAGCCATCCAAGTTGAACAACTCGGTCACAACAAATCCAAAGTGACCCTCGAGCCGTTCGAGCGTGGTTACGGCCACACCTTGGGCAATGCTTTGCGCCGCGTGTTGTTGTCTTCCATGGTTGGCTATGCCGTGACCGATGTCACCATTGCTGGCGTGTTGCACGAATACTCGTCCATCGATGGCGTGCAAGAAGACGTGGTCAACATTTTGTTGAACCTCAAAGGCGTGGTGTTTAAGCTGCACAACCGTGACGAAGTCACCCTGAGCCTGCGCAAAGACGGCGAAGGTCAAGTCACTGCTGCTGACATTCAAACACCGCACGACGTTGAAATCATCAACCCCGAGCACGTGATTGCCAACTTGTCGCACGGCGGCAAAATCGACATCCAACTCAAAGTTGAAAAAGGCCGTGGCTACGTGCCCGGTAGCATGCGCCGCCATGCCGACGAAGTGAACAAATCCATTGGCCGCATTGTGTTGGACGCTTCTTTCTCACCCGTCAAGCGCGTGAGCTACAGCGTTGAAAACGCCCGTGTGGAGCAACGTACCGATCTGGACCGCTTGGTCATGGAAATCGAAACCAACGGCGCCATCACCGCTGAAGATGCCGTGCGTTCATCTGCCAAAATTTTGGTGGAACAACTCGCGGTATTTGCGCAGTTGGAAGGCAACGAGTTGGCCGCTTTCGATTCGCCTGCACCGCGCAGCGCTCAACAAGTCGACCCCATTTTGTTGCGTCCCGTGGACGAGTTGGAACTCACCGTGCGTTCAGCCAATTGCCTCAAAGCAGAAAACATCTTCTACATTGGCGACCTGATTCAACGCACCGAAAACGAATTGTTGAAAACCCCGAACTTGGGTCGCAAATCTTTGAACGAAATCAAAGAAGTGTTGGCCTCACGTGGTTTGACTTTGGGCATGAAACTCGAAGGCTGGCCACCTGCCGGTTTGGAAGCCAAACGAATCTAACAACCAAAAGCAACTTGAGTTGCATTCCCCCTGGCCGTACCTGATACGGCGGCCGGCAAAAAAAGCGTCATTCAAAAAAGGACAAGATCATGCGTCACGGACACGGACTCAGAAAACTCAACCGCACCAGCTCACACCGTTTGGCCATGTTGCAAAACATGATGAACTCGTTGATCGAGCACGAAGCCATCAAAACCACGTTGCCCAAGGCCAAAGAACTGCGCCGCGTGATCGAGCCCATGCTCACACTCGCCAAAGAACCCACCTTGTCCAACAAGCGCTTGGCCTTCAACCGCCTGCGCAACCGCGACAACGTTGTCAAGTTGTTTGCCGAACTCGGCCCCCGTTACAAAACACGTCCCGGTGGCTACACACGCATTTTGAAAATGGGCTATCGGGTTGGCGACAATGCGCCTATGGCCTTGGTTGAATTGGTGGATCGTCCTGAAATCGTCGAAACACCAGCTGCCGCAGCTGAATAACATTTACAATCAATGCACACGACGCGCGATGGAGCAGCCTGGTAGCTCGTTGGGCTCATAACCCAAAGGTCGCAAGTTCAAATCTTGCTCGCGCAACCAAACACACAACGCCCACTTCCAAGTGGGCGTTTTGCATGGAGGGCCCACTTCAGTGGGCGTTTAGCAATGAAGGCCCAGTTCAGTAGGCGTTTTGCATTTCAGAGCCGCATCTCATTCAATACAAACCATGTGGAACTTGAAACAAGAACTTGACGCGGCACAATCTCTCGCCAAGCGCATTGAAATCCCCACCCCATCTGGCGTCCAGGTTTGGCATGTGTGGAACAAAGATGCAGGCCATCCCTTGGTCTTGCTGCACGGCGGCAGTGGCAGTTGGAACCATTGGGTGCGCAACGTTGTTCCGCTCAGTCAACAACGTTCGGTATGGGCATTGGATACCCCCGGCTTGGGCGATTCTGAACTCCCTTTGAGGGCGCTAGACGCCGACGACCTTGCAATGCCCTTGGAACAAGGTTTGCAGCAATTGTTTGGCAGTGAAGCACTGGACGTGGTGGGTTTTTCTTTTGGTGGATTGGTGGCAGGTTTTGCAGCCGCTCACTGGCCAGCACGTTTCAAACGCTTGGTGTTGGTGGGTGTCCCTGGCTTGGGACTGTCCAACAACATCTTGAACATGCGTGGCTTTCGAGACAACATGACGGATGACGAACGCATGGCGGTTCACAAAAACAATTTACTGGCCATCATGTTGCACAACGAAGCGCTTGTGACGCCCGACTTGCTGGAGATGCAAGCCCAGAATGTGTCACGCGACCGTTTGCGACGCAGACGCATTGCAAGAAGTGATGCGCTGTTGCATCAACAGACTCACTGGACTTGCGAGGTACACGGCATTTGGGGTGAATTGGATGCACTCTACAAAGGCAAGATGCATTTGTTGCCAGAGCGCCTATCAGCTTGCAACTTGCAAAGTTTTCAAATGATTGATGACGCAGGCCATTGGGTGCAGTACGAGCAAGCTGAAGCCTTTAATGAAGCTTTGCAAACTTGCTTGCCCTTGTCATTGTGAAAAAAGTTTTGCAACAAGGCCAAGCTTTCACAACCCATCAATCCGGCAACACTGCCGTCACTTCAATTTCCACCAAGGCACGTTCTTCCACCAAGGCTTTCACCACCACACAAGTCATGGCCGGAAAGTGCTTGCCCATCACGTCGCGATAGACCGCGCCAATGTCGCGCAATCGCGATGCGTAGGTATCTCGGTCGGTGATGTACCAGGTCATGCGCACCATGTGTTCAGGACCCGCGTGGGCCGCGTGCAGCACAGCCAACACATTGCGCAGAGCTTGCGCCGTTTGCAGCACGAAATCATCAGACTCAAAGTGTTGTAAGGGATTCCAACCAATTTGGCCGCCGACAAAAATATGTGTGCCACGCGCAGCGATGCCATTGGCATAACCCTTGGGGCGTTCCCAGCTTTCAGGCAGTAAAACAGTGTTCATAAATACTTTCAAATAAGAGGTGAGCGCAATTTGAAGCGCTGCAATTTGCCCGTGGGTGTGCGTGGCAGGGCTTCTAAAAAGACCACGTCACGCGGATACTTGTAAGGCGCCAGGGACGACTTCACATGCTCTTGCAAGAGTTTGACGATTGCCTCGTTGGCGACGAAGCCAGGGCTCAACACACAAAAGGCTTGCACCAACATGCCCCGCTCTGAGTCGGGCTTGCCCACCACAGCGCATTCCAAAACAGCCGGATGCTTGAGCAAAGCGTCCTCCACTTCGGGGCCAGCGATGTTGTAGCCCGCGCTGATGATCATGTCATCCGCCCTAGACTGATAGTGAAAGTAACCATCAGCATCTTGAAAGACCGCGTCGCCAGGAAAGTTCCAACCATGTTGCACATAGGTGGCTTGACGTGCATCGTCCAAATACTTGCAGCCGGTCGGGCCGCGCACCGCCAATCGGCCCACCTGGCCATGGGGCAAGGGTGCACCCTGCTCATCCAACACACAGGCTTCATAGCCCGGCACAACTTGCCCTAAGCTGCCCGTGCGAACGCGCTCAGGCGGTGAAGAAATGAAGATGTGAAACATCTCGGTGGCGCCAATGCCGTCCAGCATCTCGATGCCACAGGCTTGTTTCCAAAGCTGACGTGTGGTGTCGGGCAATGCTTCACCAGCACTCACGCTCACGCGCAAACTCGGCACCGATACCGCGGCGATGAGGGGTGCCATTTGTCGGTAGAAGGTGGGTGCGGTGTAGCAAATCGTGCAGCCAGCATCTTGCAAGGCACGCAACATGGACTCAGGGTTCAAAGGACCGCTGGGGTAATACACAGATGCACCCGCCACCATGGGAAACAACAACAAACCACCGAGGCCAAAGGTGAAGGCCAACGGAGGAGTGCCAACAACAATATCAGATGGGGATGCTTGCAACACCGACACAGGCCAAGCCTGACAAGCCGACCACACATCCAAATGCGAATGACACGCCGACTTGGGCGAGCCGGTGGTGCCGGAGGTGAAGGCGAGCATGGCGATGTCGTCGCCAGTGGTGGGGCAAGCCTCGAACACCGTGGGCAAAGCACCTGACAACTGTTCCAGTCCAGCTGCCAAATGCGCGTCGCCAAACAAAACCACCGAAAACAAGCGGGAGCACTGCTGTTGTGCCAATGCCAACTCATCAGCCAAATGCGCCTCACACAACGCCAACACAGGCTGTGCTTTGTGGATGACCTCACACAACTCCTTGGCACGCAGCATGGGCATGGTGGACACCGCGATCAAACCTGCTTTCACCACGGCCAACCAACACAATGCAAATCCAATGGAGTTGGTGCCACGAATCAAAACACGGTTGCCAGGCACAAGCCCCAGCACATGGACCAAATAATGGGCGCGTTGATTCACCAAAACCTGTGCTTGCCGGTAACTCAGTGTTTCGTGGGCCGAGCGAAACAGCGGCGCATCTGCCCAGGGCTGCGTCAAGGCCTTGTCCAGCAGTTCGGTCACCAGATTCAAAACCTGATCGCCTGCAGGAGAGCCAGTGGGGTATAAAAACTGCGGCCACGCAGCCCGGGGTGGCAAGCGATCATGCACAAACCGATCGCTTTGGGCGCTCATGCAGAACCCTTGAGGACCGACTTGCCGATGATGAGTTGCTGCACTTCAGAAGCACCTTCGTAAATGCGCAAGGAGCGAATATCGCGGTACAACGACTCCAGCTTGTTGCCCACCAAAACGCCTGTGCCGCCGTGCATTTGAAGCGCCATGTCGATCACCTTGGAGGCGTTTTCGGTGGCGGTGAGTTTGGCCATGGCGGCCGCCTGGGTGTAGGCCGCAGCGCCTGCGCCATCGCTGCCCAAGGTGTCGCGCATCCAAGCTGCACGGTAGGTCAGCAATGCACCTGCATCCAACAAACAAGCCATGTCACCCAGACGCGCTTGCGTCAGTTGAAAGTCGGCCAAGTGCTTGCCAAACATCTGGCGTTGTTGCGTGTACTGAAGAGCCTCATTCAAGGCGCGGCGGCCCATGCCCAAAGCTGCACCTGCCACAGAGGCTCTAAAAATATCCAAGGTGCGCATTGCCAACTTGAAACCGCCATGCATGTCGCCCAGTTGCGAAGAAGCGGGCAATGCGCAGTGGTCAAAATGCAGGGTGGCCAAGGGGTGCGGCGACATCACCTGCAAATGCGTGTCGTCATTCAATCCAGGGCTGTCCGCATCCACGATGAAGGCCGTGATGCCACGAGCACCCGCCGTCACATCGGTTTTGGCAAATACCACATAGAAATGTGCCAAGCCGCCGTTGCTGATCCAGGTTTTGCAGCCGTTCATCACAAAGCCGTCTGCAGTGAGGCTGACATGGGTTTGCATCCCCGCCACATCCGAGCCCGCATCCGGCTCACTGAGCGCAAACGCGGCAATCATCTCGCCACTTGCCACCGCGGGGAGGTAGTGCGCTTGCTGCGCGGGTGTGCCTGCCAAGGTGATGGCCCCACTGCCCAAGCCTTGCATCGCGAATGCGAAATCGGCCAAGGGTGAAAACTGCGACAAGGTTTCGCGGATGATGACCAAGGCGCGTGAATCCAAAGTGTCCCAAGCCCCACCGTGCGCCGAGGTGACGACATAGCGCAACCAACCCGCATCCCCCAAGCGTTGCACCCATTCGCGGCAAGCAGCGCGGTCATCCGCCTCGTGCACATGCTGGTTTTGCATCCAAGCCTGCAAGGCCGTGGCCAGTTCGCGGTGGCGGTCTTCAAAAAACGGCAGTTGCCAATGGGAGTTCATCTCAATCACCTTGAAACACAGGTTGTTGTTTGGCCGCGAAGGCTTCATAGGCGCGGTGGAAATCTTGGGTTTGCATGCAAATCGCTTGCGCTTGCGCTTCCGCCTCAATCGCTTGGTCCAGCGTCATGGCCCACTCTTGGTGCAACATGGTTTTGGTCATGCCGTGGGCGAAGCTGGGGCCTTGCGCCAAACCAAGCGCCACACTGTGGGCGGCGGCACCCAGCGCATCAGCCTCGTGCAAGCTGTTGAAAAAGCCCCAGGCTTGACCTTCTGCTGCCGTCATGGCGCGGCCAGTGAACAGCAATTCACTGGCCCGTCCTTGGCCAATCACGCGCGGCAACAAACTGCAAGCGCCCATGTCGGCACCGGCCAAGCCCACGCGTGAAAACAAATACGACACCTTGGTGGTGGTGCTGCCCAAGCGCATGTCTGAGGCCAAGGCCAGCATGGCTCCAGCCCCGGCACACACGCCATCGATGGCGGCCACGATGGGCTGCGGACACAGGCGCATGGCTTTCACCAAGTCGCCGGTCATGCGGGTGAAGGCCAGCAACTCGGGCATGGTCATCTTGGTGAGCGGTCCGATGATTTCGTGCACATCACCACCCGAGCAAAAGTTGCCACCTGCCCCTTGCAACACCACCACGCGCACATCGGTGGCCACGCGCAGTTGCACGAACAAATCCCGCAACTCGGCATAGGACGCGAAGGTGAGTGGGTTTTTGCGTTCGGGTCGGTTCAAGGTGATGGTGGCCACACCTTTGTCATCACAGGCCCATGAAAAATGCTGGGCAGTTTGTGACGCCAAGGCTTGGTATTGCCCACGCATGGGGTTCTGGTCGGGGATGTGGTGTTTCATGAAGTCTCCGTGGCACTGTGTTGTTTGACGCGACCGAGAAAGCCGTGCAAGGCTTGCAACTCTTTGCTGCTGAGAGCATCGAATGCTTGAACAATCCAAGCCTCGTGGCGCTTAGCCATTTTTTTAAACAGGGCGCGGCCTGCAGGTGTGAGCCGAATCAACCAAGCGCGGCGGTCGCCATCCACACTGCTGCGCTCAATCAAGCCTTCTTTCACCAACTGGTCGGTCACTGGGGTGATGTTGCCGCTGGTCACCATCATGCGGCGCGACAACGCGGTCATCTTCATGCCTTGCGGTTCGCGCTCGAGCTGCGCCAACAAATCAAAGCGCGGCAAGGTGGTGCTGAACTCGTCGCGCAAACCGATGCGCACTTGTTTTTCAATCAGTTGGGTGCAGGTGAGCATGCGAAGCCACAGTCGCAGGGCTTCGGGGTGCTTGCTGTGGGCGCGGGCTTCAAGGTCCATGGTCAGCGTGGTGTTTGAAGTAATCGATAAAGCTGATCCCGGCCGCTTTCATAGGGCTGGGGCCAGACCACATCACGACTGCCCAATTTGGCGGCTTCGTGCAGGGTCCAATTCGGATCGGCCAAATGCGGGCGGGCGATGGCGCACAAATCGGCGCGGCCTGCCGCGATGATGCTGTTGGCATGGTCGGCTTCGCTGATGGCCCCCACCGCCATGGTGGCGATGTGCACCTCGTTGCGAATCCGGTCGGCAAACGGTGTTTGGTACATGCGCCCATAAACCGGCTTGGCAGCGCGGGTGGTTTGACCGGACGACACGTCGATCAGATCGCAACCGGCGGCTTTGAACAACTGGGCCATCGCCACCGCATCGTCATCTGTGTTGCCCCCTGGCGCCCAATCGTGCGCCGAGATGCGCACACTCATGGGTTTGTGGGCAGGCCACACAGCCCGCATGGCTTGAAACACTTGCAAGGGATAGCGACAACGGTTGGCCAAGCTGCCACCGAACTCGTCGCTGCGCTGGTTGGTCAAGGGGCAGATGAAACCCGACAGCAGATAACCATGGGCGCAATGCAACTCCAGCCAATCAAAGCCCGCCGCATCAGCACGCAGCGAGGCGGCAACAAACGCCGCTGTCAGTGCCTGCATGTCGTCGGTGTTCATGGCGCGGGGCGTTTGGTTGTTTGGGCCATAAGGCACGGCGCTGGCTGCCATCAGGGGCCAGTTGTTGGCCAGCAAGGGTTCATCTATCGCTTCCCAGCCCAACTGCGTTGAGCCCTTGGCACCACTGTGACCCAGCTGCAAACCGATGTGTGCATCCTGGCCGTGGACAAAGTCGGTGATGCGTTTGAAGGCTTGTTGTTGTTCATCGTTCCACAAGCCCGGGCAACCCGGTGTGATGCGGCCCTCGGGCGTGGGGCTGGTCATCTCCACCATCAACAAACCAGCGCCACCCAAGGCACGTGCACCGTGATGCACCAAATGAAAGTCGTTCACCACACCATTCACCGCTTTGTAAGTGGCCATGGGCGAGACGACGATGCGGTTTTTCAAGCTGAGGCCGCGCAAGGTGTAGGGCAAGAGCATGGGCGCCTTGGCACGACCACCCGACAACCAAGCCTCGAAATGCTGCAACCATTGCGGGTCCCGCACACGCAGGTTTTCGTGGCTGATACGCTGCGAACGCGTCAGCAACGAGTAGGTGAACTGCTCGATGTCCATGTGGGTGTAGCGGTTCACATGCTCAAACCATTCGGTGGAATTGCGGGCCGCGTTTTGAATTTTCAGCACCTCGACACTGCGCCGATCGACATAGGCTTGCAAAACGGTGGCCATGTCGGCATCGGGGTGCTGGGCAAAGGTGTTGGCCAAGTCAATCGCGTCTTCTAGCGCGAGCTTGGTGCCGCTGCCAATCGAGTAATGTGCAGTGTGGGCCGCATCCCCCATCAGCACGATGGGTGTGCGTTTGTTGTTCAGCGTTTCCCAATGCACCCACGTGTTGCAAATCACCCGGGGAAATTGAATCCAGTTGGCCGAGCCACGCAAATGCGCTGCGTTGCTCATCAATTCGTGCCCATCCAAATACTTGGCAAACAGGTTTTGACAAAAGGCCACCGCTTCATCTTGGCTCATCTGGTCGATGCCGTGCGCTTGCCACACCGACGCGGGGGTTTCCACAATGAACGTGGACGTGTGTTCGTCGTACTTGTAGGCATGGGCTTGAAACCAGCCGTGCTCGGTTTCTTCGAAGGCGAAGGTGAAAGCGTCAAAGGTTTTGTGCGTGCCCAACCAGACAAAGCGGCAATCGCGCACATCGATGTTGGGTTGGTAGGTGTCGGCATAGCGGGTGCGGATGCGGCTGTTCAAGCCATCGCTGGCAATCACCAAATCAGCTTGGTAGTGCAAAGCCAGGGCTTGGTCGTCGGCCACATCGGTTTCAAACACCAACTTCACATCCAGCTCTTCGCAACGCTGCTGCAAGATGTTGAGCAAGTGCTTGCGTCCGATGCCGCAAAAGCCGTGGCCAGTGGAGCGCACCGACTGTCCTTTGAAAAACACCTCGATGTCGTCCCAGTGGTTGAACGCATTGCCAATCAGTTCGGCTGTGTGCGCATCAGCAGCTTGCAGGTTTTGCAGGGTTTGATCGCTGAACACCACGCCCCAGCCGAAGGTGTCGTAGGGGCGGTTGCGTTCGACCACGGTGATCTGGTGCGCCGGGTTTTGCTGCTTCATGAGCAGCGCGAAATACAAACCAGCGGGGCCGCCGCCAATGCACATAATGTTCATACCCATATTGTTGAGGCCTAAAGTAAATCACGTCAAGCCTTATTTCAGCCGCGAGGGTTTTCCCTTGAGGCCTTGGCCTGGCTTGGACGCTTGGAACAGCGTGGGTGATGGCCAAGCGCACAATAGCGCCATGATTTACAAATTCAAATCCAAAGCCGCTGGCGACCTGATTCTGTTGGAGCCGCAAGGCGTTCAGTTCCTGCAGATCATTGGCAAAACACCCGGGCCCCAAGGCATCATCGACGCCCTGGAGATGCCCGCCGCCATTGCAGCGCTGCAACAAGCCGTTCAGCAACAAGAAGCCGCGCAAGCCCAGGCCGCTGCCGACGCCGCCGCCCAAGGCCAGCCCGCGCCGCGTCTAGAGGGCATCAGCCTGCGCCAGCGCAGCAAACCCATCATCGACATGCTGCAACGCTGTCACCAAGCCGGACATCCCATCGTCTGGGGTGTGTAGGTGACGCACCCCTATCAAGCCTTGACACCCTCGGTGGTGTTGGACGCCTTGAGCGCTTTGGGCTTGCCAGTGGACGGTCGCTTGAGTGCGCTCAGCTCGTATGAAAACCGCGTGTACCAAGTGCATTTGGACGACGACAGCACGGTGGTGGCCAAGTTCTACCGACCCGGGCGATGGAGCGAAGCGCAAATTCGCGAAGAACACGCCTTCACCGATGAGTTGATGGCTGAGGACATTCCGGTGGTGGGGCCGCTCACTTTGAACGGTCTGCGCTTGCACGAAGCCCGCATCCTGCATGAGGGCTTGGATGGGCATTTCTGGTTCAGCGTCAGCCCCTGCCGTGGTGGCCGCGCCCCCGAACTGGACGACCCCGAGGTGCTGATGTGGATTGGCCGTTTGATGGCCCGCATGCACTTGGTGGGCGAGCGCCAGGCCTTTGTGCACCGCCCCGCGCTGAACCTGCACACTTTTGGCGAAGCCTCACGCGACTTGCTGATGCGCGAAAACTGGGTGCCACCTGAAGTGGCGCAACAGTGGCTGAGCTTGTGCAACCAAGCGTTGGAATTGGTGCGCCAAAAAATGCCCGCGCAAGTGCGCAGCTTGCGGCTTCACGGCGACTGCCACCCCGGCAATATCTTGTGGACGCCGCAAGGCATGCCTGAAGCTGGGCCACATTTTGTGGATTTGGACGATGCTCGCATGGGCCCCGCTGTGCAAGACCTGTGGATGCTGTTGCACGGCGAAGAACAAGAACGCCGCCAAAAACTGTTCACCGTGCTCGAAGGCTACGAAAGCATGAGGCCGTTTGACATGCAAGAGGTGCAGTGGATCGAGCCGCTGCGCACCCTGCGCATCATTCACTACAGCGCCTGGCTGGCCAGCCGCCAAGACGACCCAGCCTTTCCCATGCACTTTCCTTGGTTTGGCACCGCCGACTATTGGCGCGGGCAGTGCGACACTTTGCGGGAACAGATTGAATTGATGGCTTGAGGGCGGGCCTTACCGCAGGAAGCCCAGGCGGAAGACTTGGGGCCGCAGTTTGTCGGTCAGGGCCGCAAGGCATAAACCCGTTCATCCCGCAGACCTTGGACACCCTCTGTCCAACATTGCAGCATGCGATGTCCGATGTCTTGGAAGCCTGGATGTTCGCTCATGGCTTGGTGGACTTCATGGCTCACATCCGCCACGGCGTCGCTGATGGCTTGCACCATCAACAGTTGTTCTTTGAGTGGGATGCCGAAACAGTTGACGATGAACTTTTGCAAATGCTTGCCAGGCAGCCAGGTTTTTTTGCCCATGAATTCAATGGCGGGCGGATTGTTGGCAAAGCCTGCATAAACATGGGTTGTGAGCATGTCGTAGGCGGGGGACAAATGCACATCGCCTCGGTTGGTATAGAGAAGGGCCATGTTTTTCGCATGGAAATCCGCATTGCGCAAGGCGTAGGTCAGCAGCAGGGTCGAGGCCAACTGGCGGAAGGTTTCCATTCTTTGAGGACCAGGCACATGGATGCGAATGGCTTTGGCGATGCGCTCCCAAGTGGTGTTGTACTTAGCTGACGAGCGCAATCCCAGCAAGCTGCAGAAATCTTCCATGCCCCAATGCGCTTGGCCTTGCTCATCGACGTCAAAGCGATGGACGACCAGGGCTTGACCATCGTCAGAGACCTCGGTTTTCGCAGTCGACATGACACGCCGAACCACTTGCATGCACAGATGTTCGTTCAAGGCCACAAAAGGCAGCTTGGCGCTAGAGCCCTTGATGATGTGGCGTTGGGTGATCAGGCTGGCTTTGGGATGCGGTGACAACAGATCAGCGGCGGGCGACACGGCATCTAAAAATTTAGGCACCATCCCTGAAACGCCACTGCTGGCATGGGCGCGAACCAGTTCTGCAAAGGCCGCTTCAGAGTTGTCACCCTTGAGCAAGGCAGCCACTTCAAAGGCTTGCGCGGGCATCCGAAGTTCGGCCCCTGAAGTTGCCACTTGAAGTCGTCCCACCATGTTGCGCCCGATGACTGACAGCAAGGCGATGGGATGGGCACCAATGTGCGGGCCGAACTGTTCTTGCAAGACTTGCAGCAAGTAACCTTCAGGCAAATTCATTTGCAGCACCGGCGGCAACTGGTCGTCCCACACATAACTTTCGGTGCGAACAGGCATGGTGAGCGAGACGAAGTCGTCCTGTGCTGTCCCTTGGTGGTAAGACAACACGCTCTTGAAGTCGCCCGATTGCGCCAGCGTGGCCACTTCTCGTCCAAGCACGTAGACCGAGAGTTGCATCAAAAGGCTCCTGGGGTGGATGTGTATTGAGCCCGTTCTAGGCGCAGTTCATCCAAGTTGCCAGCTTGGCCCTCATTGACGACATCCAGTTCTGCACCGAGTACGGCCAGGATGGCCAATAATTTGCGAGCCCCAAATTCAGCGCTGCGGCCGCGTTCAAACCGTGACAAAGATTCGGCGGTGATGCCCGCCAATGCCGCTACCTCACGCTGCTGCAGACCAAGTTGCTTGCGCCGCGCTGCGATGGATTCGCCAAGATCTTGAAGGGTTTTCATTTGATATATACGTCAATTAACACCTAATATAATGAATTATTGACGTATATATCAATAAATGCAAGCGATTGATGGCTTAAACCAACAAAGCATTCACCCTTTTCACATACGCCGCCGGGTCGGCTGGCAGGCCGCCTTCGGCCAGCAAGGCCTGGTCAAACACGATGTGCGCCAGGTCGTAGAAATGGATTTGACCGTCGGGCGTGTCCAGCTTTTTCACCAGCGGGTGCTCGGGGTTGATTTCCAAAATCGGTTTGCTTTCGGGCGCGGTTTGACCGGCTTGCTTGAGCATGCGGGCCAGTTGCAAAGACATGGCGTCGTCTTTCACCACCAAGCAGGCGGGCGAGTCCACCAAGCGGCTGGTGATGCGCACATCGTCGGCCTTGTCTTTCAGGGCATCTTTCAGCTTGGCCAGCAGCGGCTTGAAAGTTTCAGCGGCTTCTTCGGCGGCTTTTTTCTCGGCCTCGTCTTGCAGCTTGCCCAAGTCAAACGCGCCCTTGGCCACGCTTTGCAGCGGGGTGCCGTCAAACTCGTGGAGGAAGCCCAGCGCCCACTCGTCCACGCGGTCGGACATCAGCAGCACCTCGATGCCTTTTTTGCGGAACACCTCGAGCTGTGGGCTGTTTTTGGCGGCGGCCAAGCTGTCGGCCGTGATGTAAAAAATAGCGTCTTGGCCTTCTTTCATGTGGGCTTTGTAATCGGCAAAGCCCACACTCACGGTGTCGGTGGTCGAGCTGGCAAAGCGCAGCAGCTTGGCAATCTTGTCCTTGTTGGCAAAGTCTTCGCCCAAGCCTTCTTTCAACACCGCGCCAAAGTCGGCGTAGAACTTGGTGAACTTGCCAGCGTTTTGTTTGTCGTCGTCGCTCGCGTCCGCTGCAGGCGCATCGTGCTTGGCCAGGTCGTCCAACATGGACAGCACACGGCGGGTGTTGCCCTCGCGAATAGCTTTCACATCGCGGCTTTCTTGCAGCAGCTCGCGGCTCACGTTCAAGGGCAAATCGGCCGAGTCCACCACGCCTTTGACAAAGCGCAAGTAGGTGGGCAACAAAGCTTCGGCGTCGTCCATGATGAAGACGCGTTTCACATACAGCTTGATGCCGCCTTTTTTGTCGCGGTTCCACAAATCAAATGGCGCTTTGCCGGGCAAGTACAGCAGTTGCGTGTACTCGGTGCTGCCTTCCACCTTGTTGTGGCTCCAAGCCAAGGGCGGCTCGAAGTCGTGGCTGATGGCTTTGTAAAACTCGGCGTGCTGCTCGGCGCTGATGTCTTTTTTCGGGCGGGTCCACAAGGCCGAGGCTTTGTTGACGGTTTCCCATTCGTCGGTCACCACCATTTCACCAGGCTGCTCGTTCTCGCCTTCTTTCCATTCTTCCTTGCGCATCAGGATGGGCAGGGCGATGTGGTCGGCGTACTTGCCGATGATGCTTTTGATTTTCCAGTTGCTTAAAAACTCTTCGGCATCGTCACGCAAATGCAAAATGATGTGGCTGCCGCGCTTGTCTTGGGTGATGGTTTCCACCTCGAAGTCGCCGCTGCCCCCGCTGGTCCAGCGCACACCTTCAGAGGCGGCCAAGCCAGCTCGGCGGGTTTCCACCACGATCTTGTCGGCCACGATGAAGCCCGAGTAAAAGCCCACACCGAACTGGCCAATCAGCGAACCCTGGTCTTTGGCGTCGGATTGCTGGTCGCCGCTCAGCTTGCTCATGAAGTCGCGGGTGCCGCTTTTGGCGATCGTGCCCAGGTGCTCAATCGCTTCTTGCTGGCTCATGCCAATGCCGTTGTCGCTGATGGTCAGCGTCTTGGCGGCTTTGTCGAATGCCACGCGAATTTCAAGTGTGGGTGTGTCTTCCAGCAAAGCGGCGTTGTTCAAGGACTCATAGCGCAGCTTGTCGCAGGCATCCGAGGCGTTGGAAATCAGCTCGCGCAAAAAGATTTCTTTGTTGGAATACAGGGAGTGGGTGACCAGGTGCAGCAGCTGGGCCACTTCGGCTTGGAAGGCGTGGGTGTGTTTTGTCATGGTGTCTGAAAGAAAAGAACGAAAAAGAATGGGTTCCAAGTGGGGCGCGTGGCCCGTATTTCAAGAAGCAGATGGCCTGAAGTGAGCGAGTGCACTGGCGCTGAGGCTTAAAACACCTCGCCAGGCGCCAAATACCGCCACTGCCCCACCGGCAGTTGGCCCAGCTTCACCCGGCCAATGCGCACCCGCTTCAAGCCGACCACGGTCAGGCCGACCTGCTCGCACATGCGTCGAATTTGGCGCTTGCGGCCCTCTTTCAACACAAAGCGCAGTTGCTCGGGGTTTTGCCAGTCCACCACGGCGGGCTTCAAGGCTTGGCCGTCCAAGTGCAGGCCGTGGCACAAACGCGCCAATTGGTCTGCTGGGAAGAGCGACTGCACATCGGTTTGTTGCTCCCCCGCTGCCAGCTTGCCGTACTGCACCCGCACCAAATATTCTTTGTCCACCTGCGAGTCTTCGCCAATCAGTTGACGCGCCACCCGGCCGTCTTGGGTCAGCACCAGCAAGCCCACCGAGTCAATGTCCAAGCGGCCAGCAGGTGCCAAGCCCATGCGCTGGCGGGGCACAAAGCGGATGCTGGAACGGTCGTCGCGCCACTGGTGGCGGGCTTCAATCAGGTTGATGGCGGGCGTGTGGCCGTCTTCGGCTTGGCCACTCACATAGCCCATGGGCTTGTGCAGCAGGATGGTGACTTGCTTGTCTTGCTGGCCACGGGCCAGCTTGTCCACCTCGATGCGGTCCATCGGGCTGACCGGTTTGCCCAGCACCGCTATCTCGCCGTTCACTTTCACCCAGCCCTTGCCAATCCAATCGTCGGCTTCGCGGCGGGAGCACAGGCCGAGTTCGGCCATGCGTTTGTTCAAGCGGATGAGTTCGGTCATGGGGCACCGAGTGTATGGCTGCGCAAGGCCTGCAAATTCAGCACCCGCACGCCGCCATAGGCCACGCTGATCCAGCCCTCAGCCACCAGACGTTGCAGCGCCATGTTGACCCGCTGGCGCGACAAACCCACCAGGTAGGCCAGCTCTTGCTGGGTGATTTGCAGCACCTCGCCCACGCCTGGAAACAGCACCGGGTTGAACAAGGCGGCCAAGCTGCGGGCCACGCGCACGTCGGGGCTGTTGAGCCGGTCAATTTCACGCGCAGCGATGAACTGCCCCAGCCGTTCGTTCAGTTGGTTCATGATGAAGCGGTTGAAGCCAATCGATTCGGCCAGCAGTTCGTGGAAATTGGCCACCGGCAAACCCGCCACCACGCTGGCCCGCAAAGTTTGCACGTTGTAGCGGTAAGGCTCGCGTTTCAAAGCCGTGCCCTCGCCAAACCAGCCGCCCCGCGACACGCCGGTGAAGGTCAGGCTGTCGCCCTTGACCGTGTCGATGCTCATCTTCAACAAGCCATCCACCACGCCAAACCAATAGGTGGGGGCGCGGCCCACACGGCAAATGATTTCGCCCGAGACCGCGTCGCCGACGACGATGTGGCCGATGGCTTTTTCGCGCTCAGCGGGGGTCAGCAGGTTCAGCCAGGGGATGCCCTCGAGCTCTTGCGAGCTGGGCGGGCGGCGGCGCTGGTGAAGTGAATGGTCTTTGCTCATGGGGCCTAGGGGTCTACCCTAAATTGTCGTTGAAAAGACAAAAAAACGTCAAAGTGCCGCCTAATATACCCGTCCGATGAACACCACCTTCCCCCGTTTACTGCAAGACCATGCCCAATCGCGCCCCGGCGACACCGCCTTGCGCGAAAAGGAATATGGCATTTGGCAAAGCATTTCTTGGTCCGCCTTGTTCACGCAGGTGAACCACATGGCCCATGGTTTTCATTTGGCAGGCTTGGCACGTGGCGACCACGTGGTGGTGGTCGGTGCCAACCGGCCGCATTTGTACGCCGCCATGTTGGCGGTGCAAGCCTTGGGCGGTGTGCCCATCCCCCTGTACCAAGATGCGGTGGGCACCGAGTACGTGTTCCCCATCAACAATGCCGAGGTGCGTTTTGCGGTGGTGGAAAACCAAGAGCAGGTCGACAAATTGCTGGACATCCAGCCCGGCTGTGCCAGCCTCACGCACATTTATTACGACGACCCGCGCGGCTTGCGCAATTACAAACAAGCCGGCTTGTTCAGCCTGAGCAGCTTGATGCAAGAAGGTGAAAACGCCGCGGCACAAGCCCCCGGCTTTTTGAGCGCCCAAATTGACACCTGCAAGCCCGACGACGTGGCCGCCATGTTCTTCACGTCTGGCACCACCGGCAACCCCAAGGGCGTGGTGCACACGCACCGCAGCTTGCTCGACCGCGCCCAAGCCGGTGCCGACTTTGACCACCTGACCCACCGCGAAGAGGTCTTGGCCTACATGCCGCTGGCTTGGATTGGCCAGAACATCTTCAGCTATGCCCAGTGGCTGTGCTGCGGCTATGTGGTGAACTGCCCCGAGTCGGCTGAAACCATCACCATCGACTTGAAAGAAGTCGGCCCGACCTATTACTTCGCACCACCCCGGGTGTTTGAAGGCTTGCTGACCAACGTGATGATTCGCATGGAAGACGCCAGTCCCCTGAAGCGGCGAATGTTCCATTTCTTCATGGATGTGGCCCGCGAATACGGCCCCAAGCGCATGGACGGCGAAGCCATTGGACTGTGGGGTCAGCTGCTGTATGGCCTGGGCGACTTCTTGGTTTATGGCCCACTGCGCAACAACCTGGGTTTTTCGCGGGTGCGTGTGGGCTACACCGCCGGTGAGGCGATTGGCCCCGATCTGTTCACCTTCTACCGCTCGATTGGCATCAATTTGAAGCAGCTTTACGGCTCCACCGAAACCGCGGTGTTTGTTTGTTTGCAGCCCGACAACCAAGCACGTGCCGACACCGTGGGGGTGCCGTGTGCGGGCGTGGAAATCAAGGTGGCAGACAACGGCGAAATCTTGGTCAAGTCCGCCGGACTTCTGAAGGGCTATTACAAAAACCCTGAAGCCACTGCCGAGGTGCTGACGGCCGACGGCTGGTACCACACCAGTGACGCCGGGTTTTTGGATGCGCACGGTCATTTGAAAATCATCGACCGCGTGAAAGACGTGGGTCGCATCCAAGGCGGCGTGAATGACGGCGAGATGTTCGCACCCAAGTACGTGGAAAACAAACTCAAATTCTTCCAGTTCATCAAAGAGGCTGTGGCCTACGGCGATGGCCGCGACAAGGTCTGCGTGATGCTCAACATCGACTTTGATGCAGTGGGCAATTGGGCCGAGCGGCGCAACCTGCCGTATGCGGGCTACACCGATTTGGCGCAAAAAGCCGAGGTGTATCAGCTCATTCTCGATTGCGTGGAAAAGGTGAATGCGGATTTGGCTGCCGATAAATTGTTGGCTGGCAGCCAGATCAGCCGCTTCTTGGTGCTGCACAAAGAACTCGATGCGGATGACGGCGAACTCACCCGCACCAACAAAGTACGGCGTGGTTTCATTGCCGACAAATACGGTGTCTTGGTGACCGCTTTGTACGAGGGCCAAACCCAGCAATACATTGACACCGCGGTGAAGTTCGAGGACGGCCGCAGCGGCAGCGTCAGCGCTACTTTGCAGCTGATGGACGCGAAAACCTTTGCGCCAGTGGGGCAAGCAGCATGAGCAAGCAGATTGGCGAGGTCATCCTCGATGTCCACAACATCTCTTTGAGTTTTGGCGGCGTCAAAGCGCTCTCAGACATCAGCTTTGATGTGCGCGAGCACGAAATCCGCGCCATCATCGGCCCCAATGGCGCGGGCAAAAGCTCGATGCTCAATTGCATCAATGGTGTCTACACACCGCAGCAAGGCAGCATCACGTTTCGCGGCCAAACTTTCAGCCACATGGACAGCCACCAAGTGGCGGTCATGGGCGTGGCCCGCACCTTCCAAAACCTGGCCTTGTTCAAAGGCATGAGTGTGCTGGACAACATCATGACCGGGCGCAACCTGCGCATGAAAAGCAATTTGTTCATGCAAGCCCTGCGTTGGGGTCCGGCAGAACGCGAAGAAATTGAACACCGCAAGCGGGTGGAAGAAATCATCGACTTTCTGGAAATCCAGCCCTACCGCAAAACGCCTGTCGGGCAGCTGCCCTATGGCTTGCAAAAGCGTGTCGACTTGGGCCGCGCCTTGGCGCTGGAGCCCCAAGTGCTGCTGCTGGACGAACCGATGGCGGGCATGAACGTGGAAGAAAAGCAGGACATGTGCCGCTTCATTCTGGATGTGAACGATGAATTTGGCACTACGGTGGTGTTGATCGAGCACGACATGGGCGTGGTGATGGACATCTCCGACCGCGTCGTCGTGCTGGACTACGGCAAAAAAATCGGCGACGGCACGCCCGATGAAGTGCGCAACAACCCCGAGGTGATCAGCGCCTACCTCGGTACAGGACATTGACGGCCATGGGATTCTTTCTTGAAACACTGCTCGGTGGCCTGATGGCTGGCATGTTGTATTCGCTGGTGGCTTTGGGCTTCGTGCTCATCTTCAAAGCCTCCGGCGTGTTCAATTTCGCGCAAGGCGCGATGGTTTTGTTTGCCGCCTTGGCAATGGCGCGTTTTGCCGAATGGTTGAACAC
This sequence comes from uncultured Burkholderiales bacterium, assembly GCA_937891045.1. The sequence continues at coordinate 36,264 of CALBEV010000147.1, read as the reverse complement.
CGCGGGCTTGGGCCCGGCTTGGTTGGTGAACCTGATGGCCTTTGCTTTGGCCGCTGTGGTGATGTTTGCGGTGGCCTGGTTGATTGAACGCTTGGTGCTGCGCAATTTGGTCAACCAAGAAGGCACCACCTTGTTGATGGCGACCTTGGGCATCACCTATTTCCTAGAAGGCTTGGGCCAATCGATTTTTGGCAGTGACATTTACAAGATTGACATTGGCATGCCCAAAGAACCGGTGATCGCCTTTCAAGACGTTTTTGAAGGCGGCATCCTGATCAACCAAGAAGACTTGATTGCAGCACTCATCGCCGCTTGTTTGGTGGTCGCCTTGTCGGTGTTTTTTCAGAAAACCGGCACAGGCCGGGCGCTGCGTGCCGTGGCCGATGACCACCAAGCCGCGCAATCCATTGGCATTCCCTTGAACCGCATTTGGGTCATCGTCTGGTGTGTGGCCGGTGTTGTGGCCTTGGTGGCTGGCATGATTTGGGGTAGCAAACTCGGCGTTCAGTTTTCCTTGGCCACTGTCGCCTTGCGTGCTTTGCCGGTGGTGATTTTGGGTGGCCTCACCTCGGTGCCTGGGGCCATCATTGGCGGCCTGATCATCGGTGTGGGCGAGAAACTCTCTGAGGTGTATTTGGGTCCTTTTGTCGGTGGTGGCATCGAAATTTGGTTTGCCTATGTATTGGCGCTCGTCTTTTTGCTCTTCAGGCCCCAAGGTTTGTTCGGCGAGAAGATCATTGACCGGGTGTAAGCATGTTCTACAGAGAAAACGGCCAATTCAAAACCAGCTACCAAGCTGACCAGCAGATCTTTCCGATTGTTCAGGATCGTTGGTTCATTGCGGCCATGTTGTTGCTGGCCTTCGTCGCCGTGCCCTTGATGGCCACCGACTACTGGTTCAGTGCCATCTTGATTCCTTTTGTCATCATGGCCATGGCGGCCATTGGCGTGAATGTCTTGGTCGGCTATTGCGGCCAAATCTCTTTGGGCTCAGGCGCGTTCATGGCGGTGGGTGCCTATGGCGCCTACAACTTCTTCGCCCGTGTGCCCGACATGCCGCTCATCCCCGCGCTCATCTTGGGCGGTTTGTGCGCCACGGTGTTCGGTGTGCTGTTTGGGTTGCCCAGTTTGCGGGTGCGTGGTCTTTACCTGGCCGTGGCCACCTTGGCGGCTCAGTTTTTTGCCGATTGGATGTTCTTGCGCATCAAGTGGTTCACCTTGGACACGCCGTCGGGCTCGGTGTCGGTGTCCAATTTGCAGGTGTTTGGCCTGCCGATTGAAAGCGATGTCAGCAAATACCTGTTTTGCCTGACGCTGCTGTGCGTGGTGGCGTTGCTCGCCAAAAACCTGGTGCGCGGTGCGATCGGTCGCGAGTGGATGGCGATCCGCGACATGGACGTGGCCGCTGCCGTCATTGGCATTCGCCCGATGTACGCCAAACTCACGGCTTTCGCGGTCAGCTCCTTCATCATCGGCGTGGCGGGTGCGCTGTGGGCCTTTATTTACATGGGCTCCTGGGAGCCGAGTGCTTTTTCCGTGAATGAATCTTTCCGCTTGTTGTTCATGGTCATCATTGGCGGCTTGGGCTCGATCATGGGCGGCTTTTTGGGTGCGGCCTTCATCATCTTGTTGCCCATCTTTTTGAATCAAGCCCTGCCCTTCATCGCTGGCATGGTGGGCATGGAGATTTCAACCACGGTGGTGTCGCACACCGAACTGATGATTTTTGGTGGCTTGATCGTTTGGTTCCTGATCGTGGAACCTCATGGTTTGGCCAAGTTGTGGTCGATCGGCAAGCAAAAAATGCGTGTCTGGCCGTTCCCGTATTGAATCCCGAAGTATTGCCATTCTCATGAAGGAGACGAAGATGAAAAAACCAGTCTTGTTGTTGTCCGCGCTGCTCAGCGCGGTGATGCTGTTCTCGACCGCGCCGGTGCTGGCGCAATCCAAAGAACAGTTCATTCCTGTGCTGTCCTACCGCACCGGCCCGTATGCGCCCAATGGCACACCTTGGGCCAATGGTTTTGTCGATTATTTGAAGTTGGTTAACAGCAAAGGCGGTATCAACAACGTCAAGATCTCCTATGAAGAATGCGAGACCGGCTATGACACCGCCCGCAGCGTGGAGTGCTATGAACGCCTGAAAAGCAAGAACCCCAGCTTTGTCCAAACACTGTCCACAGGCGCTACTTTTGCCATCACTGAAAAAGCCCCGGGCGACAAAATTCCCGTGTTGACGGTGGGCTATGGCCGCAGCGAAAGCGCCGATGGCGCGGTCTTCAAGTGGAACTTCCCGATCGCGGGCACCTACTGGGTGGCCGCCGACACCATCATGCAAGCCATTGCCAAAAAAGAAGGTGGCTGGGACAAACTCAAGGGTAAAAAAGTAGCGCTCGTCTACCACGACAGCCCGTTTGGCAAAGAGCCTATTCCTCTGTTGCAAGAACGCGCCCGCAACCACGGTTTTGAGCTGCAACTCTTGCCCGTCACGCCGCCCGGCGTGGAACAAAAAGCCACCTGGTTGCAAGTGCGTCAAGCCAAGCCCGACTATGTGGTGCTGTGGGGTTGGGGCGTCATGAACTCAACCGCCATCAAGGAAGCCCAAGCGACTGGCTATGCCCGTGAAAAAATGTACGGCGTCTGGTGGGCCGGTGCCGAGCAGGATGTGAAGGATGTGGCCGATGGCGCCAAGGGCTACAACGCGGTCACCATCCAACATGGCGCCGAACCCAACGCCGACATTGTCAAAACCTTGTTGACGCAAATCCATGCCAAAGGCCAAGGCACAGGCTCCAAAGAAGAGGTGGGTCAGGTGTTGTATTTGCGTGGTGTGATGAGCGCCATGATTGGCATCGAAGGCATCCGCTCCGCGCAAGAGCGTTTTGGCAAAGGCAAGGTCATGACCGGCGAGCAAGTGCGTTGGGGCTTGGAAAACTTGAACTTGACGCAAGCCAAACTTGACGCCCTCGGCTTCAAAGGCGTGATGCGCCCGATCAGCACCTCGTGCATGGACCACATGGGCGCCGCCTGGACCCGCATCCACACATGGGATGGCAAAAAATGGGTGTTCACCTCCGACTGGATGCAAGCGGACGAGCAAATTTTGAAGCCCTTGGTGAAAGCCACGGCCGACAAATACGCCGCCGAGAAAAAACTCACCCGTCGCACTGGCCAAGACTGCCAGTCTTGATCTGAACCGGACACACGCATGAGCACGCCCAACATTGTCTTGAATGTCAACGGCATCGAGGTCATCTACAACCATGTGATCTTGGTCTTGAAGGGCGTGTCCTTGCAAGTGCCCGAGCGCGGCATCGTCGCCTTGCTGGGCGGCAATGGTGCCGGTAAAACCACCACCTTGCGGGCCATTTCCAACCTGCTCAAAGGCGAGCGTGGCGACGTGACCAAGGGCAGCATCGAGTTGCGCGGCGAGCGGATTGAAAACCTGTCACCCGCCGACTTGGTGCAACGCGGCGTGGTGCAAGTCATGGAAGGGCGGCATTGCTTTGCCCACCTGACCATCGAAGAAAACCTGCTGACCGGCAGTTACACCCGCACCAACAAAGCCGAAATCGCCGCCAACTTGGAGAAGGTTTACAACTACTTCCCCCGCCTGAAAACACGTCGCAGCTCGCAAGCCGCCTACACCTCGGGCGGCGAGCAGCAAATGTGTGCGATTGGCCGCGCCTTGATGGCCAACCCCAGCTTGGTGCTGCTGGATGAACCCTCGATGGGCTTGGCCCCGCAAATCGTGGAAGAGGTGTTCAACATCGTCAAAGACCTGAACCAAAAAGAAAACGTCACCTTCTTGTTGGCCGAACAAAACACCAACATGGCGCTGCGTTATGCCGACTTTGGCTACATCATGGAGTCGGGTCGCATCGTCATGGACGGCGCGGCGCAAGACCTGGCCAACAACGAGGACGTGAAAGAGTTCTACCTCGGCATGGGCGGCGGTGAGCGCAAGAGTTTCAAAGACGTGAAAAGCTACAAACGCCGCAAGCGTTGGTTGGCCTGAGAATCACCATGACTTCATTCGACAACAGCTTGGAACAGCGCACGCCCGCCGTGCGCGAAGCGGCCCTGATGGCCGCGTTACCGCGTCAAATCGCACATGCCCAACAACATGCAAGTGCGTTTGCGCACATCTTGCAAGGCGTCGATGCGGCCAGCATCACCACCCGTCAAGCCTTGGCCGCTTTGCCTGTCACCCGCAAATCCGAATTGCTGGCGCGACAACAAGCCGAGCGCGCCAACGATGTGTTCGGTGGTTTCTCGGCGGTGCGCTTTGGGGCCAACATGCCCCGCGTGTTTGCCAGCCCGGGCCCCATTTACGAACTGGAAGGCAGGCAGTCAGACTATTGGCGCGTGGCGCGAGCCCTGCATGCGGCGGGCTTTCGCGCAGGCGAGTTGATCCACAACTGCTTCAGCTACCACTTCACACCGGCGGGTTCCATCATGGAAAGCGGTGCCCATGCCTTGGGGTGCAGCGTGTTTCCCGGTGGCACCGGCCAAACCGACCAGCAGTTGCAAGCCATGCTCGATTTGCAACCGGCAGGTTATTGCGGCACGCCCAGCTTCTTGAAAATCATTTTGGAAAAAGCCGCTGAAACTGGCGTGAAGTTGCCTAGTTTGCGCAAGGCCTTGGTGAGTGGCGAAGCCTGCCCACCCTCCTTGCGCGATTGGTTCATCAGCCACGGCGTCGATGCTTACCAGTGCTATGCCACGGCCGACATCGGCCTCATCGCCTATGAAACCTCGGCGCGTGAAGGCTTGGTGTTGGACGAGGGCGTGATTGTGGAAATCGTGCGACCCGGCACCGGCGACCCGGTTGCAGAGGGTGAAGTCGGCGAGTTGGTGGTCACCACCCTCAATCCCGATTACCCGCTCATCCGTTTCGGCACCGGCGACCTCACCGCCGTGTTGCCTGGCGCATGCCCCACGGGCCGCACCAACCAGCGCATCAAAGGTTGGATGGGCCGCGCCGACCAAACCACCAAGGTGCGCGGCATGTTTGTGCACCCCGGTCAAGTCGATCAAGTGGTCAAGCGTTTCGAGCAAGTGCACAAAGCGCGTTTGATCGTCACCGGTGAAATGGCCAACGACCAGATGCAATTGCAGGTCGAAGCCGCAGAGCACAGCACCGATCTGAAAACCGCCATTGAACAAGCGGTGCGCGACATCACCAAACTGCGTGCCGATGTGAGCCTGGTGGCCGTTGGCAGTTTGCCCAATGATGGCAAGGTGATTGAAGATGCTCGCAGTTACAAATAACGCGGGTTTGTTCTGCCGCGCCTTGCTTGGAACGCTGATCGCCTTGGCGCTGGCCTTGAACGCATCGGCTCAAACTTTTCCCCTCAAAGACAAGCCCATCACCATCGTCGTGCCCTTCAGTGCCGGTGGCCCCACCGACCGCTTGGCGAGAGAGATGGCTGAAGGTTTGCGCAAGCCCTTCGGGGGCGCCAATATCGTGGTGGAAAACATCTTGGGTGCCGGAGGCGCGATTGCTACGCAAAAAGTCGCCAAAGCAGCCCCGGATGGCCACACGATTTTGATCCACCACATTGGCATGGCCACCATGCCCAGCTTGGTGCGCAAGCTCGGGTTTGACGTGGACAACGATTTCACTTATCTGGGCATGATTCACGAGGTGCCCATGACCATCGTGGCGCGCCCCAGCTTGGAAGCCAAGGACTACAAAGAACTCACGGCTTGGGTTGCCAAAAACAAAGACAAGGTGAACCTGGGCAACGCTGGTGTGGGGTCGGCTTCGCATTTGTGTGGCCTCTTGTGGCAGTCGTCGTTGCGCACCGAGATGGTTGGCATTCCTTACAAGGGCGTGTCCATGGCCATCACCGATTTGATGGCTGGGCAAATTGATTTGTTGTGTGACCAAACGACCAACACCATGGCCTATATCGAAACCAACAAGATCAAGGCCTTCGCGGTCACTTCGCCTAAGCGCCTGAGCTTGCCCAGCTTGAGCAACCTGCCGACGATGCAAGAGCTGGGCGTCAAAGGTTTTCAGGTGAGCATTTGGCATGGCACTTATGCACCCAAAGGCTTGTCACCCAAGGTGCAAGCCCAGTGGCATGCCGCCTTGCGCAGCGTGCTCAGCGACCCCGCCTTTGTGAAAAAACAAGAAACCTTGGGGGCGGTGATGATCTCGGACAAGCGCATTGATCCCGAGGGCCATCGCAAATTCGTCCTTTCTGAAATCACCAAATGGAGCCCCATCATCAAAGCTGCTGGGGTATACGCAGACCAATGATTCAAATTTATTTCATTCAACCCGATGGGGCTGTCAACGAAGCCATGGCCGAGCATGGACAAACCCTGCTGAGCGTTGCCAAAGAGTCGGGCATTGACGGCTTCACAGGTGAATGTGGTGGCAATGGCACCTGTGCCACTTGCCATTGCTTTATCCAGCCCGAACATTTGGCAGAAATGTTCGAACCCACCGAGGAAGAATCGGCCATGCTCGATTTTGTGGCCACCACCCGCGAGGCCAACAGTCGCTTGGCCTGTCAAATCGTGGTTGAATATTTCATGGACGGTTTGCGGGTGTACGTGCCCGATCGCCAGTATTGATTCATTGTTTGAATCGTTTGCGTGTCAGGTGCAGCGCAATCATCCAACCGACCAGTCCATACGTCAGCAAGACGCCTGCATGCAGCAACACATTGCTGGGCCATTGGTCTAGAAACAAGGGGCGAATCAGCGCGACCGCATGGGTCAGAGGCAACACATCGGCCACCCATCGGACTGCTGTGGGCAGGGTGTCCAGCGGGAAAAAGATGCCGCTCAAGAACATCATGGGCGTCAAGAACAAGGTGAAGTAGTAGGTGAAGAAGTCGTAGCCCTTGGCCAAGGCGTTGAAGATGAGCGCCAAGCAGCTGAACACCACGCCAACGCCCAACAAAATCGGCCAAGCCATCAGCAGCTTCCAGGTTTGCACAATGCCCAAGGCCAGCATCACCAACAAAATCGCGGTGACGGTGAACAGCGCTTTGAACGCCGCCCACAGCATTTCTGCCAGCAGCACATCGTCCAAACGCACGGGCGCGTTCATGATGCCGTCCCAGGTTTTTTGCACATGCATGCGCGAGAAAGCCGAATACAGTGCTTCAAACGTGGCCGCGTTCATGGCGCTCATGCAGATGGAGCCGCTGGCCAAAAACACGATGTATGGGATTTTGTCGCCGCCCATGGTCACCTCGCCCACCAAGGCACCCAAGCCGTAGCCAAAGGCCACCAGCCACATCAGTGGCTCGGCGATGTTGGCAATGAGGGAGGGAATCAGCAGCTTTTTCCACACCAAAAAGTTGCGCAAAAACACAGGCCAAAAACGCAGGCGCATCAACCCTCCTCGCGGATTTGCCGCCCAGTTAATTTCAAAAACAAGTCTTCCAAATTGGCCGGACGGTGCAAGCTGCGCACCCCCGGATAAGCCAGCAGCGCTTGCAGCAAAGGCTGCGCGGTTTGGGTGTAGAAAAACACCGTGTCGCCGCTCACCTCGATGCGCTGGGCATGGGCCCGCAAGTCGCCTTGCGACAACGCTTGTGTGTCGCCGCCATACACCTCGACCACATCGGGCTCCAGGTGCTCGGCAATCAAATCACGTGGCTTGCCTTCGGCAATTTTTCGGCCATGGTCCACCACCAACAAACGGTCGCACAGTCGTTCGGCCTCGTCCATGAAATGCGTGGTCAGCAAAATCGATTTGCCTTGTTGCAAGAGTTGCTGCAAGCGTTCCCACATCAGGTGCCGCGCTTGCGGGTCCAGGCCGGTGGTCGGTTCGTCCAGCAACAGCAACGACGGGTTGTTGATCAGCGAACGGGCCAAGCTCAGGCGGCGCTTCATGCCGCCCGACAACTCGCCAGGCTTGGCGTTGGCCTTGTGGCTCAAAGCTGCAAACTCCAACAAGGTGGGAATGCGGCTTTGGATGTCGGCGCTGCGCATCCCGAAATAACGGCCATAGACCATCAGGTTTTCGGCGCAAGAAAAATCCGGGTCCAGGGTGTCGAACTGGCTCACCACCCCCAAGCGTTCTTTGATGGCCAAGGCGTCTTGCGGCATGGACAGGCCAAACACATTCACGCTGCCGCTGTCGGGCGCGGTCAGCCCCAGACACATGCGGAAGGTGGTGGTTTTGCCCGCGCCGTTGGGGCCGATGACGCCCAGGCATTCGCCGGGCTGCAGTTCAAAAGACAGGTCGTCCACCACCAGGTTGTCGCCAAAGCGCTTGGTCAGGTGGGTGCAACGGAGTTGAGATTCGTTCATGGGTGGCTCGCTAGAGCCCGCATTGTGCCTTGTTGCATTACAGTGATCGCCATGAGAAGCCTCTTCGCCCTGATGTTGTTGACGCTGACCGCCTGCGGTGTGGTGACCGAGCAAGGCGTGTACGAAGGCATCCGCCAGCAGCAGCAAATCCGCCGCGAGCCCAGCCCACCCGACAACCAGCGCCTGCCCGACTACGACAAGTTCAAGCAAGAGCGGGACAAACTCAAACCCAGCCCCGAGTGAGCCGAGGCGGCAGTGGTATAGTCTGCCTCCCACGGCCCGGTAGCTCAGTTGGTAGAGCAGCGGATTGAAAATCCGCGTGTCGGCAGTTCGATTCTGCCCCAGGCCACCATATTCATTGGGTTTGCAGCCGAAAACGTGCTACAAATTTCCATAGCACGAACGTAGCACGGTTTTGGTTCTGCAAGCTAAAGAAATCCTGTGGTTCTTGCAAGTGTTTTACCAAGCACGCTGCACAACACATTCAACCAAAAAACCAGTAGCTCAATTTGTGTGTTTGACATGCAAGTGTGAAAAAGCCTGCTGCGTCATTGCTTAACGTAGAGCCCACATCTGTTAGGCCGCAATTCCGACTGGTTGTTGTAAAGGCATAGGGGGCAGGTCAAAATGACCAGACTTTAAGGACCTCATCATGACCATCGCCGAACTCTGTATCTTGATCGCCTGTCTCTTGCCCGTCGTGTGCGTGGGCATCGCCAAATGGAAGGGCATTGGTGTCTCGCGCCAGGATGGGGGCTATGACAACCACAACCCGCGCGGCTGGCTCGCGGGCTTGGAGGGTTGGCAAGCCCGCGCCAACCTGCGCACCCTCAGCTGGGTTGTGGCTTTGGGCTGCGCCATCGCTTTGTTCTTTGTGTGAGGCTGGGTCCATGGATTCCTTGACACAAATCGCCTTGGGGGCTTCCATCGGTGTGGCTGTCATGGGTCGGCGCACGGCCGCTTGGAAGGCCGCGCTCTGGGGCGGGGTGGCTGGCTTGTTGCCCGATCTCGACGTTCTCCTGGACCACGGCGACCCGGTGCTCAACATGGTGTTGCACCGAGCGGAGACACACGCTTTGTTTTGGTTGGCTTGGGCGTCAGGGCCCTTGGCTTGGTTGGTGGCGCGCATCACCCATGAACCGGGCTTGTGGCGACGCTGGTGGTTGGCCATCGCCTTGGCCCTGTTGACGCACCCCATCTTGGATTGGTTCACGATTTACGGCACCCAATTGTTCCTGCCGTTCACGGACGAGGCCTATGGCTTGGGCAGTTTGTTCATCATCGATCCGCTCTACAGCCTGCCGCTCATGGCCGGTGTGGTTTGGGCCATGCGCGGCGCCCGTGGCGGCGTGCACGCCAACACCATCGGTTTGGCTTGGAGCTGTGTCTATATCGGTTGGAGCGTCGTGGTGCAGCAGCACGTGCTGGGTCACGCGCAAGCGTCCTTGCGTGGCGCGGGCCTGTCCACCGAGCAAGTGTTCGTGACACCCGCGCCCTTCAACACCGTTTTGTGGCGCGTGGTGGCCGTCGATGGCAAGCATTTCCACGAGGGCTTTTATTCACTCATGGATGCGGGCCGTCCGGTGCGCTTCAATCCTTTCGAGCGCGGAACTGAGCTTCTGGCAACCCATGCCGCGCATCCGCAAGTGCAACGTTTGCAGCGCTTCACCGATGGTTTTGTGAGCTTGAGCCAAGACGTGAATGGAGACTTGTGGATGAGTGACTGGCGCATGGGTCAGTACCCGAATTTCATCTTCACCTTCAACATCGGTCCTGCCCTGACCTCTGGCCAAAAGCCGCCTGCGGCCATCCAAGAGCGGCGCACCATGGACGTGGCGACGGGTTTGGTGTGGTTGTGGCGGCGCTTGAAGGGCGAGGACATCACTTAGGGAATTTGCGCTGCCTCAAATACCCGCCATGGCTTACCTGTCAAAATGTCCCTGAATGTGCCAAAACACTTGGTGCCCTGTTGGAGAACTGCATTGAAAAAACCGCTGTCTTATCTGTTGCTCGCTGTCTTGGCCATGGGCGCTGGCCCAGCTGTGACCCAAACCTCCAAACAAGTGTTGATCCAAGATGTGTACAAGCAGCCGGTGGCTGGCTTGACCGCCAAACAACGCAAGCAGTTTCCTCAAGGCGAGAAGGTGTTCAACAACTTTTGGATCGCCGTCAACAACCCCACGATTCCCGTGATCTGGGACTTGTCCCTGCCCGGGCCTTCCGGCGGCGAGTGGGGCTTGGGCCCTAACTTCATGGCCACCAATTGCGCGGCTTGTCATGTGAACGCTGGTCGTGGGCGCATGCTCGACACCGGTGGCTTGGCCGTGCAGCAAGTGCTGCGGATATCGGTCCCTGGAGACGATGGATTTGGCGGGCCCAAGCCGGATCCAAACTACGGCACGGACATTCAAATGTTTGACATCGTCACCCGCAAAAACACCAGTCAGCGCGCTGGTGAAGCCGAAGTTTTCATTGATTGGATGACACAAAAATTCACCTTTGCCGATGGCGAAGAGTTGGAATTGCGCAAGCCCAAGGTGCGGGTTGAGCATTTGAACTTTGGACCCCTGGCCAGCAATGCCATGTTTTCTTTGCGCAACTCGCAAGCCATGCTGGGCATGGGATTTTTGGAAGCGGTGAGTGAGAAAGACATTTTGGCCTTGGCGCAAAAGCAACAGCAACAGGGCTTGAATGGTCGACCCAACTATGTCCGAGATGACATCAAGCAACAAACCGCGCTAGGCCGCTTTGGCTGGAAAGCCAACCAACCCACTGTCCGACAGCAAATCGCGGCTGCTTTCGCTGCCGACATCGGCATCACTTCCGCGCTTTATCCGGATCCACATTGCATGCCTGCACAAAAGGAATGCCTGGAAGCGATTCGCAATCCCAAGCCTGAGTTGCGCCCCGAGTTGTGGGACAGCATCACCAACTGGACACTGTCGCTGGATGTGCCGCAGCAGCGTGACAAAAACAAACCCGAGGTCAAGCGTGGCGAGGAATTGTTCATGCAGGCTGGCTGTGGTGGCTGTCATGTGCCTGAGATGCGCACCGGCAAGTTTGATGCCTTGCCTGCAGTCGCCAACAAAACGATTCGCCCCTACACCGACTTGCTGCTGCACGACATGGGCCCCGACTTGGCCGATGGCCGACCCGACTACAAAGCCAGCGGCTCGGATTGGCGCACCCCACCGCTTTGGGGCATCGGTTTGTCCAAACAAGTCAGTGCCAGCACCAACTTTTTGCACGATGGGCGTGCTCGCAACCTGACCGAGGCCATTGTGTGGCACGGTGGCGAGGCCAAGCTGTCGAAAGACAAATTTGTGGCCATGCCCAAAGCACAACGCCAAGACTTGCTGGCATTTTTGAACTCACTCTGAGCCATGGCCAAAGACTTCTCGAAGATGGAGCACAGCAATCGCTCCAGCAACCTGAACATTCACCAAGTCTGCGATCCGGCCAAACGCCAAACCTTGCAACTGGCGGCTTGGTTGGGCTTGCTGGGCAGCTTGTCGCCGCTGGCGGCGCATGCCAAACCCAGCCGCATCGGCTTCAAAGCCATGCCCATTGGTTTGGGCGACTTCATCGAGCTGCCCGCCGACTACGTGGCCACAGTCTTGGCCCCTTGGGGCGATGCGGTGGGCATCGCGGGCAACATGCCCGTCTACAAACCCGACGCCAGCAACACGGCGCAAGAGCAAGCCGTGCAGATGGGCATGCACCACGATGGCCTGGTGTTTTTTCCTTTGCAAGGCAGTTCCACCCATGGTTTGTTGGCCCTCAATCACGAGTACATCGACGAGGGCTTGCTGTTCCCCGACGGCTTTGAATCGATGAGCGCTGACAAGGTGTTGAAGGCCCAAAACGCCCATGGCATTTCGGTGATTGAAGTGCGACTGGGCTCCAAAGGCTGGCAAATGGTGCGCCCCTCGAAGTGGGCGCGGCGCATCACCGCCAACACGCCCATGGCATTGACGGGTCCGGCTGCTGGTCATGCGTTGATGCGCACCGCCGCCGATCCCCAAGGCACACGCGTCTTGGGCACTTTGAACAATTGCGCGAGCAGCATGACGCCTTGGGGCACTTACTTGTCAGGCGAAGAAAATTGGTCGGGTTATTTTGCGGCAGGTGACAAACCATCGGCGCACCACAAGCGCTGGGGTTTGCGTGCCAAAAGCCACAGCCAGTGGGAAGCCCACGATGCGCGTTTCAATGCCGAGTTGAACCCGAACGAACCGAACCGCTTTGGTTGGATCGTTGAAGTCGACCCGATGGACCCGCTCAGCACGCCCGTTAAACGCACGGCGCTTGGCCGAGGCGCCCATGAAGGCGCATGGGTGGGCCAAACCAAGGCGGGCCACGCCGTGGTGTATTCGGGTGAAGACGCTCGCTTTGAGTACATCTACAAATTCGTCAGCCGCGACAAAATCCAAGCCGGTGGTGCGGCAGCCAACCGCGACTTGCTAGACCACGGCACCTTGTATGTGGCGCGGTTTGAGGCCAATGGCACCGGCGCTTGGTTGCCCCTGGTGCATGGCCAAGGACCCTTGACAGCGGCCAATGGTTTTGCTGATCAAGGCGAGGTACTCGTCAAAGCGCGTCAGGCCAGCGATGCCTTGGGCGCCACCAAAATGGACCGCCCTGAATGGCTGACCATCGACCCGGCCAGTGGCTGGGTGTACTGCACGCTCACCAACAACAGCCAGCGCGGCGAAACTGGCAAACCGGGCGTGGACGCGGCCAACCCACGCGCCAACAACACCATGGGCCAGATCATCCGTTGGCAAGATGCGGGCGACTTCGACGGCTTGCAGTTCAAGTGGAACCATTTGCTGCTGGCCGGTGACCCGGCCAATCCACGCCCTGAAGCCAAAGGCAATATCCAAGGCGATGTGTTCGGCTGCCCGGATGGCATCAGCTTTGGCCCCGGCGGCTTGCTGTGGATTCAAACCGACGTGCACAGCAGTCAATTGCAGCAAGGCGAGTTTGAGCGGATCGGCAATAACCAACTGTTGGCGTGTGATGTGAGCACCGGCGAGGTGCGCCGTTTTTTCACCGGCCCCGCCAACTGTGAAGTGACCGGCTTGTCGTTCACACCGGATGGCACGACGATGTTCTTGAGCATCCAGCACCCGGGCGAATCACCGGGTGAGCGCAGCGACCCGAAAGAGCCGTCCAAATACTCCAGTTGGCCCGACTATGTCGATGAAACAAGGCCACGCAGTGCGGCGGTGGCGGTGCGCAAAAAGAACGGTGGCGTGATTGGCTTGTAAGCAGCGCGGCTGAATCAACCCATGCGCTCGGGCAACCACAGCGCGATGATCGGGAACGCGATCAGGATGACCAGACGCAGCAAGTCGGTCAGCACAAAGGGAATGACGCCTTTGAAGATGGTCATGAAACTCACGTCATGCACCACGCTCTTGATGACGAACACATTCATGCCCACCGGCGGGTGAATCAGGCCCAGCTCGACGGTCATGACGATGATGATGCCGAACCAAATCGGATCAAAGCCGAGTTGCACAATGATCGGAAAGACGATGGGCACGGTCAGGATGATCATGGCCATGGCATCCATCAAGCAACCCAAGATCAGGTACATCACCATGATCAGTGCCAAGACGCCATAGCGGCCCAAACCCAAATCAGACAGGAAAGCCGTCAGGTTTTGCGGTACCTGGGTCACGGTCAGAAAGTAGCCAAAGATCAAGGCGCCGATCAGCACGGTGAAGACGGCGGCAGCGGTGCGGGTGGCCGACAGCAAGGCTGTGAGCGTGCCTGCGCGGTCAAGTTTGCCGCGCAACACGCCCAGTAAAAACGCGCCGGTCGCGCCCACACCACCGGCCTCGGTGGGCGTGAAAAAGCCGCCGTACAAACCGCCAATGACAAACACAAACAGCAGCACCGGAGCCCAAACGTCCTTCAAACCATGCAAGCGCTCGGGCCAGGTTTTTTGTTCGCCACGTGGCAACCAGTCGGGCCGCACCCGCACGATGATGACAATCGTGAGCACATACATGAGCATGGCCAAAATGCCGGGGATGATGCCCGCCATGAACAGCTTGCCAATGTCTTGTTGCGTGAGGATGGCATAGACCGCCAACACCGTGGACGGTGGCAGCATGGCTCCCAAGGTGCCGCCAGCTGCGATGACGCCGGTTGCGAACGACTGCGGATAACCGAAGCGGCGCATCTCGGGGTAAGCCACGGATGAAAACGTGGCGGCTGTCGCCACCGACGAACCGCAAATGGCTGCAAAGCCGCCGCAGGCCACGACGGTCGCCACACCCAAGCCACCGCGCATGTGTCCGATGAAGGCGTTGGCCGCTCGAAACAGCTCACGGCTGACCCCAGATACCGACACAAAAGCGCCCATCAGCATGAACATCGGGATGACGCCAAAGGTGTAGTCGGTCACCGTGCGCATCGAGGTTTGGCCAATCAACTTCAAGGCCGGACCACTGCCCACGATGTAGCTGTAGCCGCACACACCCACCAAGCCCATGGCCATGCCCACTGGCACACGCAACAACATGAGCGTGAACAAGGCGATAAAGCCAATCAAGGCCACCGCATCCGGGCTCAAATTCATCAGGTCCATGTCAGTGTCCTGTTCCGCTGGTGGGGGTTTGCAAAGCCTCGGGGTCGCGCAGCAAACGCCAGGTGCGGATGGTGATCAACAACACGGCACACACATCGCCCATCCACGCCACGGCAAAGAAAGGCCAGGTGGGCAGGTTCAGGTCATAGGTTTGCACATGGTCGTGAAAGGTCGTGGCCACTTTGTCAAACAGCATGATGGTTTGCACCGTGACCACCAGCAGCAACACCAAGGTGGCGAACACATCGATGTAGCGTTTCCAACGCGGGCTGGCATAGGTCCACAGCAGATCCACAGTGATGTGACCACCGCGGTAGCTGGTGGCGGCAATGCCCCAAAAGATCAGGATGCCCAGCAGCAATCGACCAATGTCGTAGCTGTCGGGAATGGCGGTGTCGAAGAACTTGCGCAGCACAACAGCCAGAAAGATGTTGAGCGCGACGAGGCCGACGAACACGGCCGCCGTCCATTCGATGGTGTCAATGATTTTGTCGAATGGGGTTTTGGGGCTGGAGTGCGCCATGGTTTAGAGCGCGGATTTGTACTTGGCCAAGCTTTGCTGCAAGGCTTTCAAAATGGGCGCGGGGTCGTCGCCGCGTTTTTTCACCTCGTCAGCCCATTGCTTTTGCACCGGGGCCACCGCGGTTTTCCAAGCCGCGAGTTGCGCGGGGGTGAGGCTGTAGATCTCGCGGTTGGCTTTGTCGGCCAGCAGTTTGGCGCGACCCGCAATCTCAAAGTCAGCCCAAGCGGTGCCGACTTTTTCAGCCCAGTCAGGCGTGCAATGCCCATCCACTGTTTGCTTTTGTGCAGGTGACAAGGCTTTGTACTTGTCCAGGTTCATCACCATCACAAAAGGGGTGACGTACAGAGGCACGTCCATGTGGTACTTCACCACTTTGTCGATGCCAAACAAAGACAAGGAGCCCCAAGGAAAGGTGAGGGCATCGGCCACGCCGCGCTCGATGGCATCACGCGCCTCCGGTGCCGAGGCTTGCACATTGGTGCCGCCCAGCAAGGTGATCATTTGACCCACCGTGGCGGTGGCCGGGCGCACTTTCAGGCCTTTCACATCGGTGGGCAACACGACTTTTTTGCGCGAGTGAAAAGCCCCAGGGTCGTGTGCAAAGGCAAAGCAGTACTTCACATCCTTCATCTCTTTGGCGGCATAGGTGCGGTACCAAACGTCAATGGCCGCTGAGCCCGCTTTGGAATTGCTGATTTCAAATGGCAAGGACGCTGCAGCGAAGATGGGAAAGCGACCGGGCTGGTAGCCGGGGTTCACAAAGGCGAAGTCGGTCAAGCCATCGCGGGCCATGTCGAAATGGTCAAAGGCTTTGCCCAATTGCTCGGAGGGGAACAGGATGGGGTTGATGCTGCCCCCCGAGGCTTTTTTCATGCTCTCGGCCCAGGCTTGGATGGCCGGGTTCAAGGCGTGTTGTGCGGGCACCCAGGTGGAGACACGCACGGTCTGGGTTTTGTCTTGCGCCAAGCCCAGCGCTGGCAAGCCAATCAACAGGGCAGCAAGCAGGCTGCGTGGCGTCAGTAGGTTGTTTGTTGTCATGGTTTGAGCAAAGCGAACAGCTGTCAAAAAAGATCTGAACAGGATAACCCAGCACAGCGCCTTTGACCCTTGGGATCTGCCCGCGGTCGTCTCTGGCTTCAATAGCTGCCGCCTTGGCGTGTGGCGGGCGCAGCAGCGGACTTGAAACGTACTGCCAAGTCGCGACTGCTGCGAGTCAACAACTGCGCGTCCAAGCCCACGGCCACAAACCGCGCACCACAGGCCAAGTAATGACGAGCCAAGGCCTCGTCGGTGGCGAGCACCCCGGGTGCCTTGCCGGCTTTCAGAATCCGCGCGATGCCGTCTTCGATGGCGGCTTTGACGGCGGGGTGGTCGAATTGGCCAATATGCCCCATGGCCGCTGACAAGTCAGCTGGACCGATGAAGACGCCATCCACACCCGGCGTGGCCGCAATCGCATCCAGGTTGTGCATGGCCTGCAAGGTTTCAGCCTGAACCAGCAAACACACTTGCTCATTCGCCGCGCTGAAATAGTCTTCAAAATACCCCCAGCGACTGGCCCTGGCACCCGCCAGACCACGCACCCCGCCTTGGCCATCGGCTTGCGGGTAGCGACAAGCCTGCACCAGCTGTCCGGCTTGTTCGGGCGTGTCTACCATCGGCACCAGCAAGTTGGTCACGCCCAAATCCAAATACTGTTTGATGAGGGCGTTTTCGCCAACCGGGACACGTGCAACCGGGTGGCTCTGGGGGTAGGCTGCCAACACTTGCAGCGCCGCTTTGAGGTGCTGCAAATCGTAGGGCGCGTGTTCACCATCCAAGACCAACCAATCAAAGCCTGCCAAGCCCGCAATTTCAGTCGTATCAAGGTGGGTCAGGCTCAGCCACAAACCGATTTGAGGTGTTGTTGTTTGCAAGGCCTGTTTGAATGCATTGATGGGTGTTTTCATGGTGTTGAAGAAACAAGGGTTGAGTCGGAAGGTCTCATGGTCGACGGGCAGCATGGCGGACAAAGCGCAGCGGTTGAACCGCCACGGGCAAAGTGGCAGCCCCCAAGGTGGTGAGGCGATTGTTCAAGGACACGCCCTCTTCATCCTGCAATGCCGCCGCGCGGGCTTGCGCCACAGCCTGGGCCCGCCAACTGGCAGACGGGTTCAAAGCAGCGGAGGCCACATGCACAAGGATGTGCTGCAGGTTGCGCTTGGCGCGTTCATTGGTGCTGCCATAGCCTTTGATGAGTTGGCCGCATTGCGCGAGTTCTGAACCCAAAGCCCAGTCTCCTTGCAAGCCTGTGGTGATGGCTTGCAACCATGCCTCAATGTCTTGTTGTTCTTGCACAAACCGGCTGCCGTGTGGGCGCAGCCATTTCAAGCTGGCCAAGGTGCACAAAGCCAACAGGCCCAGCACCGAATGGCTGCCAATCTTCAAGGCCCAGGCCAAGGGCTCAAGACCTTTCGCCAATCGTTGGTTGTGCCAGCGCAGCAAGGGCGTGGCCAAAGCATTCGGCAGCAGCGTGGCCAATTCGGGCACGCCTGGTTTGAAATGGTCGTAGACCCGCAACAACTCTCCGGGTTGAAGCTTCACCTCGGCGGCCACGCGTTGCCAACGGCTGGCGCGGCTTTTCAAATCCGCCACCCGCACGATGTCGTCAAACGCCATCCACAAGGCCAACCAGCGGGCGGTGTGGCGACTGGCCGCATGGGCATGCACATGGGCAGGGTCGGCGGCGTTTTCGGCGTTCAACACCGTTTGCAAACGCTCTACATACAAGTTGGCATAGGCCGTGCCTTGGTAGTCCAGCAAACGCTGGTAACCCAGCTGCGCGAATTCGCGCACTGCGGCGGGCAGGGCTTGCACTGCAGAAGGGGGCGCATTGCCTGTGGTGGGCAAGTCAAGCAAAGTGGCTTGCGGGCTGTCATCGTCTTGCAGCATGGCTTGCAGGGCTTGGGCATTCGCTGCACGTTCAAAGCCCGCCGCGAAACCTTTCAGGCTGGCTTGGGTTTGCGCTGCTGATGCACCATCGTCTTGAATGCTGGCTTCAAAATGCACACGCTCAAAAGGCAACAAACCACTGCCAGCCACCACGCCCAGCATGACCGCGCTCACCATCGTGCCATGCGCTTTCGCCATGGCAGAAAAATCCCAGACCTGCGCTTCTTTGGCTTGCTGTTGAATCAATTGCAGCAAAGCGGCGCTGTCGGCCCGGCCGTCTCCCATGCTGATGCGCTCTTGCGTGGTCAGGCTGCGCCCCGAGGAGCTGAACACCCGGGTGCGATCAGGCGAGACCAGCCCCAAAGACACTTGCCGCGCGGTTTCCAGCAACTCTGAGGACAACAAAGCATCCAAAGCGCCCGGCACCGGGTTCAGGCTGAACACTGGGCGCTGTCCCTGCAACGCGTTCAAGGGGGTGGGCCACACTTCCACGTAATAGGTGGTGGCTCCGGTGCGCTGCGCCACGCCCGGGATGGACGAGCTTTGCGCGGGAAATCCGGCGCGGCGTGCAGTGTCCATCAGCCAACTGCTGAGCACACCGCCGCCTTCACCGCCCAAGGCGCAGATCAACAAACTGATGGGCGGGTTCATGGGCGTTGCAAGGCGCGAACCATGCGGTGTTGCACTGCCGCCCACAGGCGCTCCAGTGGCTTGGGGTTTTGCACGATTTCAGCGCGGTAAAAGCTGGGGCACAGGCTGGCGCTGTGCGCGTTTTCGCCGCACAAACCGCAGCCGACACAGCCATCGATCACGGTGGCCACCGGGTCCACTTTCAGCGGGTCGGGGTTGTCCTTCAAAGTGAGCGTGGGGCAGGCCGACAAGCGCATACAGGCATGGTCGCCATTGCACACGTCCTCGTCGACGCCGTAGCGCACACGTTGAACCCGACGGCCATCACGCTTGAGTTGCGCCACCAGCGGTTTGATGCGGCGTTGCCGCTCGAGTTGGCATTCGCCTTCGGCGATGATCACTTTCAAACCGTTGAAGTCCGAGGTGAGCGCGTCTTTCAACACGGTTTTCACCTGCGCCACGTCATAGGTGTGCACGGTTTGCAGCCACTGCACGCCCAAGCCTTGCAAGGTCTTTTCGATGGTGGTGTTGGTGTGCGACAAGCTGGCGTGTTGATCGGCCGCCGCTTGTTTTTGCGCGTCTTGTGGTGTGGAAATGATGTCTTGGGTGCCGGTGGCCGAGGTGTAGCCGTTTTTGAAAATCAACAGCACCGCATCGTCGCCATTGAACAGCGCACTTTGCACACCGGTCAGCAAACCGTTGTGCCAAAAACCACCGTCGCCCATGATGGCCAAGGTGCGGCCTTGCATCATCGGCGACACACCCGCACGGCTGGCCAAACTCATGCCATAGCCCAAGATCGAATGACCCGTGTTGAAGGGCTCGAAGGTGCCCAAGGCATGGCAACCAATGTCAGCGGCGATGTGCACCGCGCCAATGGCTTGTTGCACCTGCTTCAGGGCTGAAAACACCGGGCGCTCGGGGCAACCGATGCAAAAGCCGGGTGGCCGCGCTGGCAGCGCCTGGCCCAAGGCTTGGGCCACGTCTTCGCGGCGTTGTTGCAAGCCCTTCAGCCATTGCTGCGCGGCTTGCACGCTGGTCTCTCCCAAATAAGTGCTGGCGAAATGCACCAGCCCCAAGCTCAGCGCTTCGATGTTGTATTCGCCCGCGCCGGGCAGCATGTCTTTGCCGTGCAAAGGTGTTTGCACCCCAGCGCGGCGCAGTTGCGTGGCCATGTCTTGCTCGATGTACTCGGGCGAGCCTTCTTCCACCACCAGCACGCCGCGCTTGTCCTTGCAAAAATCAATCACTTGCTGCGGCACCAGCGGGTAGGTGACGTTCAACACCAAGATCGGAATCTGGCTGTGACCCAAGGCATCGGCCAAGCCCACCTGCTGCAAGCTGCGCAGCAGTGCGTTGTACAAACCGCCTTGCACCACCAGCCCCAAATCGGGGTGCTGGCTGCCCGGCATCAGCTCGTTCAAGCCGTGTTTCAAGATGTAGGCGCGGGCGGCTGGAATGCGCTCTTCTAGTTTTTTCTTTTCGTGGCCAAAGGTGACCGGCGGGTGTGCCAAGCGGCTGTAATCAAAGGGCGCGGGCTCGGTCATGAGGTCGCGGGTGGACAGCTTGGGGGATTGGTTGTTGCGGGTTTGGAAACTGCCGCGCACATGGCAGGCGCGGATGCGCAACTCCAGCAGCGTGGGCATGTTCGAGGCTTCCGACAGCGCAAAGCCGTGCTCCACCATGTTCACCATGTGCGCCAAATCGGGGCGCGGGTCCAGCAGACAAAGCGTGCTTTTCAAAGCGAACGCATGGGTGCGCTCTTGGATGACGGAAGCACCTTCGCCATAGTCTTCGCCCACCACAATGAGCGCACCGCCCAACACGCCGGGCGAGGCCAGGTTGGACAAGGCATCCGAGGCCACATTGGTGCCGACAATCGATTTCCAGGTGACCGCGCCGCGCAAGGGGTAGTGGATGCTCGCGCCCAGCATGGCCGCGGCCGAAGCTTCGTTGGCACAGGCCTCGACATGCACACCCAGTTCCTCCATCAAGGGCTTGGCCTGCACCATCACGTCCAGCAAATGCGACACCGGTGCGCCTTGGTAGCCGCCCACATAGGAGACGCCCGATTGCAGCAAGGCCTTGGTGACCGCCAAGATGCCCTCGCCATGAAACGTGTCGCCGTCGCCAAGCCGCAAGGACTTTATTTCTTCAACAAAGGAAACTTCCAAACGACTCTCCGGGTGGGCGCGGGGATGGGCGACGCAGAAGCGGCCATCATAAAGAGCCGCACCAGAGGCTGCATGGTAGATTGCCCGCATGACTTCCACACCACAACCAGAACCCCGACTCACTTCTTTGGCGCACGGCGGGGGCTGTGGTTGCAAGATCGCGCCCGGCGTACTGCGCGACATCTTGGCCGCCATGCCCAGCTTTCCCATGCCGCCA
Organism: uncultured Burkholderiales bacterium; assembly: GCA_937891045.1. The sequence goes on along the minus strand of CALBEV010000147.1, from coordinate 14,902 downwards.
CAACTCATGGTGGGCATGGACACCGCCGATGACGCGGCGGTTTACCAATTGAATGACCAGCAAGCGCTGATTGCCACCACCGATTTCTTCATGCCCATCGTCGACGACCCGTTCGACTTTGGCCGCATCGCCGCCACCAACGCCATCTCGGATGTCTACGCCATGGGCGGCAAACCCATCCTGGCGCTGGCCTTGGTGGGCATGCCGATCAATGTGCTGAGCACCACCACCATTGGCCGGATATTGGCAGGCGGCCACAGCGTCTGTCAGGCGGCAGGCATCCCGATTGCCGGCGGCCACACCATCGACTCGGTCGAGCCGATTTATGGCTTGGTCGCCTTGGGTTTGGCGCATCCCTCGCACATCAAACGCAATGCATCAGCGCAAGCAGGCGATGTGTTGGTGCTGGGCAAGCCCATCGGTGTCGGCGTCATGTCCGCCGCGCTGAAAAAAGAACAACTGTCTGCGGCCATGTACGCACAGATGATTGACTCGACCACGCGTTTGAACACCCCGGGTCCGGATTTGGCAGCGCTAGATGGCGTGCATGCCTTGACCGATGTGACTGGCTTTGGCTTGGCGGGCCATGCGCTGGAAATGGCCCGCGGCGCACAGTTGGATGTGCAGCTGAATTGGTCGGCGGTACCGTTGTTTGACGGTGTGCGTGAACTCGCCACAGCAGGCTTCATCACCGGTGCTTCGGGCCGCAATTGGGCGGGTTATGGCGCGGAAGTGGCGCTGCCCCAGGGCTTTGGCGCGGTCGATCAGGCCTTGCTGAGCGACCCGCAAACCAGCGGCGGCTTGCTGGTGAGTTGTGCGCCTGGCGCTTTGCCGCAAGTGATGGCGGTGTTGGCCCAGCATGGTTTTGCGCAAGCCTGCGTGGTGGGCCATGTGGCGGCTCGGCAAGCGGATGCGTCGATGTTGCGGGTGGTTTAGATCAACGCATCAAACGGATTCACCACCTTCACACCCCGCAACACTTGCCCGGCTTGAAAGTCTTCGCTGTATAGAGTGTTGCATCGACTGGCCTGGGCGGCACTCACAATCAAGGCGTCATAAAACGACAATTGATGTTGTTGATGCAAGTCCAGTGCTTGCTCCAACATATCTGGTGACACCACGGCCACTTCCAATTGACGCAAAAAAAGCAATTGGGTTTGCACTTGAAGTGGCTTCATGCCGAGCTTTTTCAAAGCCACATTGCAAAACTCCTGCAACACCTGGGTGGACAAAACCGCCCGACCCAAACCATGCAACTGCCCCAGCAAAGCCAAAGCACGGGCTTGTTTCAGTGGATCGTCGTTGGCGTGTGCATAAACCAGCACATTGGTGTCGATGAAACAACGTCCCTTGGCCACCGTAAGCGGGCGCGGCTCCCGGACAAGATGCTTAGCGCTCATGGGCTTGGTCGCGGTTGAAGCGCCAACCTTGCAGTTGTCCACCCTCTTCTACACAGCGTGTCGCGAAGTCGGCCCAATCTTGGCTGCGGTCGGCACTGCCCGCCAAGTACTCCAGGTGATCGCGCACGGCTTGGTTCAAGCTTTTGCCCATGCGCTGGGCAGCCAGGCGGGCTTTTTCAATGGTTTGGGCGTCTGCGGACAAGGTGATGTTCATAAAATCCACACAGGTTATGTGCAGAAAATATAGCCAAAAAGCCCCTCGTCGTCAATGTGATTTGGTTACGCCCGCCGCCACGGCGGCTTGCTGCCGCCTTTGTCTTTGGCCTCTTGGCTGCGCAGCGCCGCGTCAAAAGCGCTTTGCGCCCAAGCCGTGGCCAACGCACGGTCGTCCAAGATGAACTCTGGCGCAAGCCAATAAGACAGCTTCACCGGCTTGCCGCGCTGCTCGAAAGTGAAGGGCTCAGATTGCACGGCGACAAACTCGGCTTGGTTCAAGGCGTCGGTTTTCAAATACAAACGCCCTTGCGCCAACAAGCCAAACATCAGGCCATCGCGGTAGATGCCGTGCGCCCCAAACATGCGGCGGCTGGTGATCGGGCCAAAGTCGGCCAACACCTCGTGCAGGTACTCCATAAAGTCGCTCATGGCTTCTCCAGCGCTTTTTCTACCTCCGCCCGCTTGGCAAACTCGGCCCGCAACGCCCGCAATTTCTCGCGCGGGTCTTCCTTGGTCGTGGCCACATCCAGGGCCATTTCGGCGATGAAGCGGCTGGGCAGGCTGCTCACCATCTCGCGGCCTTTTTTGCGCTTGCGGCTCCAACTCACCATCAGGCTGCGCTGGGCGCGGGTGATGCCGACATACATCAGGCGACGCTCTTCCTGGATGCGTGTCAGGTTCAAAGCGTCTTGTTGCAGACTCACGCCGTCTTCCTCGGGCTTGAACGGCAGCAAGCCTTCGTTCACACCCGCCATCATCACGTGCGGCCACTCGAGGCCTTTGGCCGCGTGCAAGGTGGACAAGGTCACCACGTCTTGGTCTTTGTCCCGCTCGGACAGCGTGGACAAGAGGGCGATGGTTTGCGCCACTTCCAGCAGGTTTTTGCTTTCGCTCACAAAGCTCACACCGGCGGTGTCGTCCACCTCGCCGCCACAACGCTTGGCCATCCAGTCGATGAAATCCATCACGTTCGCCCAACGGGCGGCGGCCAGCTTCTCGCTTTCCTCGCCGTCGTACAAATGCTTTTCGTAGTCGATGTCTTTGAGCCACTGCAGCAACAGCGCCAGTGCCGCTTCTGCGCCTTGGGTGTGGCGGGCGCGAAATTGCAAATCGTTGATCTCGTTGCCAAAGGCTTGCAGGCTTTCCACCGCGCGGGTGGGCAGGGCCGCGCCCAGCGAATGGCTGAACACCGCTTCGAACAAGCTGATGCGGTATTGGTTGGCGAACTCACCCAGTTTTTGTAAGCTGGTGTGGCCAATGCCGCGTTTGGGCGTGGTGACGCAGCGCAAAAACGCCGGGTCGTCATCGTTGTTCACCCACAAGCGCAGCCAGGCGCACAGGTCGCGGATTTCGGCGCGGTCAAAAAAGCTTTGACCGCCTGACACCTTGTAGGGAATGGCGGCTTTGCGAAAGGCTTTTTCCAACATGCGTGACTGGTGGTTGGCGCGGTAAAGCACTGCGAAGTCTTTCCAAGCGCGGAACTGGCTCACGCCTTCGCCCGTCTCGTTGCCCGCCCGCAGGCTTTGGATGCGGTTGACGATGCGCTCGGCCTCGTGCTCTTCGTTGTCGGCGTCAATCACCCGCACCGGCTCGCCTGCGCCCAATTCGGAAAAAAGCGTTTTCGGAAACAGCTTGGGGTTGGGGCCAATCACGTTGTTGGCGGCTTGCAAAATGGCCGAGGTGGAGCGGTAGTTCTGCTCCAGCTTCACCACTTTCAACGCGGGGAAATCGTTGGGCAGTTGCTGCAAGTTGTCCAGGGTGGCGCCGCGCCAGCCGTAGATGGACTGGTCGTCGTCGCCCACCGCGGTGAAGCGGGCCCGCTCGCCCACCAACAGTTTGAGCAAGGTGTACTGGGTGGCGTTGGTGTCTTGGTACTCGTCCACCAGCACATGGCCCATCTGCTGCTGCCATTGGGCCAGCACCTCGGGGTGTTGTTGCAGCAGTTTCAGGGGCAGGCCAATCAGGTCGTCAAAGTCCACGCTTTGGTAGGCCGTCAGGCGCTCTTCATACCGCGCCATGATGCGGGCGGTGATGCGTTCGTTGTCGTTGCTGGCTTGCGCCTCGGCCATGGCGGCGTTCAGGCCTTGGTTTTTCCACAGGCTGATGGCCCATTGCCATTGGCGAGCCGTGGCCGCATCGGTGGTGCCACCCGCGTCTTTCAGGATGGACGTCACGTCATCGGTGTCCAAGATGCTGAAGTTGTTTTTCAGGCCCAGCGCGTCGCCGTTTTGCCGCAACATGCGCACCCCCAAGGCGTGGAAAGTGCAAATCAACACCTTTTGCGCCTCGCGCCCCACCAACTGCTTGGCGCGGTCGCGCATCTCGGCGGCGGCTTTGTTGGTGAAGGTGATGGCGGCGATCCGCTCGGGCTCGAGGCCAAGCTGAATCAGGTGGCCGATTTTGTGGGTGATGACGCGGGTTTTGCCAGAGCCAGCGCCTGCCAACACCAAACACGGGCCTTGCACATGGTGAACCGCTTCCAGCTGCGGGAGATTGAGAGACGCGGTCATAGGGGGAGGGATCTTACCGAGCCGGGGGTGCAGCGCCGTGAGCTGGACTGACAAATGGATTTTCTCAAATCGCCAGCGGATCCACGTCGATGGCCCAGCGAAGCACCGCCTTGTGGCTGGGGCGCAAATGCTGCAAATCGGCTTGCCACGCGGCCAAGAAATGCTGCAAGGCGCGGCGCGAACCCGACTCGATCAGCATTTGCGCCCGTTCCACATTGGCCACGCGCTGCATGCTCATCGGCACCGCTGGGTAGAGGGTGACGGCCAGCTCCAACTCGGCCAGCCAGGTGTCACCGGCTTGGCGGGCGGCATTCAAAAAATCTTGCGCCGCTTCTTGGCTGCGCGCCTCGGCCCGCACCAGCGCTTGGAAGCTGAACGGTGGCAAACCGGCTTGGCTGCGCTCGCGCAATTGCTGCTCGGCGAAGGCCGCGAAATCGTGTTGCTTCAAGGTTTCAAACAGCGGGTGCGCCGGGTGAAAGGTTTGCACCCACATTTCGCACGGGCTGGCAGCCGACAGTTCGGCGTCGCGGCCCGCCCGTCCAGCGGCTTGCATCAACAAGGAAAACAGGCGCTCGGGCGCGCGGAAGTCGGCGGAAAACAAAGCACCGTCGGGGTTCAAGGCCGCCACCAGGGTGACGCGGCGAAAGTCGTGGCCCTTGGCCACCATTTGCGTGCCGACCAACACATCGACGTCGCCGTCATGCACCTCGGCCAACTGGCGCACCAACTCGCCTTTCAAACGGGTGGAGTCGGCGTCAATGCGGGCGATGCGCAACGCCGATCCATCGGGGCGTTTCATGTCCGCCAACAGCTCGGCCAAATGCTCTTCCAGCCGTTCGGTGCCGTGGCCAAACGAGCCGATGTCTTGGTTGCCACAGCCTGGGCAAGCACGCGGCACGGGTTGGGTCAGGCTGCAATGGTGGCAGCGCAGCGTGCGGTCGGCCTTGTGAAACACCCGGTAGGCACTGCAATGCGGGCATTCGCTTTTCCAGCCGCAGGAAGCGCAATGCAATACCGGCGCATAACCCCGGCGGTTGAGCAGCAACAGCACCTGCTCTTGCCGCGCCAAGCGCTCGCGCATGGCTGCCAGCAAAGGGGCTGACACCAAGGTTTTGCGCGGCTGCTTGTTCATGTCCACGCGCCGCAGCAAGGGCAAGGCCCCCGAGCCGACACGGCTGGGCATGGCCAAACGCTGATAACGCGGTGCGGGCTCGCCCGGCACGGCAGGGCGGCTGTGGTGCCAGCTCTCTAGCGAGGGCGTGGCCGAGCCCAAAATCACTTGCGCTTGGTCGAGTTGACCGCGGTAGACCGCCAAATCCCGCGCTGAATAACGCGCCCCTTCTTGCTGTTTGTAGCTGGGGTCGTGTTCTTCATCCACCACGATCAGCCGCAGGTGCGGCATCGAGGCCAGCACCGCCATGCGGGTGCCCAGCACCAAGCGGGCTTGGCCGGTGTGGGCGCTGAGCCAGCTGTTCAAGCGCTGGGCGGGCGTCATGCCGCTGTGCATGGACACGATGGCGGCCTCGCCAAGGTTGGCAAACCGCTGCCGCACCCGCTCTTCCAGCTGGGGCGTCAGGTTGATTTCGGGCACCAGCATCAGCACCTGGGCCAGCGGGTCTTGCGCCAACACCAAGGCGGCGCGGCGCAGATACACCTCGGTTTTGCCGCTGCCGGTGTTGCCGTGCAGCACAAACGGCCCCGGGTCGCTGTCCAAACGCGCCAGTGCCGTGGCTTGTTCGGTCGTGAGTACGGGTGGTGTTTTAGCTTGAGAAATACCTAAGTCATTGATTTTATTATGTTTTTTCAGTTTCCGTGCCAATTGCTCGGCGCTGACCTCGCGCAACTGCGGCGGCAGACAGGCCAGGGCGAACTCACCGACCGAACGCTGGTAATAGTGGGCGGCAAAGTCCACCAGTTGCAGCCAATGCGCTGACAGTGGGGGGATGACGTCCAGCACTTGGGCGATGGGTTTGAGCACCCGTTCTGGCGGGGCCGGGTTGGCGGCGTCTGGCGAGGCGCTAGACCAAACCAGACCCAAACTGTCTCGCGCGCCCAAGGGCACCCGCACCAAACTGCCCGGCGGCAAAGCGCTGGGATGGCTGTAGCTCAACGGCCCGGTCAAGCGACTGTAGGCCGGGGTGGGAAGCAAAACAGAGATTTCTTCCAATCTGTCAAGCCCCCAGTTGCGCTTCGTTATTCGGACAAATCTTCATTAAGGGCGCTAAGTGGTTGATATGCAATGGGTTTGGGGGTCATCCAGAATTTCTGTGGATAACTTTGTTGACAGCTTGTCAGACTCTGGCGCAAAGCCCGATTTTGCAGGGCTTTGAACACATTGCCCGAAAAATCAGCAGCGCCGGGAGTCCTTATAAATCAAGCACTTACAAAAAAACTGAGTCACTGAAAATTTTTTTCAAGTGTAAGCACTAAGTTAAGCAGTCGCCAAAATTTTGTGCATAAGTGAAGAAACCAGGCTAAAACTTTTTGACAATTCTGCCTGGTTAAGCGGGTTGACGCAGCTTTTTGGAGTGGCTGTGCACGGCTTCGACCAAGGCGCTGACATGCTCGGGCGGGGTGAACTGGCTGATGCCGTGGCCCAGGTTGAAGATGTGGGTCGGGCCGCTGGTGTGCGGGTCGGTGTGGGGTTGACCAAAGCTGTCGAGCACGCCGCGCACCTGGGCGGCAATCGCCTCGGGCGGCGCAAACAGCACGTTCGGGTCGATGTTGCCTTGCAGCGCCTTGCCCGGGCCGCCGACAGCGCCGCCCACCATGGCACGGGCTTTGGCCAAATTCACGGTCCAGTCCAGGCCCAGCACCTCGCAGTCGAGGTCGGCCATCTCGGGCAGCCACAAACCGCCGCCCTTGGTGAAGACCAGGCGTGGAATCACCGCGCCGTCATGGCTGCGCTGCAACTGCGCCAGCACCCGGCGGGTGTAGGCCAGGCTGAATGCTTGGAATGCGCCGTCGGCCAGCACACCGCCCCAGCTGTCAAACACCATCACGGCTTGGGCACCAGCCTGAATTTGCGTGTTCAGGTAGAGCGCCACGGCGTCGGCGTTGATGGCCAAGATGCGGTGCATCAGGTCGGGTCGGCTGTACATCAGGCTTTTGACCAAACGGTAGTCGTCCGAGCCGCCGCCCTCCACCATGTAGCAAGCCAGCGTCCAGGGACTGCCCGAGAAACCAATCAGGGGCACGCGGCCGTTCAAGGCTTTGCGAATACTGGTGACCGCATCAAACACATATTGCAACTTGTGCATGTCCGGCACCGCCAGCGCCGCCACAGCGGCTTCATCCCGCACCACTTTTTCAAATTTGGGGCCTTCGCCTTGTGCGAAGGACAGGCCCAAACCCATGGCGTCTGGAACGGTCAGGATGTCGGAGAACAAAATGGACGCGTCCAGCGGATAGCGGTCAAGCGGCTGCAAGGTGACTTCGGTGGCGTAGTCCACGTTGGTGGCCAAGCCCATGAAGCTGCCCGCCTTGGCGCGGGTGGCGCAGTACTCGGGCAAATACCGGCCTGCTTGGCGCATCAGCCAAACGGGGGTGTGGTCGGTGGCCTGACGCAGGCAGGCTTTGAGGAAGCTGTCGTTTTGGAGCGGTTTATTCATGCACCTATTGTGGCAGGCGCGCAAGGGTTTGCACTCGGGTGTCACCCGAGGTTGACACTCAAAGCGCGGTCAGCGCTGCCAAGACCAAGGTGGGTGTGAGCAACTCGGACAGCAATTGCGGCGCTTGACCAGGCGCTTGCAACACATACACCGGCACGCCGCTGCGACCCAATTGGTTCAAGGCGGCGCTGATGGCCGGGTCTTGGCGGGTCCAGTCGGCACGCAACAACAGCACTTTTTTGTCGGCAAAAGCTTGCAGCACCTGCGGGTCGCGCAAGGTGGTTTGCTTGTTCACCTGGCAGGTGACGCACCAAGCGGCGGTGAAATCAATGAACACGGTTTGGCCATTGGCATGGGCCTGCGCCACTTTGTCAACAGACCACGGCTGCCACACAGAGGCGCTGGTCGTAGGCGTGTCTGCAAGGGGCGCTTCCCGGGTGATGACGGGCCCCCAGGTCCACAGCAACCAAGCCAAGAAAACAGCAAACACGCTGGCGGTGATGTTGCGGCCGTTGCTCAAGCCCAGCGCCCACACCAAGCCGCTGAAGGCAATGAGCGCGGCCAGCAATACCGCGCTGGCGTCGATGCTGGTTTGCTGACCCAGCACCCAGAGCAGCCAAACCACGGTGCCAAGCATGGGGAAACCCAGCGCTTGGCGCAAAGTCACCATCCAAGCGCCGGGGCGTGGCAGCCAATCGGCGGCCACCGGCCACCAGCAGGCCAGCAAAAACGGCAGTACCAAGCCCAGCCCCAAACTCAGGAAGATGACCAGGCCTTGCCAAGCGGGCAAGGTGAAGGCCAAACCCACCGATGCGCCCATGAAAGGCGCGGTGCAAGGCGCGGCCACCACCACTGCCAACACGCCCGACAGCAAGGCATCGGCCAAGGGGTGACGCGCCAACTGCGCGGCCAAACCGCTGGCCCAAGCCGCACGCACATGCAGCACGCCAAACAAATTCAAAGCAATCAGGGTGAACAACAATGACAGCACGACCACCACCCAAGGCGACTGCAATTGAAAGCCCCAACCGAGTTGCTCGCCGCTGGCACGCACCGCCATCACCAACAGCGCCAGCCCCAGCATGCTCAGCAACACGCCCAAGGTGTAGGCCAGCCCAATGCCGCGCCGCATAGAGGCGGTGACCGAGGGCTGGCTCAGGCTCAGGAGTTTGATGGCCAGCACCGGCAAGACGCAGGGCATCAGGTTGAGCAACAAACCGCCCACCAAGGCGCCCAGCATGGCGCTGAGCAAGGCCCAGGTGCTGGCTGGAGGCAAGCTGGTTGGGGGCTTGGCTGAAGAAGGGCTGCCAGACGGCTTGGATTCAGCCGCCACGGGCGCAGCCGGTTTGGGCAGGGCGGGCCAGTCGCCTTCGATCTTCAGTTGCACCGTCCAAGCTTGAGGCATGGGTGTGCTGTCATCCACCAACAGCAAGCCAACCGTGTTGGGCGTGCTGCTGCGAAAGGTGTGCAAGGGCGCATCGAGTTGCCATTGGCCGTTTTGCCAAGCGGCTTTGGTGCCAGCCAGCCCCAAGCCGCTGGACAAGATTTCAGGGCTTTGGGCATAGGCCTTCAACGCTCGGCCCTGAATGCCAGCAGGCAAGCCTTGGATGTTGAGGCTCAGGGCTTGGTCCTTGAAGCGGGCGGTTTGGGTGGCCGGTTGCAGGGCGGTGGGTTGCTGTTCCAGCAGCGCGGCAAAGTCGGCGGCGTGACCGGCGGTGCTGGCTTGTGGGTTCAGCGTCAAGACAAATTGCCCCGACTGTGGAATGCACTCCTCTTTGCACACCAGCCATTCGGCGTTCAGGCGAATCTCGAGTGTTTGCGTGGGCTTTAAGCCCTTGTCGATCTGCACTTGCGTGCCCAACAAGACCTGGTTTTCATAGCCATGGTTCACCATGTTGGCCACGGGAATCATGCCCGGAATTGGCCACAAGGTGGGCCCGGCCTTCATGCCTTCTGGCAGCGTCCAATTCAGTTGGGTGGCCAAGCCACTGTCGCCGGGGTTGAGCCAGTAGGTGTGCCAGCCCGGTTGGTGTTTCAACAGCAAACCCAGCATCAGGCTTTGACCGGCTTGCACGCCTTGCGGCGCATGCGCCACCAACTCGGCCCGCACTTGCGGCGTGGTGACGACGGCAGAAGAAAGGCTTTGCGCTGGGCTGGCAGCCGACCACAACACAGCGGTGAGAAAAACGGCCAGCACCTGAAGTGGCTTGGCCAAGTGCTGGCGCAAGGCGTGAAATGTCATGGAGGGCGAGGTCAAAATGTCTTTCAGTAGCATGAATCCCATGTTACCCAAGCCCTTAAGATGCTGCGCATGAAGGACATTCCTCGCCATTGGGCCGATTGCAACACCACCGACTTTGCCGAACTTGACGCGGCTCACACCGTGGCTGTCTTGCCGTTGGGCGCTACTGAACAACACGGGCCGCACCTGCCTTTGTCGGTGGACACCGATCTGGTCAACGCCATGCTGGCTGCGGCGATGTCGCATTTGCAGCCGTCTGATCCGGTGTTGTTGTTGCCCACCCAAACCGTGGGTTTGAGCAGCGAACACAGCGCTTACGACGGCACCTTGAGTTTTTCACCGGCTTCGGTCATCGAGCAATGGTGCAGCCTGGGCGAGTCGGTGGCCCGCACCGGCATCAAAAAACTCTTGCTCTTCAATGCGCACGGCGGCAACGTGGCTTTGATGGATGTGGTGGCGCGTGAACTGCGCGGCCACTGCGGCCTCACGGTGTTCAGCAGCAGCTGGTACCAACTGCCCTTGGGCGAGGCGCTGCAAGCGTTTGACGCCCACGAACAGCGCTTTGGGGTGCACGGCGGCGACATGGAAACCGCGCTCATGCTGGCGATTGCGCCGCACAAAGTGCGCATGGAGGAGGCCCAAGTGTTCGCGTCCAGCTCAGAGCAGCGGGCCAAAGATTTTGAACTCTTGGGCAACGGCCAAAGCGCCAAGCTGGGCTGGCACATGCAGGACTACAACCCGCATGGCGCAGCCGGCAACGCGGCGGCAGCCACCCCCGCCAAAGGCCAAGCGCTGCTCGACGCCGTGGGGGTGCAACTGGCCAAGTTGCTGCAAGAGTTGATGCGCTTTGAGCCGTTGATTTAAGTGAACGTCACCCAATCCTTGTAGGCGGGCGCATCCAAGTGGTTGATGGTGTTGAAGCTCACCAGCGTGTGGCGCTTCGGGTTGAACACCAACTCACTCACCGCTGTGTTGCGAATCCGCATGTTCATCTCGATCATGCTTTCGGGCGGTGTGCCCAAGAGCGTGCCCACTGCCGTTGAAATCGGCCCGCCACTCGACACCATCAACACATCGCCGCTGTGCTGCGCCCGCACATGGGCCAAAGCGTCTTGGATGCCTTGCACAAACTCACTGAATGCAGGCATGCCTTGGGGTTGGGTTTGAGCCCGCATCCAGGCTTGCAAGCCTTTGCGCAGCAGGCCGAAATGGTGCTTGTACAGCTCGGGCGTGTCGGGTTTGGCCAAGGGTTCGGGGTGGATGGTGTGGATCACCGCATGGCTGTCGTACTCGTTCAAACCCGGCCAGACCAAAGGCTGTAAATGGGGCGCTTGCAGGCCGGTTTGAATGCCTTCCCAGGTTTGCCGATGCCGCTTCAAGCTGCCCATCAACACGGCTTCAAATTGCAGACCGCGTTCGCGGAAATACGCGCCCAAACGCTGGCTTTGCTGGTGGCCCAGCGGCGACAGATTGTCGTAATCGTCGGCACCAAACGAGGCCTGGCCGTGGCGCACCAAATAAAGAGTTCCCATGCTGGGCATTCTATGAACGGTGAACGGCCATTTGGCGGCTGATGAAAACAGTGGCGACAACGGCCAAGCCAAAGCCGACGGTGAGGGCGTCTAAGCGTTCGCCCAGCACGGGGATGGCCACCAACATGCCCAAAAACGGTTGCAGCAACTGGATTTGGCTCACCCGCACTGTGCCGCCCATGGCCAGGCCGCGGTACCAAGCGAAAAACCCGAGCCACATTGAGAACATACACACATAAGCAAAACCTGCCCAAGCGGTCCAAGGCACCGTGGTGGTGGGTTGACTCCACCAAGCCAGCGGCACGGTGACCGGCAGCGACAACACCAGTGCCCAGCAGATCACCTGCTCGGCCCCCATGCTTTGCGACATGCGCGAACCCCAGGCATAGCCCACGGCGGCAAACGCCATGGCACACAGCAACAACACATCGGCCAAATGCAAGGCCAAACCAGCTTGGCCCGAGCGCAGCAATGCAAAACTCACCACCAAGGCCGTGCCGGTGACGGCGCAGACCCAAAACCCCAGAGACGGGCGCTGGCGGTTCATCACCGCCGCCAGTGCCGCGGTGGCCAGGGGCAGCACGCCTGTGATGACGCTGGCCCTGTTGTTCTTTGGGCGTCATGCGGCGGGGACGCGTTGGCTCAAAGCCTCCCAGCGTTCCATGGCATCCAGCAATTCATCGTCAATCTGCGCCACCCGCGCTGCTTTCTCGGCCGCGCCTTGGGGGTCGCTGACATACAAACTGCCGTCGGCCAAGGCGTTGTTCAAGGCGGCTTGTTCTTGTTCTAAAGCTTCAATCAGGCCAGGCAGGCTGTCGTATTCGCGCTGTTCCTTGAAGCTGAGTTTTTTGACGGGGGCTTTGGCAGGGACAGATTGATGGGTCTCATGCTGCGCCTGCGAAGCCTGCCCATGGCCTGCATTCGCCGCCTCACCTGCGCCAGTCGATGTCTTTGAAGCTGTACTTGCCGTGCTTTTTCCTGCTGCTGGCGCGGGTTTGATCTCCGCTGCTTTTTGCGACCACACTTTGGCGCGGTTGGACTGCAGCAACCAATCTTGCACACCGCCTTCATATTCGCGCCAATGGCCGTCGCCCTCGTAGGCGATGGTGCTGGTGACCACATTGTCCAAAAAGGCGCGGTCGTGGCTGACCAAAAACACGGTGCCAGGGTAGTTTTGCAGCAACTCTTCCAGCAGTTCCAGGGTGTCGATGTCCAAGTCGTTGGTGGGTTCGTCCAGCACCAGCACATTGGCAGGGCGGGCGAACAAACGCGCCAGCAGCAAGCGGTTGCGCTCGCCACCAGAGAGGGTGCGCACCGGCGAATTGGCGCGGGCTGGCGAGAAAAGAAAGTCGCCCAAATAGCTTTTCACGTGCTGGCGCTGGCTGCCAATCTCAATCCATTCGCTGCCCGGGCTGATGAAGTCTTCCAACGTGGCGTCCAGGTCCAAGGCGTTGCGCATTTGGTCGAAATAGGCCACTTGCAAATTCGCGCCTTGGCGCACCTTGCCGCTGCTGGCTTGCAGCTCACCCAAGATGAGTTTGAGCAAGGTGGTTTTGCCCGCGCCGTTCGGGCCTACCAATCCCACTTTGTCGCCGCGCAGCAAGGTCGCGCTGAAGTTGTTCACCACCGTTTTGTCGCCAAAGGACATGGTCACGTCGGTCAACTCGGCCACAATTTTTCCGCTGGGCAAACCTGCGTCCACACTGGCTTTCACCTGGCCCATGGTGTTGCGCCGTGCTTGCCGCGAAGCCCGCAACTTCTCTAAGCGGGCAATCCGCGCCACCGAGCGGGTTCGGCGTGCTTCCACCCCGCGGCGCACCCAAACCTCCTCTTGCGCGAGCAGTTTGTCGGCTTTGGCTTGGGTCACGGCTTCAGCGGCCAGCTCGGCTTCTTTGGTCAACAAGTAGGCTTGGAAATTACCTTGGTAGGAGTACAAATGCCCTCGGTCCAGCTCGACGATGCGGGTGGACACCTTGTCTAAGAAGGCGCGATCGTGGGTGATGACGACCACGCTGCCTTTGAACTCCACCAACAAATCTTCCAGCCACTGGATGCTGTCCAAATCCAAGTGGTTGGTGGGTTCGTCCAGCAGCAGCATGTCGGGCAAGGTCACCAGGGCTTGGCCCAAGGCCACTCGCTTTTTGGTGCCGCCAGACAGGCTGCCCACCAAGGCGTCGGCGTCTAAATGCAGGCGTTGCAGTGTTTCGGTCACGCGCTGCTCCCAGTTCCAGCCGTCTTGCATCTCGATTTTGTTTTGCAGAGCGTTGAGGTCGCCTTCGCCAGCGTAGTAGCGCTCCAGCACCGCTTTCAGGGGCGACAAACCCTCGCTCACCGCGTCAAAAACCGTCATCTCTGGGGTTAGAACGGGCTCTTGCGCCACGTACGCCAGCTTCAAGTCTTGCTGAAATTGGATCACGCCGTCGTCCAGGTGCTCCATGCCCGCCAAGATCTTCAGGAGAGAAGACTTGCCGGTTCCGTTGCGGCCAATCAGGCCAATGCGCTCCGAGGTTTCTATCGAAAGTGCTGTTTTGTCTAGCAGGGGAACGTCGCCAAATGCCAGCTGTGCTGCTTGTAGTGTGATGAGAGCCATCACCGCATTATCCCGACGCGCTAAAGCTGCACGACTTTCACCCCCCCTGGTTCCAGTGAACCAACGATCTGCAAAGTGCCTCATCAATTGTCGCGCCCCACACAGGCATGGCAGCCTTCAAAGCGCACCATCAAGAGCTGCCACGCCCATCACGGGCATGGCAACGATCTTCAAAGTTCATCATCAAGGCTGCCACGCCCATCACGAGCATGGCAGCCTTCAAAGCGAGATGGCCTTAAAGGGGATCGATGGAAACTGCGCAACACCCGCCACTACGGCCAAAAAAATGGCGCCAATCAACTCATGCGAGCAAATATTTCAAAAATATTTCGAAGCCAAAATCTCAATAAAAACAAGGTGTTGCGAGAGATGGAGGGCATTTCCCTGAAGAGTTTGTAGAGAAAAAGCCGGGAGGGGCCAAAAAGTGCGCTATAGTAGCGGGCTCAGCTTTTGAAAACCCTCGGAAACGAAGCGAAGCAAAAGCAGGGAAAACCCCAAGGTTTGACAGGTCTTCAAAAACAGTGTTAGACTAACCGGCTTAGCTGATCGCAGCAGAGCAGGTCGCAAGACCAAAGTTCATTAACAAATTACAGCCGATAAGCGTGGGCGTTTTAAGGCGATTGCCAGGTTCTAGTAACCGAGTCGCAAGACTTAAAACGCTCATGAAGATAGAAGTGAAGTTCACTTCAATTCCGTTTTTAATGAGTGGTCTCGAAAGAGACAAAAAACTATCAAGATCGAACTATAGAGTTTGATCCTGGCTCAGATTGAACGCTGGCGGAATGCTTTACACATGCAAGT